>PWMW01000327.1 GCA_003559095.1 Clostridiales bacterium | reverse complement strand
GCTTCGGCTTAAGCAGCCCCCGTCGAGCGTTAGTTAAAGACCCTCGATCGCCCAGCGCTGGCGCACTATGGCTAACGCTTTGGCGTTTCGAGGGGGTCGCAACCTCCATGTTGCTCCGAGGAGATGAATTCATGGGCATTTCACAGCGGCCTTTTGGCCACGTTGATGGCAAACCCATCACTGCATTCACCTTTGAGAACGCCCACGGTGCTTCCGTGGAGATCATCAACTTCGGCGGGATCATCACCAAGATCCGGGTTCCAGATCAGCAGGGTACGTTGGCCGACGTTACCTTAGGCTATGACACACTGGACGAGTATGTGGTGGGCACGCGCCATTTTGGTTCATTGGTCGGTCGTCACGCCAACCGCATTGAAGATGCCCAGTTCACCCTCAATGATGTCACATACCATCTTGCGAAAAACAACGGCCGGAATCACCTACACGGCGGTAACAAGGGCTTTGGCAAGGTTATCTGGGAACCAACAATACTCAGCGACACCCAACTACAGCTTACGTACCGCAGTCAAGATGGCGAGGAGAACTATCCAGGTACGCTGGATGTCACGGTGATCTACAGCTTTGACGACGCGAGCAAACTGCGCATTGAGTATAAGGCCGTCACCGACAAAGACACCGTGGTCAACTTGACCAATCACGCCTACTTCAATCTTTCCGGACATGACCATGGGGACATTCGCCACCATCTGCTGCAGATCCATGCCGAACGCTATACAGCTGTTAGTGATGAATGCCTGCCCACCGGCGAAGTGCGCTCCGTCAAAGGCACGCCGATGGACTTCACAGAACCGAAGCCCATTGGCCAGGATATCGAGAGCAACCACGAGCAAATTCAAAACGGCAAGGGCTTTGACCACAACTGGATCCTCGACAGCGGTGGCAAGGAACTGGCGTTGGCCGCCCAAGCATGGGACCCCGACAGCGGTCGCACCATGAAGGTCTTCACGACCAAACCAGGCATCCAATTTTACGCCGGCAACATGCTTACCGACGAGGATACAGGCAAAGGTGGAGCCAAGTACCCACCCCGGTCTGGTTTCTGCTTGGAGACACAATATTTCCCCAATGCCATGAAACATACCCACTTCCCCTCACCAATTCTGCGAGCGGGCGAAACCTATCATCATATCACGGAGTACGAGTTCGGGGTGGAGTAAGAAGTTTGTGAATGCGCAGTCTACTTCAGGATCTGCCGTCCCTTGGCAGAAGCAAACATTCACCGCCCCAAAAAAATCCAATTCAGGAGGTATGTTTGTGTTTTATAGTTCGTTAGCCATTGTTGTTGTTGTGCTTCTCTTCGGGCTTTCCGTACCAGCGGCCGCTGAAGGGCCTGCCAATCCCCAAGTCACCATAGAGGTCGGAGACGTCGGTACTGTGGTGGTTGAACTGTACCCTGACGTTGCTCCCAATACGGTGAATAACTTCCTGTCGTTAGTCCAAGCTGGCTTCTATGACGGCACCATCTTCCACCGCGTCATCCCGGGCTTCATGGTCCAGGGTGGTGATCCAACTGGAACCGGTACTGGAGGACCAGGCTATGCCATCGCAGGCGAGTTCAGCCAGAACGGATTTGCCAACGATCTCAAGCATGAGCGCGGTGTCATCTCCATGGCCCGGGCCCAAAACCCCGATTCGGCAGGCAGCCAGTTCTTCATTATGGTAGCCGATGCTCCCCATCTCGATGGTGCCTATGCCGGCTTCGGCAAGGTTGTTTCGGGCATGGAAGTCATCGACCAAGTGGTGAATCAACCACGGAATCGCATGGATCGGCCTGACGAAGACCAAGTGATGGTGAAAGTAACTGCGGAGACGTACGGTGTGGATTACCCGGAACCGGAAAAGCAATAAAGTTGGTACATGCCTGTTCGGCAGGCGTTTAGAACTCGTGCTAGTTAGCATCCGTGCATTGTCAAAAAGCATGGCCCTCGGGCCATGCTTTTTCATGATTCCAAAAGGGCGCACGAGACGGTGCGCCGCAGCCATTCTGCCCCGAAGCAGACTGGCGATACCTTGGCGAGACCGCTTGCGCCTTCCTGTCACTTCTTTCTCGTCTACTGCTTCCTTTTTCTTCTATTGCTTCCTTTTTCTTCCAGCTACCAGGTATCTGGCAAAAAAAGGAATATGTTTGCCTCAAACCTCGCCAGAAGCCTGCCGGACATGCGCGTCACGGCAGGCATGGCCCAGCCAATAATCCACCACCTGCCATGGGCTGTCGAACAAACCCGTCCCTTCCGGATCACCATAGGCTTCTGCCAACTGGACATCAGTCCAGCTGTTCATGGCCTGCAGGCCGATGCACGCTTTGTCTTGGAACCGCTGCCAGATCTCCTGCCAGGTATCTGTGTTCAGATTGCCCAACTTCCACCACGGTGCGGGACCCATGTAGTTGGGATACACATCCCAGTTGGCCGTGACAAAAAACCACAGCCAATGATTGGCAGTGGTGCGGAAGGAGCCACAGTCCTTGCTGCCAATGAGCTGCCGCCACTGGCGTTCGCTCCGCAGCTCGTACCGGCCGAACTTGTTTGTTGTAGACTGCCAAAGCTCGTCCGGGATAAAGTGCTGTTCGCCGTCCTGCATCCGCAGATGTTGCTGGTCGTAGCCTCGCCCATCAGCATCATAGGCTAAGACATGAATGTCAAAGTCTGCACCCAGCTGCTGCACGCGGCGGGGAAGTTCCCACTCCTGACTCAACTGCCAGATCCGCTGAAGTTGGGGCGCCCCAGCACTGGTCAGATAGATCTGCCAGCGGGGTGCAATCCCGTGGGCTAGCAGAACATCTACGGCCTGAGCCAGCAGGCCATCCACCTGCGGCTGGCCGTGCTTGCAGAGCCACTCATCTTGGGTCCAGCCGTAGAAAAAATCGTTCACAGCACCGATACCAAACCACTTCAATTGACACGACCGGATTCCGCGCGCCGCTGCCCAACCCGCGTAGTGCGGATCTTCCACAATGCGGCGCCATGTGAGGCTCGCGCCAGTCGGGAGCTATGTACTGCACTTTCACATCTGCCAGTTGCCGCGCCGCTGCGAAGGACGCGAAAACAACCTCCTCATCCATGGGCTTCCAAACCGGAGAACCCAGCCAACAGTGGCGGCAGGCGTGGGGGCAGCCATACATGTCGAAGGCTATGGATAGGTTGGGTTTCGCTGGGTTAGGCATGGCGTCTCAGTCCTTTCCCCAAAGCGGCGATTGGCAGGATACGGGCCCCGAATAGGGGAATTAAGTACCCGAGAACCTGCGGCGTTCTGGTACTGCCGCAGATAGCGTGTTCGGCCAAGGCGGGCCGAACGCTAAAAGACGGGTGGGATCTGCCATGGCACAGACGATGGTTCTTTTCTTCTTTTCGGGAACGGGCAATACCTGGTGGTGTGCGGCGACCTTTGCCAGGGAAGCGGCTGCTTCGGGCCTCCAGGTGGAGTGTATCTCGCTAGAAGCGGTCACGAGCAAAATCGCGCACAAGCGCATCCAGGAAGCGGACCTGTTGGGTCTTGCGTATCCAGTATATGGTTCCGATGCGCCTGAACCTGTGCACCGATTTGTGCAGTCGCTGGCGCCCGCGGAAACAGAGGCCGCTCCCAAACGAGCCTTGGTGTTCTGCACCCAGTATCTCTGGTCCGGCGACGGCGCTGCCGTCGGGGCCGATCTCCTAACAGAACGGGGCTTCCCCGTGATTTGGACCCAGCACATCTTGATGCCCAACAACGTCTGCCTGCCTATACAGCCCAAATTCCCCTTCACCAATGATCTGGGCCGTTTGGGCGGCAAGCTGCGGCGCGCCAGGAACAAACTGCGGCACTTGGCAGTGCGGGTGGCGCAGGGGCGGCCGCTGCACCACGGCCGCTCATTTGGGGCGCGCCTGTTGGGCCGCCTGCAGCGGGAACCCTACCGCCGCATGCAGCCCACCCTGCGCACCGTCCTGGCCATCGATCACGATATCTGCATCCACTGCGGCCTCTGCCTGGAAATCTGTCCCGTGAGCAATATCGCCGATTTCGGCGGCAGTCTCATGATGCTGGGGCAGTGCGTTTTCTGCCTGCGCTGTTACAATTTTTGTCCGGTTGCAGCCATCACTGCAGCCGGGCGTCACCACGAACAGCGGCGGGGTACACCGTATCGCGGGCCTTGTCCCAACTTCGATCCCCGCATTCTGCGCCAGAGCCACCCATGCTAACGGCATCAAGCCGTCCACGGCAGAACCGCCATGCCCGTACCGATTGCGGCGGGCTGTCAGCCCTGTTTGAGAAAGGTGCCGTCGTCTAGCTGGGCGAAGGCCTGCTGCAGCTCAGCGCGGGTATTCATAACAATGGGTCCGCCCCAGGCAATGGGTTCCTGCAAGGGCAGGCCAGCACAAACAAGCATTCGCAGACCATTAGCTCCGGCTCGGACCTCAATGCCGCCATCCCGTTCCCAAAGCACGGCATCGCCCTGCCCATGCTCGTTGCTGTCATGCGGTTCAAAACGGCCGCTGCCTGTGAAGACATAGGCGAAAACAGTAGCTTCCGGCTGTGGCTCCCAGTGAAAGACCGCCTCGGCCTCCAACTCCACGTCCAAAAACGTCGGCTCGATGGTGATCCCTTCCACAGGCCCTTTTTGCCCGCCATATTCCCCAGCCAGCAGCTTGACGGTGCGACCAGGCTCGCTCACTGTGACGATTTCCTTAGCCGTCAAGTCCCGGTACACCGGCGGGATCATCTTCTTCTCCCGCGGTAGATTCACCCACAGCTGCAGACCCAGCATATGTTCGCTGGCCTTGGGCATCTCTTGGTGGATGATCCCGCGGCCCGCCGTCATCCATTGACAGCTTCCCGATGTAATCTCGCCCTTGTTGCCAAGGCTGTCTCCGTGTTCTACTAAGCCTGAGATCAGATAGGTCACCGTCTCAATTCCCCGATGGGGATGCCAGGGAAATCCGGCTACATAGTCCTTAGGATCCGTTGAATCAAAGGCATCCAGCATCAAGAACGGGTCCAACTCCTCTGCCAGATCATTGGCAAACACCCGGCGCAGCTTCACACCAGCACCGTCCTGCGTGGCACGGCCTCGAATCACTCTGCGAACGGCTCGCATCACTTCAACCCCTTATGTTCAGTATGGCTAGACGTTCCACACCAGATCCCACAATACCTTCCCGGAAACAACTGCGGGCTGCCGGATTTCCAGCCATGCCCCAAGATCGGCCTGTCCACCGGTTAGGAACTCAGTGTTGTCGCCGCCATGCCGATGCCATGTGAACCGCCAGCGGATCGGCCACATCCAACACCGCTTCCCAGACATAGGTCTGCGGCCAACTGCGAAACAGCGGCTGCATGGCATAAAGTGCTCGCAGGGAAAGCTTGTCCATCCGGGGCTGCCATCCCTGGGAAGGTATCATGGAGGCTCTGATTGTGGAACCGCTCCGTTGGAACTGATAAACGCCACCCACAGTTCCCAAACTGGCGGCTCCACGGACAGTGAACGCTCCCTCCACCTGGGCACCGTCCCGCAGATCCAGTATATTGGGCAGAGGCGGCTCGAAGCTCATCACCGCTTGGCGCTGCCCATCACTCACCTGCATACTGGGAATTTCCAAATACCCTTGATTGTCGGCGATCTCGTAATGCACGGGAAAGCTTGGTTCAGCCTGCAGCGGCAGTGGTTCCAGCACACCTTGGTAGGCTGGGTTGAGCTTGATAATCAACGGCTCTGGGGAGTAGCGCAGAAAGTACATGCGCTGCAGATCCATGGGCAGCGGGAGTCCGCCCAACTCCACCGGTGTATCGGCGATGGTTACGCTGACGTGCGTCCCCTGCCGACGGACAAAGTAAAAGTGATCCAGAAAGACCAGGGGCAGTGATCTTGGATATGCCACCGCATCGCCCATGGGTGCCAAGAGACCAAAAGGTCGGCGCTGACGCTGGCTGGTTTCCTGAATTGTCACCGCAATAGCCCGCCCCAAGGTGTCCTCGAAGGCGAAGTATGTGTCCACGCCTGTTTCCCGAATGTCCAAGAAAGCATCTTCCAGTGATCGTTCTACCATCTGCTGCACTCCCAGACCAGCAATATCATATGTAGCTGGATCCAATGTTAATCCCGGCTGATGATACACATCCACATAGCCATCGGTCCGCCAGGCCACCACCAAGAATCCAGATCCCTGAAGGGGATCAGCCAACACCTGCGGTTCCAAACCCACATAAAGAGGATCGCCATGTTCTTCGAAGTTGATCAGCAGCAGCCGTTCCATGGGCTGAACGGCTGCGCTAAATGGTGCAACAATCATTCCCGTGGGTACCTCCTGGTACACCGCAGGATCATGGAACATTGGTGCGGCTTCCCGGGGCTTGATGCCGTGCAGTGCCAACATACAGATCACCACGGCCACTATCACCCAAAATCCCACCAAGACCTTGTGCCAGATCCGCCCCGCGTTCTGTTGGGGCGGGTTCTGTCCGCTGCTCATACTCATCGCCTCGCTCCTCCTTTCCCACAACCCGTCTCAGCGGCCCACAGGGCCGCCAAGCAGGGCCACCTCAATAGCCTTCAGAATGACCAGGCTGCTGATGGTAGCGCCGCTGATGGCATCTACATCCAAAGACTGCTCTGCCAGGACCCGCTGGACCACGGCTTCGCCATCAGATCCGCGACCGTGTTCATGCTGCAGAAGAGTGATGTCATCGAGATAGCCATTGGATACAGATGCCCGCACGCTGGCCATCACCGGCCGCTGGCCAAACTCTCCCAGATAGGAACCGTCGGCCAGTTCAGCAATGTTCACCGGCCGGATCACAAGATTCTCCAGCATATCATCCATGGAACGGTTCATCTCCAAGAACACAAAGGTACCGAAGGATACCACTCCCAAAACAAACACCATAGCTCCAACCAAAAGAATCAAACGCAGACGCATATTCAACCTTCTTTCTTCTCCGATAATCCCAGGACAAAACCGGCATTCCTCCGCACCTGGTTCAACAGATCCGCTGCCGCCATGGGTCGCTTGCCGGAAAAGTACAGCACCAGCAGGCCGTGGACCATAGTTACCAGCACATCGGCCATAACCTGCACATCCGCGGCCGTCCAGGAACTGCCCCGTTCCACCTGGCCCAAATGCTCCCACAAAATAGCTCGCAGTGATGTATCTGCCATCCGCTCCCGCAGCTCGGCGGGAACTTCGCCGATGGGATGAGCGAACAAAAACGTATAAATATGGGGCCGCTCCAAGAAAAACGCCGCATGGGCCGTGAACATCTCCAGCAGCAGCTCTCTGCCAGCGCAGCGCTGTTTAAGGAGCTGATAATGTTCCTGCAGATGTTGGGCCAATTCATCCCGATACTCCAAACTGACGTGCCAAAGCAGATGGTTAAAATCCCGGTAATAGTTGTAGATGGTAGCATACGAGTAGCCAGCAGCCTTGCCGACTGTCCGGGCGCTCAGACCTTCGGGGCCGTGTTTCTCCAACACCGTCTTCACGGCATCCATGAAGAAGCGCTGGGTACGCTGCTTTTGTATAGCCTTCAACAGCAAGGACCTCCTAACCTGCGTTCATTGCCGCAGCCAATGCATCCATGGCCTCGGAGTTCAAGCGATCTTCATCCGCCGTCACTTTGGCCACCTTTTTGATAATAAAGCGGTGCAGGAAGTTCATACCCTGCAGCTTATAGCGATATCCCAGGGTATTCATCCACAGGGCGTACTCCCGCAGAGCGGCGGGAAAGGCCTCCTGCAGCTGCTTAGCGGCATCTTCAGCCTGCCGCCCACTGCAGACGTACAAACCCAGTGGTTTTTGCAGAAGCTGTTCGCCATAGGTCTGACAGTATGCCTTCGTCGACTTTTGGATCTGCCCCATATAAATGGAACCACCGATAATGACGCGGTCATACGCTGTGGGGTCGGGCTGTGCTTTGGCCAGATCGACCACATCCGTCTCCGCTCCCAGTCGTTGGGCCAACTGCTGGGCGCAGTCTGCAGCGGCCCCGTATGTACTGCTGTATGCAATAAGTGTCTTCATTCTGGACATCCTCTCTAACACTGTTTATAGTATTAACAGTGTTAATATACACCGCCGCCCGCTGCCTGTCAAGAGATATTGCGAAATATTTGTCAAAATGAATGCCCGCGCAAAAACAGGCGGACCGCAGCAACTGCCGCAGTCTGCCCGTTCCATGGTTTCCCCGGATTACGCTAGACCATACCCATCACGGCTTTTCCAAAATCACTGCCAAGCTCTGACTGTCAGCCGTCAACGCTGCACCGGCCACATCGCCAAACATCCCCTTGACGCGAAATCCAGCTTCGGTGAAAAAGGGCAGCAGGGTCTCTTCCGTAAAAAACCGCTCCCAGACGCGATACAGCTGGATCTCGCCCTCTTCCGGAACAACAATGGTCTGGTCCAGAAACACCTGCCGCTCAGGATAGTGGAAGGCTTCCCGCAGGAACACATGGGGCTGCCCACTCCAAAAGCCGTAACTGCCCCCACCCCACGTTTTGGGCAGGTCGTCCGGGCTGCGGAACTTGGTTGTCCACACATCCAACACCCAGAGGCCGCCAGGGCGCAGAGCACGAAATACGTTAGCTGCCACCTGCTGCCGCTCCTCGTCTGTAAGGGCTCCGTAATCGCAGTAGATAAGCAGCGCAGCATCGAATGCGGCTTCAAACTCCAGCTGCAGGTAATTTTGCTGTCGATATTGGATATCCAAACCGGCCTTCTGTGCCTGCTGCACTGCATACGCCAGTGAGGTGGGAACAAGATCCAACCCCGTCACCTGGTAACCCAAAGCCGCCAAGGGTTGACTATACAGCCCCGGCCCACAGCCAAGGTCTAGCAGATCGCAGGCTGGCGGCAGCACCGTCTCGTGAAGCCAGCGCACGGAAGCTTCAATAAAGGAATGTTTGCGGGAAGCCGAGTCCCATTCCGGGTGCAGATGGGCCGCCAACATCTGCTCACCGATGTGGGGATCTTCCCAGATACTCTTGCTGCTGCGCTCATAAAGCGGTGGCCGCTGGCTGAGCTCGAGGATCTTGGCAATGTTCATCGTATCCCTCCTGCGGGGCCGTATGACAAGCCCCGGTTGTGTCGTTCTCGCTACTGCCGTGGTTCTCCTGTTCGCCGGCTGCTGCCTGGATCCGCACTGTCTGCCCTGTCCGCGGCCGGAAGCTGGCCTTGCTGGGACGGCCATCCACAAGGACTCGCCCTTGGCGAATCCACTGCTGAGCCATGCTGCGGGAAAGACCGCTGCACTGCTCCGTCAGCAGCTGGTCGAGGCGAACGGGTCCGTCAACCGCCGCCAATTGAATATCCACGGGATCACGCTGCAGTGTATCCAGGGTCAACGTGGCGCCGGTGATCTGCAGCGTCTCTTCCTCGGAAGCGCCAGGCGGCTGAACATCGGGTCTGTAATGACTCCCCAAGCGCCGATTCCACGTATGGTCAGCGGTGCACTTGTAAATGGCGTAACAGTGGATATTCTTGCCGTTGGCGTTATTGCGGCGCCGTCCAGAATCACGAAACTCGGTACGTGTCCCGCACTGGGGGCAGTAGCGGCGCACGGTAGGGCGGCAGCCGTTGGCAACAGCCCATTGATATTGGTTTGTTTGCATTGTTCCTTACCTTTCGGTGAGGAACGTTCAGAGCGCCAAACTGGCAGTGCCAGTGGCGGAGACAAAAGGTTAGGGATCCATCCCGCGTCGGCAGCAACGCGCCAGTGCAGCAGCCAAACAGCCGCTGCTCCAACGCAGCAAAAACCATGCCGCACGTTTCCGGCCAACGATTCCCAAGGAAGAGCCAATCAATGAACGTTCCTGTGATGGTTGGTACAAGGGCGCGCCAAACCCTCGGCAGCCACACATCCCAGGCACTACCCGGCAGCATATGGTGCGCTGCTGGCTGTAGTTTGCCAAAATGGTGACATCCACTGGTGGCACAATCCTTTTTGCGATAACCATCACAGGTTAGCTGGCATAAAGCTTGATCGCTCCTTCACAATCGTCTCGTCTTTACTATATCCTGGCGTGCTGGGCTTGTCAACAACGGCTGCCAGCCCGTTGCCACGGCAGTGTTTGGATATGAACTGCTGTGTATCAGCACCGATCCGGCTCGTAGGCCTGGACGACATTTTGCGGCGGCGATCGATATGCGCCGTTCTCCTTGACTCTAACGTTACGTCATAGTTTATGCTATACTCAGAGGCGAGTATCGGCAGCGTCACAACGAACCAGATGGAGGATGTACCATGTACAAAGTCAAAGAAACGGCCGATTTTGCCGGAGTCAGTGTGCGCACACTGCATCACTATGACCGTATCGGGCTTCTGCAGCCCAGCGAAACCACGGATGCAGGCTATCGACTGTATGATGAGAAGGATCTGCAGCGCCTGCAGCAGATCCTGTTCTTCAAAGAACTGGGACTGCACCTTGCAGACATCGCCGCTATCCTCGACCATCCTCAGTTCCAGCGCAGCCGAGCCCTGCGTCGGCACCGGGAGTTTCTGCTGGCCAAACGCCAACGGATGGATCGCCTCCTAGACGCCGTGGACCAAACTATAGCATCCTTGGAAGGAGGAACGCCCATGTCGACCCAAGATATGTTTGCACCGTTCAGTACCGAAACCATCAGGGAGCATCAGA
This sequence comes from Clostridiales bacterium, assembly GCA_003559095.1. GTDB lineage: Bacteria > Bacillota > Limnochordia > Darwinibacteriales > B1SED10-159 > SLOZ01. The sequence continues at coordinate 5,735 of PWMW01000327.1, read as the reverse complement.
AGAAGTACGAACAGGAAGCGAAAGAACGCTGGGGCGAGACCGACGTCTATGCGGAAAGCCAGCGCCGCACGTCCCAGTACGGCAAAGACCAGTGGCAGGCAATCTCGGAACAGTCCAACGCCATCTACAATGACCTGGCGGCGCTGATGGATCAGCCCGTCCAGCATCCACAAGTACAAGCGGCCATCGCCCGCTGGCACCAACTGATCGACGACCATTTCTACCAATGCAGTCTCGAAGTGTTTCGCAGCCTTGGTCAGATGTATACCGCCGATGAACGCTTCAAGAAGAATATCGATGCCTTCGGACAGGGTCTAGCGGCGTTCATGGCTGCGGCCATGGACCACTACTGTGACGAACGGCAATGATCCGGCAGCTGCGCCCTGCACCCAACACCTTTGGGAGCAGGGCGCGTTCCCGAATGACTGGCAGCACGGCAGAAAATTCGGTCCCAAGACGGATATCCGCATCCCTCCAAGGCGGGTTAACACCGATGATGTCCCGTGATATCCTTAAGTTGCATCAAGAACCTAAGGAGTGATTCTCATGGCAGACCGCCGCAATTGGATATACATCGGCCTCATCGTAATTGGAATTTTGTTCCTCAGCCAAAATCTGGGATTCATGCCCAATCCTTTGAGTTTCGGTCTAAAAATTCTCTGGCCCTTGGCCCTGATTGCGCTGGGAGTCTACCTGCTGGTGGCGCTCCAGGATCGGGAGGTCAATGTATCCTGGAACGGCAGCGACAGTGATCCTGTAGAACTGCACGTGGGTGAAAAGACATACCGTGTGGAGGATCCGCTGGTGCGAACAATTCTGGGGATCGTCGGTGCTGTTATCGGAATAACCGTCGCCGGATTGGTGCTCTTTGGCGTGGTCGGGCCCATCCTGCTGGTAGTATTGGGTGTGGTTGCTGTAGTGCTCGTGATTGCACTGGGTATTCCGTTCCTCGCCCTGCTCATTCCGTTGTTTGTTCTAGCCTCGCCCATCATTCTGTTGATCTGGCTGTTAAGCCTGCTCTTTTGACTCGACCCTAGCAGGCCTAACCATGGACATTCCTGCACGCCTCTGCAGGCGAGGCGCCTTCGTGCGCCTCTTTTGCGCGCAAACGTGCTTTTATCCCAAAACCACTTGACAATTATGACGTTAGTGTCATATATTATTATTAGATATGACACTGGTGTCATATATTGTCACCATGTGACACTGGTGCCATATGATATGAACATACATGACACGGATGTCATATGGTGACGTTGCGGTGACACATTCCGACTAGAGAATGCACAGGAAGGAGGTCAAGGCGGTGCCCAGAGGAACGTTCCACAATCTCCCGCCGGGCAAACGAGCTTTGATCATTGAAGCTGCATTACGGGAGTTCGGCTCAGTACCCTTCAGCAAGGCCAAGGTGGCAAATATTGTGAAAGAAGCGGGTATACCCCGCGGCAGCTTCTACCAATATTTCGATGATCTTATGGATCTGTATCGCTATCTTTGGGATTTGGCAGTACAGCGGAAGCTGGAATATATGCAGCAGCACGGCCACCGACTGGTGGTATCTGGAGACGTATTTCAACGGCTGCGTTCGCTGTACCGCGTCGGACTGCAGTTCGTTATCGACAATCCAGAGTGGGCTCGCCTGGGTGTCCAGTTCTATCGCGAGGATCACGACTTCCGCATCCACTTTGATGGTGAGCTCGAGCGTCAGGGACTGGCTTTTTACCGAACGCTGCTTCAGGAGGCGCAAGCAGTTGGCGAAGTCCGTTCCACTGTTTCCGTTACTATTGCGGCCACCGCGCTGTACCAGATGAATCGTCTCCTGGTGGAAGAGTATCTCAACGATGTGGGTGTACCCCGTTGGCAGGATGATATGGACAAGTTCTTGCAGCGGGCCGACGCGATGATTGACCTTTTGGAGAACGGCTTGAGAGGAGCGACCAACCATGTTTGAGCTGCGTGATCTTCAGTTCCGCTATCCCAAGAACAATGCTGATACACTGCGAGGGCTGGATTTTGCCGTGGGTCACGGCGAAGTCTTCGGCCTCCTCGGGCCCAGCGGCGTCGGCAAAAGTACCACCCAGAAGATCCTGACAAAGCTTCTCACAGGATATCGCGGCCAGGTTCAGTATCAGGGGCGCGATCTGAACAGCTACGGCAGGGATTTTTACGAAGACATTGGTGTGGGTTTTGAGATGCCCGTCCATTTCTCTAAGCTGACGGCCATGGAGAATTTGCAGTTTTTTGCCCGTCTGTATCGCAGACACACCGAACCCAACGAACTGCTGAAAAAGGTTGGTCTCTATGAGGACAGAGACAAGCCCGTGGGCCAGTTCTCCAAGGGTATGAAGGTAAGACTCAATTTTATGCGGGCCCTTTTGAACCAGCCGAAGTTCCTGTTCCTCGATGAACCCACTAACGGTCTCGATCCCATGAATGCCCGCATTATCAAGAACATGATCAAGGACTTCCAAGCCCAGGGCGGGACCATTCTTCTGACCACACACCTGATGAGTGATGTGGATGAACTTTGCGACCGTGTAGCCTTTATGAATGCTGGGCGCATTGCCGAGATCGACAGCCCCAAGAACCTGAAGCTAAAACACGGATCGCGGGCCGTAGAAGTGGAATATGAGGCCAACAGCGGCACCACCGTCGAAACATTCGACTTGGATGGACTCAAGGATAATCAGCAGTTCCTCGCTATCGTCCAAGAGCGCCGTATTATCACCATTCACAGCAAAGAGACAACCCTCGAAGACATCTTCATCAAGCTGACGGGAGTGTCGGCCCATGAATAACCTGGCAGTGCTGGTCCAAGGGGAATTGCAGCGGATGCAGCGGTACCACATCCTTACCGGTGGTTTCGTCGTGGCGCTCATTTGGGTGCTGGCGCTCTATCTCATGGATGCGGCCATGCTCCGCACCATGTTCACCACTGTTTTGTTCATTGACGTTGTCACCATGCCCATTATGCTGGTCGGTGTTTCGCTGTATTTCGAGCGCCAAGAAGGATCGCTCAAAGCCATGTTGGTGACACCCATATCCCGCAGCAGCTACATTTCATCCAAGATCGTAGTTTTGGTCCTTTCGGGAGCCATCACGCTGGCCGTCCTGTATATCTACGGACGCTTTTTCCGCGGCTTGGATGTGCATCTGCCCGGACTGGTGGTTACCGTAGTACTCTGTGCTGCCTTTCATACACTGTTGGGATTTCTGGCTACCTATCGTTCGAAGGATTTCACGTCCCTGCTGATGAACGTAATGGCGTATATGCTGCTGCTGGGCATCCCGGTGCTGCTGGAGTTCACCGGTCTGATCACCCAGCCCGTACTCACAGCGTTGATGTACGCCCTACCGCCCAAAGCAGCCATGGTCATGCTCAACAGTGCCGTCAGCGGCACATTCGATTGGGAGTTCGTCTATGGAATCCTCTACTTCGTCGTGGTCGGTGCTATCTTCTTCCGTTTGGTCTTGACGGGGTTTGCTGCCTTCGCCGAAAAGGAAGGAGGGATCTAGGGTGAATATGCTTTTCTTCAGCAGTGAATGGAAAAAATGGACCCGCGACTCTTTGATGCGCTTCATGTTGGTGTATCCTTTGATCTTTGGGGCCTTAGGCCGTTGGGGACTGCCTTGGCTGGCAGAACAAGCTGGATTTTTCCTCGAACCCCTCCATCCCTTGATCATGGGAATCTTGTCCATCTTGGCTCCGCACATCTACGGAGCCACGGCGGGTTTTTCCATTCTGGATGACCGCGACGACAACATTCTCACGTCTGTCCGCGTCACACCGCTGAGTACCGCGTCGTTCTTGGCCTTCCGCCTGGTTATGGTAACGGTCATGGCGTTCCTGACCAACTTGTTTGTGTTGTGGTTCTCCAACTTGCCTGGACTGGCCCTGCAGAATATGCTGCTGGCGTCCTTCCTATCCTGTCTCATCGCTCCCATGTGCGCCCTGCTCATCAATGCCTTTGCCAGCAATAAGGTGGAAGGATTTGTCATTCTCAAGGGCCTGATGGGAACAGCCATCATCCTCCCCGGTTTTGGGCTGTTCTTTCATGACGCCAAAGAACTGTTTTTCGCCATTGCCCCGGGATTTTGGCCGGCGAAGATCATCAGTTCTGTCCTGCAGAGCAGCGACATGCTGTTCCTGAACACGACCCTTTACTTTTGGCTGGGACTCGCGTATATCGTACTGCTGACGTTGGCCAGCGCGCGGCTGTTTGCCAAACGGGTAGAATACTAGCAGGACCAACAAGAGGGTCTGTGCACGGGTGGTTTCCCGTTGCACAGACCCTCTTCACGTTCCCGCAACAGCACGCGGCCGCCTTTGGGCATGATCTGGATCAAGCGAGGATGTCTTTGACACCCTCCAAAACATAACGAGGCTTGTAAGGCCAGGTGTTCAGCGATTCGCGATCGGTCACACCTGTCAGCACGAGAACGGTATCAATCTCCGACTCAATACCAGCGACAATGTCCGTGTCCATACGATCCCCAATGATCACAGTATCGGCACTGTGGCAGTCCAGCATCTTACGGGCCTGGCGCATCATCAGCGGATTGGGCTTACCCACAAAATAAGCAGCGCGGCCCGTGGCCAGTTCGATGGGAGCCATCAACGCGCGACAGGCTGGCATGATCCCTTCTTCGGTGGGCCCCGTAAGATCCGAGTTGGTCCCAATGAGCTTGGCCCCCGCATTCACCAGCCGCACCGCCCGCTCAATCCGCTCAAAATTGTACGTCCGGCTCTCCACCACAACCACATAATCTGGATTCATGTCATTCATGGAAAAACCCACATCGTAGAGGGCCTTGGTCAATCCTGCCTCCCCAATGGCATACACACTACCGTTAGGACACTGGGCCGCCAAGAACATGGCCGTGGCCAGGGCACTGGTGTAAAAATGCGCTTCATCCACCTCCACGCCCAACCGTGCTAACTTCTGCTGCAGTTCCCGGGGCGACCGCTCCGAGCTGTTGGTTAAGAAGACAAAGCGCTTATCTTCCTTCTGCAGCCACTCAATGAACTCAACTACACCGGGCAGTAGGCGATTCCCATGATACAGCACACCATCCATGTCACAGATGAAGGCCTTCTTGCTGCGAACGGCAGCCAACGCTTGCTCCATACCAACTCCACTCCTTTGTCTGTTTCACAAACCTATGTCCATCTTGGAACCTGAAGCCGCCGCCAGGAGGTTTGAACCTGCGCCTGTGGCAATCCTCATCGCTGCCGCTGCCTGCAAGAACTGAGGCAGGAAATACCTTCTGGGAAGCGAAGAAGTACTACGAGACCCGAAAAATCTTCACACTATAATGAAACGGAGGAATGTATCATGCTTGAAAATTGGGGCGAACTTATCATCCCCATGCTGGGCCAGTTAGCCCTAGCCGTCGTCGTCTTGTTCGTTGGTCTGCGGGTCATTCGCTGGCTGATGAACTTCCTCTCACAGAAGATGGACACATCCAAGGTAGATCCTTCGCTGCGAACCTTCATTGTTCCTTTAGTGCGTACGGTGTTGCAGGTTTTGTTGGTGATCAGCGTCGCTTCCATGCTGGGAGCTGAGATGACCTCATTCATCGCTGTCCTAGGTGCAGCCAGTTTCGCCGTCGGCCTGGCTCTGCAGGGCAGTCTGTCGAACTTCGCCGGCGGTGTTCTCATTCTGCTGCTGAAGCCCTTCAAAGTCGGTGACTTCATTGAAGCCAGCGGTTTTATGGGCAGTGTCACAGAAATC
>PWMW01000206.1 GCA_003559095.1 Clostridiales bacterium | reverse complement strand
GCCTGTGCGAGAGGCCTTCGCTGCGGGTCATGCCTAACAGCTAGCAGGCAGTCTGGGTGTAGATGCCAAGGACAGAGCCCGAACAGCCAATGGGATCAGCAATGGGATCAGCAATGGGATCGGTGGAACAACAAGAAAGCTGCCCTGGCAGCGAGTAATTGGCCGCGAGACGCGGTCAGTGCTCCGTGCTGAGGCAGCTTTTGTGGTGCGTTTCTGATCTTCCTGCGGGGACCCTAAGGTCGCGGTCCCAACGTCTTGATCCTCTCATCTGGCTCCCTGGCCTCCACAGACCAAAGACGCTCTTAACTGGCAGTGGGTGTGGATTCTTGGGGCGATCTTTGGAGGCGTCCTTTGGAGGCGATCTTTGGACGCTATTACTGGTGAATGGCGGCAGGGAGCTCATAGGTTCCCTCGGGAGCCGGACGTTCGGTTACCCCGAAAAGTGCTCTCGCAGCGTATCCATGAGCACCTCGCGGGACACCGTCCCGGGAGAGTGGGCCACATTCTTGGTGGGCAGGGTCTTATCCACGTAGGCGTCCAGCTGTTCCGGGCTCAGTTGGATGCGATTAGGGAACAGCGAGGCCAGGGTTGCTCCCAGGGCTTGGGTGGATGGAAGCTGTAGGCAATCCAGGATCTTGGCCACCCGCTCAGGCACCACCGTTTCGCCGTGACGGAGAAATCCGGGCAGCAGCAGACCGTTGGCTTGGCCGTGGGGAATATCGTGGTAGAAGGTAAGCGGATATCCCAACGAGTGAACGTAGGCGGTTCCGGTATGAGATATGGTCATGCCACCCAAGGCTGATGCGACCAATAATTGATCCCGTATCTCAATCCCGATGGCGGTATCACCTACCTGGAGGGCTGGCAGGCAGCTTCCCCACAAGCGCATGCCAGCTTCAGCCAACATGTCACTGGCTGCGTTGGCCCGCACGGATAGGTATCCTTCCACGAGATGGGAAAGGGCGTCCACGGCGGTGTCAACGGTAATAGCAAAGGGCAGCGACGCACAGTACGTAGGATCCAAAAACGCTACTTTGGGAAAGAGCGATGGTTGGCCAAAGCCCTTTTTGGTTTCTTGATCGGGCAGTGTAAGAACCGAATAAGGCGTCACTTCGCTGCCCGTACCGGCGGTGGTAGGAATGGCCACGATGGGCAGGGGCTCATGGGTGAAGTCGCCGTCATACAGCTGAGCAGCCGTAATAGAGTTTGTGGCCAACACGGCAATGGCCTTGGCGGCATCCAATGGGGACCCGCCACCGATGGCTATGATAAACTGCGGGCCAAACTCACGGGCTAACGCGCCTCCAGCTTCCACATTGGCCAAGGAAGGATTAGGTTCTACCTGATCAAAATGCGCATAGGCAATGCCCAAAGTTTCCAAACTGGCCGTAACATCGCCCAAGGCACCACTGGCTTGGGCAGAACGAGCCCCCGTCACCAATAGTGCTCGCTGGCCCAATGCGGCTAGTTTCTCCTTCTCAGCCTGCACAATTCCAATCCCGTGTCGTACCTCCGTCGGCATAAAAAACGAAAATACATTCAAGTTCCAAGCACTCCTTTCAGACCAAGTGGGTAGTTTTGCGAAAAACATATGTGGGCCTGTGGCGTGAACCACTTTATGTCCAGTATACCAGCATTCGACTGTGGCGACCACCGTGTGGAAGAGGAATTGTCATGCCGTGATCATACGCATACGAGCGTGGATGGATATGCATTCAGCATGAGGCGGGCGTTACTGTCGTGGGCCGGAGTTACATAGGTGCTTGCTGAGAGGTTCTGGCGTGGTGGGAGGTTCGGCTGGCGTTTTGGAAGTTTCCAGAGGGGGGCCAGAGGGACCAGAGGGGGCCACAGGGGACCAAAATTTTCCATGCACCAGGTAACTGGAAATGTCTACCAACTACCAGGTAACTGGCAATAATTTCCATAAACCAGGTAAATGGGAATATTTTCCACCTACCAGGTGTGTGGAAACCATTTCCTCATCCGTCAACCCCAGGAGCGTAGTGGAGGACTTCAGCAGCAGGATGCCGAAAACACATATGTCCAGCTGAATCGTGCTGGATCGTGGTGCAGTGTGTTGCTGAGCTTTGTAGTACAGTGGCCGGGTTGTCCAGCAACCGGCTGCAAAGGTTGACTGCCATGAGTGCGGGGAGACAGATGAAGCGTTGACGAAGTGTCTTCCATAAATGGATCCTCGGGACGCAGCACACCGGAGCAGGTCTGTATCCAACACCACTACATGGAACCCAAGACATGGAACCAAATACATGGAACCAAATACGTGGAGTCTTGATCATGGCGGCGGTGCCCGATGCGGGTGCCGCTACCTGGTAATCCAAGAAAGCGAGTGTGATGTCGTGAAGTTCACCGATGGTAACTGGATGCTGCGCGAAGGTGTGCAGATAAGTTCGCCTTCCCAGGCCCACAGCGTCGAAGTGACAGAACATACTATGACCGTGTATGCGCCGACCAAACCCCTGCGCCATCGCGGGGACACATTGAACGAACCGCTCTTGTCTTTGGAGTTTAGCTCGCCTCGGGAAGACGTGATTCGGGTGCGGTTCGCCCATCACCTAGGGGGCGTGCCCAAGGGTCCGCAGTTCCGTCTACAGGAGACGCGACCGGAGGTATCTATCGAGAACACTCTGGAAGAGGCGATCTTCCGCTCTGGAGAAACCAAGGTCGTCGTGCGTAAGGACGAGTACTGGGAGATCCGTTACTACTACCGGGATCGACTGCTTACCAAGTCAGGTGCCCGGAATTTGGGCTATATTCAGGTAGCCAACGACGGAGCCTACGTGCGGGAGCAGTTGCATCTCGGCGTGGGTGAGCTGTTGTATGGCCTGGGCGAGCGGTTCACTGCCTTTATCAAGAATGGCCAGGAAGTGGAAATATGGAATCGCGACGGGGGCACCGGCAGCGATCAAGCGTACAAAAATGTACCGTTCTATCTCTCCAACCAGGGGTATGGGGTCTTGGTGAACCATCCCGAGAAAGTATCCTTTGAGATCGGTACCGAGCGCGTATCCAAAGCACAGTTCAGTGTTGCAGGAGAGATTTTGGATTACTGCATTGTTGGCGGTCGCGACATGAAGGATGCCCTGCAGAACTACGTAGCTTTGACGGGTCGACCCGCCCTGCCACCGGCTTGGTCCTTTGGTCTTTGGTTGACGACGTCCTTTACCACCAGTTATGATGAGGAAACGGTAAACTCGTTCATCGACGGGATGGAGGAGCGGGATATTCCGCTGCAGGTGTTCCACTTTGACTGTTTTTGGATGAAGGAGTTCCAGTGGTGTGACTTTGCCTGGGATAACCGTGTGTTTCCCGATCCGGAAGGCATGCTGCGGCGCCTCAAAGAGAAAGGTCTGCAGATTTGTGTCTGGATCAACCCCTATATTGCTCAACGCTCGCCGCTTTTTGCGGAGGGGGCTGCCAAGGGATATTTTCTCCAGCGTCCCAACGGTGATGTTTGGCAGTGGGATATGTGGCAGGCGGGCATGGCTGTTGTGGACTTTACCAATCCCCAGGCTTGTGCTTGGTATACTAGCCATCTCCAACGTCTTCTGGCGATGGGTGTGGATACATTCAAGACCGACTTTGGCGAGCGCATTCCCACGGATGTGGTGTATCATGATGGTTCTGATCCTGAGAAGATGCACAATTACTATTCCTATCTTTACAACAAGGTGGTTTTTGCGTGCATTGAGCAGTATAAGGGTAAAAATGACGCTGTGGTCTTCGCCCGCTCGGGGACCACAGGATCCCAGCAGTTCCCTGTGCATTGGGGTGGGGATTGTGCAGCCAATTATGAGTCCATGGCTGAAAGTTTGCGAGGCGGCCTCTCTTTGAGTCTTTCTGGATTTGGGTTTTGGAGTCACGACATTGGCGGTTTCGAGCACACCGCCACCGCCGATGTATACAAGCGCTGGACAGCTTTTGGGTTATTTTCGTCCCATGCCCGCCTCCATGGCAGTGGGTCCTATCGGGTGCCGTGGCTCTTTGATGAAGAGGCTGTGGAGGTTATGCGTTACTTCACGAAGCTGCGCTGCCGTTTGATGCCGTACTTGTTCCAGGCCGCCGTCGCGGCCCATAGGGTAGGAATACCCGTCATGCGGCCAATGGTTCTGGAGTTTCCTGAGGACCCCACCTGTCATCATCTAGATCGTCAATATATGCTGGGCGACAGTCTATTGGTGGCACCGGTGTTTTCCGAGGATGGCATGGTTCAATACTATCTCCCGGAGGGAACGTGGACGCATTTGCTGACCAATGCCCGGGTGGAGGGCGGTCGCTGGTTCCACGAGTACCATGGGTATTCCAGTCTGCCGCTGTTTGTCAGGGACAGTTCGGTTCTGCCCATGGGACGCGTGGACAATCAAGCGTCGTATGCCTTTGCCGACAGCGTGGAGCTGCACCTTTTTGCCCTTGCCGATGGGGCAGCTGTGGATGTTACGGTTCCGAATCAGGATGGAACTGAGAGTTTGGTCGTGCGGGTGGAGCGGCAAGGCAGTACAGTTACGGCTAAAGCCAGCCAAGCCGCGGCACCGTGGTCATTCATGCTGCGTGGTGAGACCGCAGCAGCGATCTATAGCGGGCAGCAGGAAGCCTCTGATTTGGGATGTCATGTGCGACCGGACAACGCTAACGGGCAGGTCATCGTAACGCTAGCTGATTCACGGGCAGAATAGTCGTTGATTCTCCATATTGCACGCAGTCTGGCAAGACCGTAAAGCGGGTTCGCCTTCCCTTCGGTGACCCGTTTTTTGCGTTGTTTCGTGGAACGCAATGGATTCGGCACTTCCGACATGTCATACAATGGATGGGCGATCGGGGTTGTGGCTGGTGACACATGACTCTTGACACAGGTAAAATCATCAGCTATCATATAGTTAGCTAGCTAACTAATTCTAAGATGAACTAGGGGGTGACAGGGTGACAGCACCGTTAAATCACCTGTTTTTGCAGGTGGTCAAGCTCCACTTTCAGCAGGCCCGGGGTCTGTTTGCCGCTGTGGGGCTCAGCCGGGGCCAGCCGCCCGTGCTGCTGCTGCTGGGCGCAGAAGATGGACAGACACAGAGTGAACTCAGCGAAAAACTCCAGATCCGAGCCGCCTCCATGTCTACGATTCTACAGCGAATGGAACAGGCTAAGCTGGTGGAACGCCGCAGTCATCCCAGTGACCACCGGGCGATGCAGGTGTTCCTTACCGACTTGGGTCGGCAGAGGTATCAGGTGGCGAGCAGTGCCCTCGAGCAGTTGGAGACAGCCATGTTTGCAGACTTCGACGATCCAGACCGGGCTCAATTTCGCCAGTTTCTGCAGCGGATCAAAGACAATTTGGAGGCGATGTAGATAGGGATGTTGGTGTTTGGAAAGCGAGGTAGGTTGCGGATATGCTGAAGTTAGGAAGGTTTCTCAAACCTCACTGGAAGATGGCGCTGGCGGCGCCACTCTTAATGCTTTTGGAAGTTGTAATGGATCTGTACCAGCCCACATTGCTGGCCAGCATTGTGGACGTGGGCATCGCCCAGGGAGATGTCAACTACATTCTCCGCACTGGACTTTTGATGTTGGCTATTGCCCTCATTGGTGTCATTGGTGGCGTTGGCTGTACCATAACGTCTAGTTATGCCAGTCAATATTTCGGTACAGACCTGCGAGATGAGCTTTTTCGCACGGTTCAGTCCTTTTCCTTTGCTAATCTGGACCAATTCAAGACATCGTCATTGATCACACGCCTAACCAATGATGTGACCCAAGTGCAGCAGCTGGTCCTGATGTCGCTGCGCATGATGGTGCGGGCTCCGCTGCTGGCTGTGGGGGGGATCTTCATGGCCGTTCGCATCAACCCGCGCCTTTCGATGATACTGCTGGTGTCCATACCAGTTCTGGCCTTGATGGTAGCTTTATTGGTCAAGAAAGGTTTTCGTTTTTTTTCCTTGGTTCAGAAACGCTTGGATAAGGTGAATAACGTTATGCGAGAGAATCTGTCAGGGATCCGTTTGATCAAGGCCTTTGTTCGCTCTGATCATGAGCGGAGCCGATTCGCCGGAGCCAACGAAGATCTGCGAGACGTCTCTACTACCGCTGGTCGTCTGATGGCGTTGGCCATGCCCATGATAATGTTGGTCATGAACTTCAGCATCGTGGCCATTATCTGGTTCGGGGGCCTGCAGGTCCAGGCCGGAACCATGCTTGTGGGGGAAATCATGGCCTTCGTGAACTACATGATGCACATTCTGTTTTCGCTGATGATGGTGGCATTCATGTTCGTGGCCATTTCGCGGGCGAAAGCGTCCGGTGAACGGATCCAGGAAGTGTTGGAAACGGAGGTTGATCTTACCGATCTTCCCGGTGCCCGGGATGTGGTGATCGAAAGGGGCCGGGTGGAGTTTCAAAACGTGACATTCAGCTATCCAGGAGCTCGAGGCGAGCCGGTTTTGCGGGATGTAAGCTTTACGGTGGAGCCGGGCCAGACCGCTGCCCTGTTAGGCGGCACCGGTGCCGGCAAATCCACTTTGGTCAGTTTGATGCTCCGTTTGTACGATCCTACAGCGGGTCGGATACTTATCGACGGTCATGATGTCAAATCGCTGACTTTGGATTCTCTGCGGCGCAGCGTCAGTATTGTTCTCCAGGAAGCCGTTTTGTTCTCAGGAACCATTGCTGATAACATCCGCTGGGGAAGGCCTTCCGCCGACGAAGATGCGGTCCAAGATGCTGCTATGATGGCACAGGCCGATGCATTCATCCGGTCGTTCCCCGACCAATACCAATCAGTGGTGGGCCAGCGGGCGGTAAACCTTTCTGGTGGTCAAAAACAGCGGGTATCCATTGCCCGGGGCTTAATCAAGAACTCACCGATTCTGGTTCTTGACGACAGTACCAGTGCGGTGGATCTGGGTACAGAGTCCCGTATTCAGGCAGCTCTCAAAGAGCGGGACTCTCATTCTACAACCTTTGTCATTGCTCAGCGTATTACATCGGTCATGGATGCCGATGTGATCATGGTCCTCGAGGATGGACGCATTGTGGACCAAGGAACCCACGCTGAACTGCTGGCGCACAGTGAGATCTACCGGGACATTTACCGTTCCCAGATGGGCGAGGAGGCGATCTAGATGGCAGATGACAAGCAAAAAACCGCAGCTTCCAGCCCCCCTCCCGTACGTCCTGGAGGCGGTCGGCCCAGGCACGCAGGTTTCGCTATGCCCGTTGAACGGGCTAAGAACACTCGCGAAACCCTGGTGCGCATTTGGAACTATCTCCGGCAGGAGACTCCTCTGTTGGCTGCCATTTTTGGGATGGTTGTGGTCAGCGCCGGTACCCATCTTGTGGGGCCATTTCTGATGGGTGTTGCCATCGACCGCTATATTCTTCCCGGTGACCTATCTGGCTTGGCGCGATTGGCCATGGTCATGGTTGCCTTCTATCTGATTGGCTCCGCCGCCACTTGGCTCCAGAATCATTGGATGGTAGGTTTGGCGCAGCGGACGGTTGCAGCCATCCGGCGAGATTTGTTCAACAGCATGCAGTCCCTGCCGGTGAAGTACTTTGATACCCACGCCCACGGAGATACCATGAGCCGCTTGACCAATGATGTGGAACATGTGGCCAACACACTGAATATGAGTGTCACGCAGGTCTTCAACAGCATAATCACAGTCGTTGGAACATTGGTCATGATGATCTATCTCAGCCCCATCCTCACTGTGGTTAGTCTGGCCACCATACCACTGATGGCTCTGTTGACTAAGGCAGTGGCCAAACGGACGCGCAAATATTTCTCGGAGCAGCAGAAGCATCTGGGAACGCTCAATGGTCTTGTGGAGGAAACAATCTCTGGCCAGCGCGTGGTGAAGGTTTTTCAGCAGGAAAAGACCGTGATGGAGCAGTTCCAAAAGCAGAATGTGGAACTGCGGGAGGCCGGACTGAAAGCCCAGGTTTTTTCGGGAGTTATCGGTCCTATGATGAACGTGATCAATAATCTGAACTTTACACTGTTAGCCGCTGCCGGCGGCTGGTTGGTAATTCAAGGCTTCATAACCGTTGGTGTCATTGCCAGCTTCATCAATTACTCGCGGCAGTTCACTCGACCCATCAACGAACTGGCTAATCAGTTCAACATGCTGCAATCCGCCATTGCCGGAGCTGAACGTTGTTTCGAGATGATGGATGAAAAGCCGGAGCCGTTGGATGAGCCTGGCGCCGTTGACCTGCGCGGCATCGCCGGCGCGGTGCGCCTGGAGCACGTAAACTTCGAATATGAAAAGGATGTCCCGGTGTTGAAGGACGTGAACCTGGATGTTAGACCGGGCGAAACCATCGCACTGGTGGGACCGACCGGTGCTGGCAAGACGACCATCATTAACCTGCTCACCCGCTTTTATGACATCCAGTCCGGCTCCATTACCATTGATGGTCACGACCTGCGCCGCATCAACCGCCGCAGTCTGCGCCAGCTTCTGGGCATCGTTCTCCAAGATACCTATCTTTTCTCCGAGTCCATCAGAGAGAACATTCGCTACGGACGCTTGGATGCCAGCGATGAGGAAGTGGAGGAGGCTGCCCGCATGGCCTTCGCCGACACCTTCATCCAGCGATTACCAGAGGGCTATGACACCGTCCTCGGAGAAGATGGGGGAGGTCTCAGCCAGGGGCAGCGGCAGTTGCTGAGCATTGCCCGTGCTATCCTGGCCGACCCAGCCATTCTTATTCTAGATGAAGCCACTAGCAGCGTGGATACACGCACAGAGGTGCACATTCAACGGGCTATGGTTCATCTCATGGAAGGCCGAACCTGTTTTGTCATCGCTCATCGTTTGAGCACCATCCGCGATGCTGACCGCATCGTTGTCATTGATGAGGGGCGGATTGTCGAGGAGGGAACCCATCAGGAACTGTTGACTGCGGGCGGATTCTATCATGATCTGTATCAATCGCAGTTTCAGCGGGTGGCGTCCTGAGCGGTGTTATAGTACCGCACCAGTTGGGTCATTGTTCCCAAGAGCAGTGATCAACGAGAGAGACGATTTGCTGGCGAAAACCTGCCTTATTATGGGGCAGGTTTTTCTCGCGCAAAAATTTCTGAGAAAAAATGAGAAAAAAGCGAGGAAATGAAGGCAACCCTTCGAATTACTTTAACATAGAACGAATTACATTTTGACAAAAGGAATGTCGGGCTATGGCAAAACTCAAAGATATTGCGGCGGAAGCCAATGTATCCATCAGTACCGTAAGTCGTGTTCTTAACGGCAATACCACTGTGGATCCCGAGTTGGCTCAGCGCGTGATCACCGCCGCCTCGCAATTGGGTTTCAAGAAAAATGCCGGGAAATGTTCCGGGAAGAGTATTGCGTTTCTGGTGACGTGGCCTTCACAATCTCCAGGTGGTTCACCGGCGGATGCCATCTTCATGTCTTCGTTTTTCAACGCAGCCTTGCTGGCCGCGGAAGCCAGCGGGTATGAAATGGTGTTTAACTATGGCGGTTCCGATGGCGAACTGAGCCCGCAGTTTCGCAGGCAGGTCTTGGAGAACCGGATCGCCGGAGCTATTGTGCTTGGAACCTACTACGAGATGGAACGGCGGTATATACAACATCTTCGCAAAGTCGATATACCTTTCTTCCGCCTGTCACGAGCCAGTAAGGAATATAACTTCCCACAGAACTACGTGGCGGTGGATGATTTTCACGGCGGTTATACAGCGGTGAAACATTTTCTGGGATTGGGCCATCGCAGAATTCTCCATTTGTCGGGGGCTCGCAAGGCTCGCGATGCTGCGGAACGCTACCAAGGAGCTGTCAGAGCTATTCAGGAAGCGGGTATGCCAGCGGACACCATGCCCATTGTCCAAGGGGATTTTCACGAACAATCCGGAATCCAGTGTGCCGACGAGATTGCATCCATGTCGGAACCGCCCACGGCCGTATTTGCGGGCAATGACATTATGGCCCTAGGACTCATTCGACGCTGCAAAGAACTGGGAATTCGTGTTCCCGAGGACTTGGCTGTGATCGGATTCGACGGCTTGATCATCGGTGAATACGTGACACCGTCGTTGACCACGATTGCCACGCCTATGGAGCGCATAACTTCCTTCGCTGTGGAGGAGTTGGTGAAAGAAATTGAGCAGCCCATGCGCCGTTGTACGAAGATGCTGTTGGAAGGCTCCTTGATCATCCGGGAGTCCTGCGGCACCAAACTGCAGCGCTGAGCATGTGTGCAATAGAGTAAAGGTACAAAGGTCAAAGCAACGTGTATGCAGTTCGCTTGAAGGAGGTGGTGAGCTGGGGTAAGGGAGCGATTCCGCTGCAGTTACGTCCTCTCGATGAATAGGACGCCCGCACTGCAGTGACCAGCCGTTGTTGGTAATGTTCGTGCAAGACCAAATTTGAGGAGGCTCGATTTTCATGAAGAGAAGCATCATTATGTTGATGGTTGTGGCACTACTATTGAGCTCGTTTAGCGGCATTTCCTTTGCCCAGACAAAGATCACCTTTGCCACATGGCCGGCTGTTGATGAATCCATCGAGCGCATGCTGCCCATGTTCAATGAACTGTATCCCGACATCGAAGTTGAAGTGATCTCTGCTGGCTTTGGCGATCACCACACAGCCTTGATCAACGACTTGGCAGCTGGTGCACCTCTGCCGGATGTCAGCATGATTGAGATTGGCTACATTGGTCGCTTCACTGCTTCCGGTGGTTTTGTGGATCTTCTGCAGGAACCCTTTAATGCGGGTCAATTCGAAGAGCTGATCGTGCCTTACAAGTGGGCTCAGGGAACCACTGACGATGGCCGTCTGATTGCCATGCCTAAGGATATTGCTCCAGCCAGTGTGTTCTATCGTCGTGACAAGTTCGAAGCTGCTGGTTTGCCCACGGAACCCGAAGAAGTGGAAGCACTGTTTTCCACTTGGGAAGGATTCCTGGAAGTCAGCCGCCAGCTGACCCGGGACACCACTGGTGATGGCAACATCGATCACTGGGCCATGGCCAACGCTTCCGAAATTGCAACGTTCTTCCTGAACTCTGATGCCGTACGCTACTTTGACGAAGACGGCCGGCCTGTTCTGAATCGCCCGCACTTGGTGGAAGGTCTGAGCTTGGCCAAGCAGTTCCGGGAAGAAGGACTGGATGCACGGATTGGTGCTTGGAGTACCGAGTGGTATGAAGCCATTGAACGGGGAACCACAGCTATGCTGCTTACCGGTGCTTGGATGGGCGGCCACATCCGCGGTTGGATGGCTCCTGATACCGGCGGCCTCTGGGGTATCACCCACCTGCCTGGTGGCATCTATGCCAACATGGGCGGTTCATTCATGGCCATTCCCGAATCCAGTCAAAACAAAGAAGCAGCCTGGAAGCTGATCGAGTTCATCGCAACATCCCCAGAAGCACAGTTGTTCCTCTTTGAAGATGGCGACATCTTCCCAGCTCTGCTGGGAACCTATGATGACGAAGTATTCGAAGCAGAGATTGACTTCTATGCTGGTCAGCAGGCCCGCCTGACGTGGATCGAAGCTGCTCTCAATGTACCATCGGTGAGCATTAACCGCTTTGACCCCATCGCAGATGAACTGTTTGGCCAGGCAGTCACCATGGTTCTTCAGGAAGGTGCTGATCCCCAGCGGGCTTTGGACGATGCCAACGCCCAGCTGCAGCGCCGAGCTCGTTAGGAAATTCAGGATCCAAAGACAAGGCGGGTCTTCCCGCCTTGTCTAGATTCGTGTAGGAGGGATTTGGATGTCTCAGCCTCAGACGTCGGCCAGCCCCTCGCCGCAGCCGCGCCAGAGTCGAACGGCCTATTTGTATGATAAGTGGCAGCGCCGGTTGGCACCGTACATGTTCATATCTCCGTTCTATGTTTTTTTTGCTATTTTTGGCTTGTTTCCCATCGTCTTCTCCTTGTACCTGAGCTTTCACCGCTGGGACGCCATTGGACCCATGGTCTTTGTGGGATTAGAGAACTACAGTTTTCTTATTACGGACGACTGGTTTTGGCTATCCCTTCGCAACACCATCATCATTGGATTGTTGACGGGTGTTCCTCAGCACATTCTAGGCCTCGTCTTAGCATACATGATCAACTCGAAGTTAATTCGCTTCCCTAACTTCTTCCGAACGGCGTACTTTATGCCCTATATCACGTCAACGGTAGCCTTGAGTTTGGTTTTTGGCATTATCTTCGGGACGCGCTATGGTGCTTTGAACTATCTTTTGGAACCGCTCCAGGGTCTCGGCTGGTTTCAGTGGATTTTGGCCCAGCTCAACTTGGAGTATCCCATTGAGTGGCTGGGGCGGGCCCATACCATTCGCCCTTCACTGGCCATGTTGATGACATGGCGCTGGGTTGGCTGGAACATGGTACTCTATTTGGCTGGATTGCAGGCCATACCTGGTGAACTGTACGAAGCTGC
This sequence comes from Clostridiales bacterium, assembly GCA_003559095.1. GTDB lineage: Bacteria > Bacillota > Limnochordia > Darwinibacteriales > B1SED10-159 > SLOZ01. Next base: position 3,944 of record PWMW01000206.1, on the reverse strand, counting down.
CAGGGTGGATGGGGCCTCTAACGTGCAGTTGTTCTCGAAAATCAGTGTACCTCTGCTGCGGCCGATGATGCTCTTTGCATTCACCATGACAATCATTGGACAGATGCAGACCTTTGATGAGCCAATGATTCTTTTGGGAACGGGCGGTGGCGTGAACCAAGCTGGCATGACCACGGTACTGTACCTCTATCGGACGAGCTTCGAGTGGATGGACTTCGGCACCGGTGCCGCCATGTCGTATCTTTTGTTCGTGATCATCATTGCCTTCGCAGTAATGAACTTCAAGCTGTTTAGGAGGGGTGACCGTGACTAGAGCAGCCAAGATACTCCTCTACCTCGTCTTGCTGACGGGGGTTGTGATCACCGTATTTCCGTTTTTTTGGATGTTTGTCCTGGCCACGCTGAGCCGGCGCGAGATCTTCTCCTATCCACCCAATCTTTGGTTCGGTGAATATCTTGTGGATAATTACCATAACCTCATGAACTTCGTGCCTTTTCTGCGGAACATGTGGAACAGCCTGTATATAGCTGGCATGGCCACGGTGACAACGCTCTTCTTCTGCTCATTGGGCGCCTATGGTTTTGCCATGTACGACTTCAAGGGCAAAGAATTCTTCTTTGCTTTCATGATTGGAACCATCATGATCCCGCCGATTCTTGGCACCATTCCTTGGTTCATCATGATGCGCTTCTTTGGCTGGGTCGATCAGGCCAGAGCCCTCTGGGTTCCCGGCATGGCCAGTGCGTTCGGTATCTTTTTGCTGCGACAGTACATTGAGAGTGCTATCCCTAGAGCTTTGCAGGACGCTGCCCGTATCGATGGCTGCTCCGAAGTCCGCATCTATTGGCAGGTGGTATTACCGCTGATCGGACCAGGTATCGGAGCCCTTGGTATGGTTACGTTCATCGGCTCATGGAACAACTTCCTGGGCGCATTGATTATTCTGCGCAGTCGCGTCACCTTTACGATTCCGGTAGCACTGTCCAGTCTTCAAGGCATGATCTCCACGGATTACGGTGCCGTCATGATCGGAACCGCCATGGGAACGCTGCCAATTCTTATTGCGTTTTTGCTGGCATCGAATCAGATCATCTCGGGTTTGACAGCAGGAGCGTTGAAGGAATAGTTTGTTCGTCGAGCCATGGTCGATAGCAATGGTCGATAGCAGTTGCACGCGGCCTAGACCCCATTGCACGCGGAATGTTGAGCTTTGCTTGTGGTATTGGGCCGGAGCGCCTGCGGCGCTCCGGCTCTTTTTTCCAGGACTGCTAGCTCTATGAAGCTTTTCGTGATTCCCATTATTTTCCATGTACCTGGTAACTGGAAGCTGATTCCAATTAGGTGATACCTGCAATCGACGAATGAACTGGCACCGCGGTAACTGGCTCCACGGCCAACAAGTACAGAAGGGCACCGCCATGATCACTACTTGAACGCAAATGTAAGAAGGGAGCGAAAGTATGAACCGAGAGTTGACGGTTTTGCGGCGCTTTGCCATCGTTTGCTTGATTTTGTTTCTGGTGACATTGGGAACTGCAACTATGATACAGGCAGGTGAGATGGAAATTCCCAGTCTAAAAGAAGTATACGAACCTTACTTCGAAATCGGTGCTGCAGTCTCAGCCGGTGTGTTGAACCGCTATGATGAACTGCTGCAGAAGCATTTTTCCAGCCTTACGGCGGAGAACTCTATGAAGTTTTCTGAGGTTCATCGCAACCCAGGCCGTTATACATTCCATGCCGCGGATCGCATTGTTGAGTATGCACAGTCCCATAACATGCTGATGCGGGGACATACCTTGATCTGGCACAGTCAAGTTCCTGCTCACGTCTTTTTGGACGACGATCTGGAGCGAGTCGATCGTGAAGTGCTGTTGGAGCGCATGCAGGAACACATTCAGTTGATGATGGACCGCTACGGGGATGCGGTGTATGCGTGGGATGTGGTTAACGAAGCCATCTCCGACGAGCCTGGGGAGTATCTTCGGACGAACAGTCGCTGGTACGAGATCATCGGCGAGGATTATGTGGCTCAAGCCTTTCGTATGGCTCATGAGGCAGATCCCGAGGCAAAGTTGTTCTACAATGATTACAGCGCGGTGCAGCCGGCAAAACGAGACAAGATCATTCGTTTGATCAAGGAGCTGCAGGCCGACGGAGTTCCCATTCACGGAGTGGGTCTGCAGGGCCACTGGAGCCTATATGATCCATCCGTGGAGACCATTCGCCGTGCCCTGGAGATGTATGCCGAGTTGGGCATCGAAATTCACATTACAGAACTGGATCTCTCCGTCTATGCTTGGAACACCCGAGCGCCGATGATGTGGGAGCCGAGCGAAGAGATCTTGAAGCTACAGGCGAAGCGCTATGGTGAGATTTTCGCCTTGTTCCGTGAGTTTAGTGATGTGATTACCAACGTCTCGTTCTGGGGTGTGGCCGATGACCACACTTGGCTGGACAACTTCCCAGTGCCCAATCGCAAGAACTGGCCGCTCCTCTTCGATGAATTTTTGGAGCCCAAACCAGCGTTTTGGAGTGTAGTAGATTTTTAGCGTCGTTGTCTCATGGGTTCCTAGAGGAGCCCCGGCTATGACAGAGGTAGCTTAAACGAACCAGATTTGATCTCTCGCTGGAAAATCGCAGTTACGGCTGACCACCGCCAAATCCGCTTTTATGGGGTTTGGCGGTTTGCGCGCGCTTTAGCCCACTGGCCGCGCCTCGCTGCGGCAAAGCTCCATAGCATTGTACTCGGGCTGCGACGCATCCGTTGCCCTGCATATGAGAGTGATAAATGCCTGTATTATGTTATTGACATTACTGTGTGTCACACAGTATAATGAATTTGACAGGAGGGGGCAGCATGAACAGTAAAGCCATGCGCAACGCGGAGTTGGAGCTGCGACGCGGTGTTCTTACTTTGAGCGTACTCAGCCAACTGCGAACACCGCAGTACGGGTACTCTCTTCTGCAGGCATTGACAAAACAGGGAATGGAGATAGACCAAAACACCCTGTACCCGCTGCTTCGGCGTCTGGAGCAACAGGGCTTTTTGGACAGTGACTGGTCGTTGGAGGAGTCACGCCCTCGACGTTACTACGTGTTGAATGCTCAGGGAACCGCTGCGCTGCAGACCTTGAGGGGACAGTGGCAGCAGTTGGTGCAGACTGTGGACCGCCTTATGGATTCGAAGGAGGAAGCATGATGAAGTGGATCGATCGATATCTGGCGGCAATTGGCGATAGGCTGCCTGCCAAGCAGCGTGACGATATTCTCCAGGAGCTGCGCTCGCTGCTCTTGGACGCCCTGGAGAATCGCACCGGTGGCCAGGAGCCCTCGGATGACGATGCTCTGGCAGTGATTGCAGAGTTTGGTCCGCCGGAAACCGTAGCCCAGCGTTATGCACCCAAACCCCGGTATGTCATCGGACCACGACTTTACGACCCGTACGTTAACGTCACCAAAGTTCTGTTAGCTTTGGCACTGTTCGGACTCGGTGTGGCCACTGTCCTGGAGTTCGTTCGCAGTGATGTCAGTGTGATCATGGTGCTGTTCACCTTCCTAGGCAGGGCTCTCTCAGCGCTTGTCAGTGTGGTAGGGTGGTCCACTTTGATCTTCGCTATCATTGAACGAACCACAGCGGCCGACGGCGAACTGCAGCCAGACGATGGTGAACCCAACCAGGAAGAAGATGCATCCTGGAATCCCCGCAATCTTCCGCACGTACCTGCCGGCGAACGGATCAACATGGGCGAACAGGTGTTTTTCTTAGTCCTGGCCGTTGTGGCCTTGGCAGCGGCAAACTATTTAGCGCTGCGACTGGGCATCTATGGTTTGACGCCGGTCGAACTCACTCCTGAACTACAGGTCTTGAACAAGGAGGCCGTGGCGCAGTTACTGCCGTGGTGGAACGGCTTGTGGTTGGCTGGCTTGGTCGTGGATGCGG
>PWMW01000079.1 GCA_003559095.1 Clostridiales bacterium | reverse complement strand
CTTTCTTTTGTGAATCTCCATAGGATTTCAGGTACTATTCTACGAAAAACCTGCTTCTCCTTCCGTTTACATTGTGTTTTCGCATAAATTAACAAATCATTCGAGTGAAAGTTACGTTTGGGATGGAAATGCGCGAAAAAGCCCTGGAAATCCGACGGATTTCCGGGGCTGAGGCTCATACGATCACGAAATTCTCGACAGCGGTCTCGAACCCATCCCGCCGGCGGCGTCCAGTGTAAGTGCTGCAGTCCCTTGGGGAAAAACCCTGCTTTCGCTGCTGGCTTAGGCATATACGGGATACAGCGTCTGCTGGACAACGTCTACCAATCCTTTGTCGGTAATCCGCACTTCAGGAATAACCGGCAGCGCCAAGGGCAGGAAGGCCATGAGGGGATCCGCCTGCAAAATTCCGGCGTCCCGCAGTGCCTGCTGCAGAACATCCAGCCGCGGTGACAACTCCCAGGCAGTGAGGCGGGACATGAGACCACCCACGGGCAGTTCCACAAGGGCCACAATCTCGCCATCCCGGCAGTATACAGCACCGCCGCCGCAGTCCACCAAGGTCTGGGCAGCCAATTCCATGTCCGCTGCGCAGCGACCGACCACCAATAGATTATGACTATCATGGGCCACCGTGGTGGCCAGGGCACCGGCTGTCAATCCCAAGCCGGCAATCACGGTTCGGCCCACACCGCCGTGCTTACCGTGGCGTTCCAGAACAGCGGCCCACACCACATCGTCCTGCGGAGGCAGCTGCAGACTGCCGTTATGGACCGGCAGCTGGATCACCGTATGTTCCGTCAACAGCGGAATGGAACTGATCTGCATGGCGTGGACAGCCACCGCACCATTGGCATTCTGGGGCTTGGGGATGGTGAACAACTGGCGATGCAGAGGAGCAGTCTTGACGGTATGGCGCTGTTCAATGGCGTGGGTCCGCTGGGGTAACGGCACCGTTAATCGTCCGGCCGCTGCCACCTGGCGGCCCTCTACGTACACGGCATGGGGCTGCAGAGCTGTGAGATCGTAGACCAAGGAAAAGTCGGCCCGCAGGCCGGGGGCAGCGGCGCCGCGATCCCAGAGGCGAAAGCGCTGGGCTCCATGTAAGGATGCGATGCGAATGGCCCTGGCCGGGGAAATTCCCTGGGCCACGGCAAAACGGACCACTTCGTTCATGTGTCCCCGCCGAATCAGATCATTGGGCAGAACATCATCGGTGCAAAACACAACATTGGGCGGCAGGGTGGGCAGATCTTGCAGGACCGCTGCCAGCAGCGAAATGTTCTCCGAATGGGAACTGCGCCGCGCTTCTAGGACCATGCCGGCTCGCAGCTTCTCCAGCACTTCATCCTTGGTCATGGTCTCGTGGTCGGAATCGGGGCCCGCGACCAAGTACGCCGACAGCTCCCGGCCCGCCACCATGGGAGCATGCCCAGAAATCACAGTGCCATGGGCTTTAGCAGCAGCCAATACCTCCTGTATGCGGGGGGAACGGCGGATGACCCCGGGAAAGTCCATCACTTCCGCCAACCCAATGACCTTTGGTTCCTGCAGCAGCTCCGCCACTTCGGCGCCGCCAAAGGCGGCACCGGCGGTTTCCACGCCGGGAACTGCCGGCACAGAAGAGGGTACCTCCACCAAGATATCCAAGGGCACATCCTGGCCGGCCGCTGCCATGTAGCGTACCGCTTCCATACCGGCCACATTGGCCAGTTCATGGGGATCAATGATGACAGTGGTTGTTCCATGGGGAAGGGCAGCTGCAGCGAAATGCCGTGGCGTTAACATCGTACTTTCGATGTGCAGATGGCAGTCCACAAAGCCCGGTACTAAATACGCCCCGTCTCCGGGGCGGACTTCCACAGCGTCCATGGTATCTTGGCCGGCCGCTGCCAAGTGGGCAAAGCGTCCTTCATGGATGGCTACATCCATGGCAAGAATCTCTTCGGTGTAAACATTCACCACGTTGACATTGGGCAAAACCAGATCAAAAGGGATCTGACCACGAATGGCAGCATTCAGACCTTCACTCACGGCAGCCACACCTTTCCGAATAATAAGCCCCTTGGTACATTAAACGTTCGTCTTTCTAGTCTATACCACAGACCTATATCATGCAACGGCCAAAAAAACGGCGGCCTGTAACAGCAGCCATGACCGCACAGCACTGCACTGCGAACGGGATTGCAAGCAGCAAGCAGAAGTTGCGAAATCCAGGCCCAGGAATTTCGTGATCACCTTCAGACGAACTTTATTTGCCAGTACCAAACCGAGGCAGGAGATCAACGAACCTGGCTCGCGAAGAGCCGATTGCGATCGAAGGAACGGGCCAGACGGCGCACGCCCCAGTAACTGATCAAGAGCACCAACGTCCCTACCACAAACATGGCGGGAATGCTGAAGAGCAGCACACCGGTGGTCTGGCCAACGAACAGGGCCAGCACAGGCAGAATTACCATAACACCCATTTGGTATGCCTCTTGAAAGCCCTTCACCCGGGCAGAGATGGCCACATTTACGAGAATCGCTCCCAAACTCAGGGAGGGCACTACGTAGACAATCATAACAATCCAGTTCCACTGCGGCAGGATCCAACGGCCCATGAGCGGAGCTCCCGCCAAGTTGATGGTCAAACTGTAGAGCACGGCGCATCCGAAGGTGACAATCACCGCAGGCAGCAGCGCCGACAGCACCTTGCCCACGAAAAGACTGACCAGATCGATGGGGGTATACAGCAGGCTTTCCAACGTGCGCCCTTCCTTTTCGCCCACAAAACTGTTGGCCGCAATGATGCTGGATACCATCATGGGTATTAAGAGAAAGAGGGGTGTCATGATGTAGACAGCGGTGAAATACAGCAGCCGTTGTTCCAGAGATTCCCACTGCATAATGCTAGCACGCATGGGCCCCGCGGGCAGATCCTCCATGGTCTGCAGAAGTGCTTGGATATCACCCAGGGCATCCAAGGACAAAAACCGCAGACTGAGGACTAAGCCCAAAGGCATGAGCAGACAAAATACCACGGGCAGAATCACCATGGGCAACCAGATCTGGACACTGCTGGTGACGGCTCGCATGTCCTTGACCGCTAACGCCCAGATGGCTTGTTTGTTCATGCTTGCTCACCCCTCACCTTGAAATATAACGTCTCTAGATCCCGTTCCAGGATCTCGGCGCTGTACACACTGCCCAGAGCGGTCACCTGCCGCAGCACCTCCGGCACCTGGGAGCGGTCGGCGATGCGCAGCACCGTGCGTTCCGCTGCCGCAGCCAAAACAGTGAAGCCCGCTTCCCGCAGGCTGGCTTCGGGAATATCGGTTTCCAGAGCCAACTTGATGTCGGTGAGGTATTTGGTTTCAAGTTCCTTAAGGGTTCCCACTTCCAGCAGACGACCCCGGTGCAGAAAAATATAGCGGTGACAGAGGGACTCTACCTGCCGCAGCAAATGGGTGCAGACTACGACAGTTACCCGCTCGTCACGATTGAGGTATTGAATGTAGGTGAGGAGATCCCGGGCGCCTTCGGGATCGAGGCCATTGGTGGGTTCGTCCAAAAACAGCAAGGTCGGTCGATGCAGCAGGGCCCGGGCAATACCCAACCGTTTCTTCATGCCGGTACTGTACGTTCCAACGCTGCGGTGTTTGGCTTCCTGGAGACCGAACCGATCCAACAGTTCGTCACAGCGGTCCAAATCATCTGACCCGTAGAGTCTGCCGAAGAACAGCAGATTGTCGCGCCCCGAGATGTGGGGATACAGTCCGGCGCTTTCTGTCAGAACGCCGCACTGTCGGCGCAGGGCATCCCCCTGAAGAGTGGGGTCCAGGCCTAAGACCTTCAGTTCTCCTTGATCCGGATGAATAACCCCGGTGAGCAGACGCACACAGGTGGTCTTGCCAGCACCATTCGGACCCAGCAGCCCCACAATCTCGCCAGCCTCTACAGCCAGCGAAAGATCGTCAATGGCTTGGGTCCCATCGTACGCCTTCGACACATGATCCATCTGCAGCAGGGACATAGATTCACTGCACCTCCACAAAGTACCGGCCACTGCCGCATGGCTTCGGAGATTGACAAACGCCCGCCGGGGAAGGTGCAGCAGGTGGCGGGGACAGCGTAACGATGCTCAGTGTCCAGAATGAAATTGCGCAGCGCTGCACTCCAGACGTGTGGCATTGCAGCGACAGGAAGCTGAAGTAACCCATCATGGTTGACGCCTAGGACGCGTCTACCGCAGCGTGGTCACGACTGCCCTTAGGGTGAAGGCAGATGGTTCAAAAAGTTCAAGACCTGCTGGTTGTACCATTGGGGATGGGTTTCCATGGGACAGTGGGCTGCCTCGGGATGTGTCTCCAGTACTGCCTGGGGCAGGTCAGCGGCCATGCGTTCTCCCTGGGCCACCGGGACCCACGTATCTGCGGCGCCCCATAGGAGTAGGGCTGGGATCTGCAGGTTCGCCAAATAGTCAGATACCGGAGGCCCTTGGCTGGTGGTGATATCCAACAGGGAGCGGGCCGTTCCTGATGTGCGCAGAGTTGTAAGGTATCCTGCCACTTCGCTGGGTTCCGGAGGCCGTCCGTACGCCGAGGCCAAGGTGGAGGTGATGCGCCGTTCGGTGATAAAGAACGTCTGGAAAATCTGGGCAATGATGCGATCGAGGATCGGAATCCGCAGCAGGAACGCGGCAGCTCGCGGCGGTTGATTGTACACTGCTCCCGCTGCGTAGATCAGCGCTGCGGTCTGCTGGGGACGCTGGTGGGCCATGGCCGTAATGGTACCGCCGCCCATGGAGTGCCCCATAAGATGCCAGGTCTCGTCGTCTGCCGGGCGCAGGCTCTGCGGCAGCGAATCCAAGAGCTGCCAGAGATAACCGGCCCGAGCCTGCTGTGAGTGATCAATACGGCGCGCCCGGTCGCTGTAACCGAATCCGGGCAGATCCACCGCCACCACGGCATAACCAGCCTCCACCAGAGCTGGGGCAGCGTAGCGCCAGCTAAAAGTGGAACCGCCGAGGCCGTGCACCATAAGCACCGTACCCTGGGGGGCTTCCTGCGGAGCCCATGTACGATAATGCAGCATGACCCCGTCAGTGACAGTCAGCTGGCTGTTGGCAAAGGGAGGGACATCGGTAAAACCCTGACTGGGAAGGAGGAATAATGCTGCCACTGCGAGAACTAGCAAACCAACTGCGAAATATAGTCTGGTACCCATGATCAGAATCCTTTCTGTTGTTAACATCCGGTGTTTCTTTGGTAAGAATTCGCAGACATGCAGGGAATCTCCTGCACAAGAAAGAATGATTATCAATTAATACCAAGAAAGAGGTGGCAATCTGTGAAACGACACATTCTATTGGCAGCTGTGCTTTTGTTGACATTGTCTTTGGCCGCTGGTGCCGCTGAACCAAACCATGGCGGCACGTTAGTGGCTGCCAATGCCCTGACATTACCTCATTTGGACCCTGACAAAACGACAGATTCCAGTGTTGGACAGATAATGTGGCATGTGTATGAAGGTCTGTTCGAGCTGGATGCAGAGTTTCGCCCGGTGCCCCATTTGGCCTCTGGTTACACGGTCAATGAGGAAGGTACCCGCTATGTGATTACGCTGCGGGAAGGCGTACCGTTCCACGATGGACAGATCATGACAGCCCATGATGTGGAAGCATCGTTCCACCGTTATCTGCGCAACAATGGCGGAGGGCGGACCATGGCGCCGTTCGTGGAGTCGGCCTTTGCTGAAGATGACAGTACCTTCGTGGTGGAGTTCAACCAGCCCTATGCACCGTTCTTGTTCTTCCTCAGTTCGATTGTGGCGAACCAGAAGTTTGTGGTGCGGCCTGCTTCCATTATTGAACAGTTTGGGGACGAAACCATAACCGAACATGTGGGTACGGGACCTTTCCAGTTCCACAGTTGGGTTCCGGATCAGTATGTCAGAATGACGGCCTTTGCCGACTATGCTGCCCACAGCGGTCCCAGCTTTGGTTATTCCGGAGCTAAGACAGCGTATGTGGATACGCTGGAGTTCCGGATTATTCGGGAGCAGTCAGTGCGCACGGCCGGTGTCCGCACCGGTGAGTATCACTTCGCCGATGCAGTATCCCGGGATCAGTACACGCTGCTGCAGAATGACGCTTCTTTAGAAACGTGGGTAGTGAGTCCATTCCGTCAAAGTTTTCTGATCGTCAACATGGGACACCCGCCCTTTGATTCGCTGACCATTCGGAAGGCGATGCAGTATGCGGTGGATCCTGAAGAGATGGGCTATGCCGTGGTGGGCGACCCGAACTTCTGGGAACTGAATCCGTCCCTCTTCCCTCCAGACCATCTCTGGCATGTACCGGATGCCGGTGCAGGCATCTATGCCCAACCTGATCCAGAGCGAGCCCGGGCCTATCTTGAGCAGGGTGGCTATGATGGTACACCGATCATTATTCTGAACAGCCGTGAAGATGAGATCGAAAGCCGCAGCGCCTTAACACTGCAGAGCCAGCTGGAAGCTGTGGGCTTTGTGGTGGATGTGCGTCTGCTGGACCGTGCCACCGTGGTCGAACAGCGCTCGCTGCGGGATGGCTATCACGTTCACTTCTCCCAATTCATCACACCGGATCCAGATCCTCAGGTGTTTCAGGCTTGGATGGGCACCAACAAGTGGATTGGCAACTGGGATGATGAAGACTCGCGGACCATGGATGCCATCTTTGAAGAGATGCTGGTAACCACCGACATGGAAGCTCGCCGGGATATCGTGGTTCAATGGCACGAAGCATTCTACCGGTACGTTCCCTACGTTAAGTTCTACAATTTCAGCCAGCTGCGCCTGACACATGAATCTGTTGCGGGCTACAGCAATTTCGTCCATCCAACATTCTTCAATGTCTGGTTGGAGCAGTAAACAGGAGTTGTTTTGATTGGGTCAGTATATTCTGCGGCGTTTGTTGGCGGCCATCCCGGTCTTGGCAGTGGTGGCCGTCACCGCCTTTTTTATCACGAACATTACCCCAGGGGATCCTGTACGTCTGATTCTGGGAGATTTTGCCACGGAAGGCGAAGTCCAGCAGATGCGGGCTTCCCTGGGGCTCGATCAGCCCCTGCCTGTTCGCTTCGGCTATTGGCTGCGGCGGGTTGTGGTAGGTGATTTGGGGAACTCACTGTTTCTGCAGGTGCCTGTGACCCAGGCTCTGCGCCAGCGTCTTGAGCCAACAATCTTCTTGGCTGTCATCGGACAGTTCTTCGGCCTGCTGCTGGGTGTACCCCTGGGTACGCTGGCCGCCATGCATCATCGCAAACTGATCGATATGGGGGCCATTGGGATCTCGTTGGCGGGGATCTCCATTCCATCGTTCTTGGTGGCAACGCTTTTGGTCTCGTTGTTTGGTGTGCGTTTGGGCTGGCTGCCCGTGGCCGGGTACCAGCCTTGGAGCCAAGTGGGCTTCGGGGTGTGGCGCTATCTCTTTTTGCCTGGTTTGACCTTGGTGTTCATGCAGACCGCTCTCTTGGCGCGCATGACACGCAGTGCCGTGTTGGAGGTACTGCACCAGGACTTTGTGCGCACTGCACGTTCCAAAGGCGTTCCCCAAGTGTGGGTTATGGTCAAACACGTTCTGCGTAACGCTGCCATTCCCATCGTTACGGTGTTCGGCCTTAGTTTCGCCGCCCTGCTGGGCGGAACGTGGATTGTGGAGTCTGTGTTCGCAGTCCCGGGCACCGGGTCCTTAGCAGTGACCGCCATTCTGCGCCGCGACTATCCCGTCATCCAGGGAACCATTCTCTTCGCAGCCGGCATCTACGTGGCCATTAATCTGCTCGTGGATCTGTCGTATGCGCTGTTTGATCCTAGACTGCGGGAAAAGTAGGGGGTGCTTCGTGAAACGATACCGAAAAAACATCGTACTCATTATCCTAGCTGCGATCCTCGTTACTATCTTTTTGGCCCCTTTAGCAGCTCAGTATGACCCCAAAGCCATGGTCCCGCGCCAGCGGCTGCAGGCGCCGTCAGAAGCCCACTGGCTGGGAACCGATGAGTTTGGCCGGGATGTCTTCAGCCGTGTAGCCCATGGAGGACGGACATCCCTCTTAATCGGCTTAGCTGTTGTGACCATCACCGTTGTCGTGGGGACCGTCGTTGGTGCCCTCTGCGGATGGAATATCCATTTGGACAGGATTGTCATGCGCATCTTCGATGGCTGGATGGCTTTCCCTGAGATTATTCTGGCCATTGCCTTGGCGGCGGTGTGGGGAGCGGGGCAGTATGTGATCATCTTTGCCATGGCCTTTGCCTATACACCCCGCATGGCTCGGGTAGCCCGGGGCGCTGTTTTGACTGTGAAGTCCCGGGATTACATCGAAGCGGTCCGGGCCATTGGGGCCCGGGAGTCCTATGCACTGGTGCGGCATGTCCTGCCCAATTCATTGGCTCCGGTGGTGGTGCAGGCCACGTACAACTTTGCCTCGGCCATTCTGGCCGAAGCTGCCTTAAGTTTTCTGGGTGTAGGCATTCAACCGCCGGCTCCCAGTTGGGGCGGGATGATCAGCGATGCCCGCAACTACATTCCCGTGGCACCGTGGCTGGTGGTCTTTCCGAGCCTAGCTATGTTCGCAGCGGTTCTGGCCTTGAATCTGCTGGGGGATCAACTGCAGGATCGCCTTGATCCGTATCAGGAGGGATAGTATGTCAAACACAACGGATTATGTCCGCATTGCCATCGTGTCAGCGCTGGTCATTGTGGTGGGGCTCGCTGTGTTCCCGCTGATGCAGTTTGTTCCCTTTCCAGTTTTTAAGGTTGTCTGGATCGGTCCCTTGTACAGTATGGCTGGTTGGATTTTGCTACAACGTTCGTCGCTTCCTGGTACCATTGTCTTTTTCGGAGGACTGTTGGGGGTTATCTTGACGGTGTTCATGCCCTACATGTTCTTTGTGTCCTTAAGCGGCGGTATTGGTGCCCAGTTGGCTGGCAAGGCAGCGGAGCTACTGGGTGCAGAGCGCTACCGCTCCCACGGCATCCGGGCCGTGGCGTTCCCCATCTTTCAGCTACCGTTGATGTACGTCCTCGTGATGCCTTTGGATTCCACAGCCGCGTGGGTGATTATGGTAGCTTTGACGACAGCGGTGGCAGCTACCAGCTGGGCCGGGCTGTATTTTGGTCGTCTGTTGGAGCGGCGGATGGCACCGGGTGTGGAGAATAACGAAGCTTGACGCGGGCGTCGCAGTGCAGGGGGAATGGAGGTTCCCCCGGGGCTGCCCGTGCTGCTTGGAACTGATCGGCGGAACGAAGCTTGTGCATCCGGAGCCGCAGCGCCGGCCCCGGACGCAGGCTACTGCTTAACCAATCTCAATAAGGAGTGGTGAACCGATGTTGAGTAATCTGCAGTACTTACCGTTTTTTGGCTGGCTGGGTGTCGTGGGTGTTCTGGGGATTTGGACTGCTGTTATCATTATGCAGATTGCCCGCAAGAAGAAAAAGCCAAAAATGCGCAAGTGGCATGTGTATATCGGCGGAATTTCTTTGATCATCGCCACCATCCACGGACTCTGGGCCCTGTCCTTTTATATGTAGTCCCAGGGCGCGCTGAGCCTGTGTTGGTCGGTAGCCTGCCAGACGACCGGATCCTACCGGACACTACCTGATGCTACCGGATCGGATCCTACCGGACACTACCTGATGCTACCGGATCGGATACTACCGGATCTTGATCAACAAAACAGGCTTACATCCAATATCTCGGACGTAAGCCTGTTTGATTTGTCTTTGTTTGCTTCTCGGAACGGGCCGGCCGCTGCTATTCAGCAGGCGGTGTAAAGGTGCGGGCACCCAGCTCACTGTCCAAGAACAAGACGCCGGGACCGGACGAGCCCGCCAGTTTCAGCTTATCCAAGACCCCCTGCATGGTAGCCTCTTCTTCCACCTGCTCGTCCACAAACCACTGCAGAAAACTGATGGTGGGGTGGTGATTTTCCTGCTTGGCCACATCCAATAGCTTGTGGATGCGTTCTGTGACGAACTCTTCGTGCTTGAGGGCAAGTTGGAAAACTTCTTCGATGGAGGCAAAGTCGTTCTTCGGATCATCGTAACCAGTGATGGCTACACGTCCGCCCAACTCGTCCACGTAATTGAAGAATTTCATGGCATGGAAGCGCTCTTCGTCAGCCTGCACGAGAAAGAAATTCTTAAAACCATCGAGCCCCAAGTCGGCAAAATAGGCTGCCATGGCCACATAGTAGTTGGCCGAAGCGAATTCATGCTTGATCTGCTCATTCAACTCTTTGAGTAAACTCTGAGATAACATACGATCCCTCCGCATTTTTTCTTAAGTATAGCACGGCGGTGGCCCATACGCAATACTATTGCGAACCTCTACTAATTATATTTGTTGCTTTTCATGTCAGGTTTAGGTACAGTAAAGGTGACGAGGTTGCGAAGTCTGTACCTAGAGGTAAAAACGAAACGGAGGTATGAGCGATGATTCGTTCGAAACGTGTAGTGACTGTAACTTTGATTGCCTTTATGTTGTTTGCTGGTATTTTCACCGCTCCTGCAGCAGCCTTTTTGGACATCAATCTGGGAAGTTTGATTCGCTTGTTCGGTATCGGGTATGTAGTGGACCGCTTCGGCCCGCAGATTAATGATGCCATCAATACCATCACCTTCCAGCGGGATCTTGATATTAAACAGTACACCGCCGTGGTTCCCATCATAAGTGGAGAGATCGGGGCCGGTGGTGCCGCAGCCTATATCGGGGCAGCGCAGGTGTCAGGACCGAGAGAGCTGGTGCACCAAGTGCGGGCCGTAGCCCAGGTGGAGGCCGACTGGCAGCGGGTACTGCGGGCGAAGGTTTTGGTACCCGTAGACAGCCTCAATCCCCTCAATATGCGGCGCATCTCCGGAGTAGGCGTGTCCGCTATCCTAGACATCATTCTTTAAGGTTTCACTGACACAACTTGGCAGCGGGCAGTCTCCCATGGGGGCTGCCTGCGTTTTTTGTTAACAATGTTTCGCTGACCTTCCCTTGCAGGCCCCTGGTGTCTATGATAGTATGAACACGGACAGGATTGTTCGAAAAATCACAGAACCGAGGCGAATGGAGTTGGAAGGATTACAGATTGCTGCTGCCATGCATCACTTTTTGGACCATTTGGTGCATATTTTGATGGTGGGTTTGGAAATTTTGGGTGCCGTTGTCATCGCGTACGGGGCCATTGTCATTTTTGTTCGTTTTTTGACGTTGAAGTACGCCACACCCTGTACCGATATGCGCATCCGGTTTGCCCGCACCATTTCGCTGGGTCTGGAGTTTTATTTGGCCGCTGAGATCTTTAAGACGGTTATGATCAAAGAACCGGCGGATCTGATTTCCGTAGCTGTTATTGTGGTGCTGCGCACCGTCATGGCCGTGGTTGTCCACTGGGAGATGAAACATGATATGGAGACCTTAAAAGAAGAACAGGAACTCGAACATGCCCAAGAGCACCAGCACAAGAGCAAGCCAGCTCTGGATCATGGCCCCGTATCCTTGTCATAGGGATGCCGCTTGCAGGCATTATGGCAGTACTGCGCCGCAAGACAACCTCTGCGGGAGAGTGATGGAACATGGACTCACAAGCTATCGTGGGAGCCCTTTGGTTCCTGATTATCGCGACAGCTGCTGGTTACGGGTACCTTAATCCCGCCAAAGCCAGTGGTTGGATCTTCCGTCTTTACGGCCGCTTGGGCTTTGCGATCCGTGCGGAACGCCAAGGGATCAAGACCCTGCAGGCGGTCTTTGGGTTTTTGACCGTGGCGGGCATTGCTGCTGCGGGGGCCATCTTGTGCATGCAGTGAGCTCCACACAGGCGGTGAGATTCGGGAAGGAAACACGGTATCGCGCGGGAAGAAAACGCAGCATCGTCTCGGAAGGGTGACAGGCATGGCATTCTACAGCGATGACACGATCACTTGGGATCGTCCCAAGGAACGGCGGTTTTTCCATGGAACGCAGCAGCAGCTAGAGCTACTCCGGGCCGGCAGTTCTGTAACTCGCAATGAGGAACTGGCCAAGGCCTTCGCCCACCGCCCCTCAGCGGTGTGGTCACAGCGCCAGGGTGAGATCGGCCATGACGGGACTGAACCGGGCTTTCTCTATGTGGTTGCTGAACCGCTGACGGAAGAGGATTGGCGGGTGCACCCGGCCTGTCGGGAAGATGATCCGTGGGAACTGGTGCTGCAGCGCGACGTTAAGGTACGGCTGCTGCAGTGGCTGCCAGCCCCCCAGGAAGCGGAAGACCGGAGGCCTGGGGTGCCGCCACGGAAGTCGCTTTAGAAAGTATGTAACATACGAACGTGTTCAAGATAATGCTTGTACTCGCAAGAGCCCCCAGCGGTGATATACGGCCGCTGGGGGCTTTCTCTGTTGTGGAACATGCTGCCTAACGATCATGGGTCTATGTCCGCGAACGGGTGTCCCCTTGGCGGTCGCGCGCTGCCCGGTCTTCATCGATGATCGCCATCTGTTCACCACCATACTCCAAACCGGCGGCTCGGCCGTGGCTCTTCACCAATAAGCTGTTGTCGGTCTGGTCGTACAACTCCAGTTCCACCTGGCCCTGCAGAGATTCCCATACCATCGGAACCATCTCACCATCGCGGGGACCGCGACAGAGAATGAAGGAATCGGGTTCGCTCCGGGTGCGCAGCACCAGGCGGTGCCCGGCATTGGCAAATTCCAACTCCAGGTCTCGGCCCAGATTGCGGATGGTAAGGGCGGATCGGTTCATGGTGGTGAAAGCAAAAAACCGATTGTCGAACGTAACGCCGGTCAAGTGTCCGCGGAAACTTCCCGGTCCCATGGGCACATGACCTATGGAACAGTTGACGGTCACTGAAGGATCATCAAAGGTACTGCACTGCACCCATACCCAGGAGTAGGGGAACGCCCGGCCCCAGTTCTTCTCCACGTAGCCCCGCCCGCCAGTAAAGTCGATGGTTTCACCGTTGAGGTTAAGACCGCCCCGCAAGGTGGCATCAACTACGCACACCTGACTGTAGCACTGCATGTGCGGGATGTAGTTATAAAAACCCATGCTTCCTGGGGAGTACCAACGATCCCGCCACCGGACCACATTGGAAAATTCTACCAGACCGGTTAAATCCGTGGCCGGCCGCTGCCCCTGGGGCGACTTGGGACTCGATTTACGGGAGACGCGCGGCTCCACCATGGCAAAGGAAAACTGATTCTCACCCACTCGGATGAGGAATGGCTTCGTCTGAAAAGAAAAGGCACTGGCTCGGTCCACAATGTAGTCGTAGGTCACGTGTTTGCCATCCAGCACCTGAAGAAAGCTGTGGTGCTCTGAGGCGTCGGCACCCCAGAACACACCGGGGATTAAGGCCACCGAGCGGGACCCATCACGGGTCGTCATCTTGAAATACCAGCCTTCGAAAAAGCGCCGCATCACGCCTCTGCCGTGATAGCGGTCGGGAAAGCGGCTGTTCTGCCATGGATTCCGCAACATAGACACACATCCTCATCAAAATTTCCAGTAATTTGCGGGTGCACCGCTGAGGTCGTCGGCCCTGCCTGCCGGCAGTGCGAGCTTGTACCCAACGGCTGGGCGGCCATCAACGGCCGCTTGGTCTGCGCAGTGCGCTCAGCACTTCATCACCAAGATGCCCCAAGGCCAGAAGGGGATGGCGCAGCAACATCCGGGGCCCGGCATAGCGCATGACCGCCTTGGCCTGCTGCCGTTGCCTAGGTGCATAGCAATGAATGGGGCAGACTCGGCACGTGGGCTTATCCTGCCGAAACGGACAGCGCTCTAGGCGCTCGTCACTATAGTTCAATAAGCGCTGGCATTGGGAACAGAGCTGCACGCCGGCACTGCTCGTGGCTTCCTGGGCCGCAGCGCTGCGGGAATCGATGGCCGTATCGCCAGCGAGTCTGCCAGCGCCAGATTGAGGATGCCCTGCAGCACAATACATGGCTATCATCGCTGCCATGGTTCGCTGTTCACGCCGGATGCGCGGCGTCGTGGGAGGTTTCTTCGTTGTTACCGATGCCCCAGAGTTTGGAGACTCCGCAGGCTCGTCGTGGGGAGAAACCGTGGCCGCTAAACGCTCTTCGGCATTTGTAGACTGCGTCGATTGTGATAGTTCTTTAGGGTCGGCTGGATCGGAACGCAAACGAAATCAGCTCCTGTTCTAACATGGCTGCCCGCGTGCCAGCCGCTGTGGCGACACCGCACAACCTGACCCGTTTCCGACGGGATTTCGTCAGTATCGCCCTCAACAGCCTGAATATCTACGGTCACGATCTCAACAGTCCGGATCGCAACGGTGTATTGAATGATTCGGCACCGATGGCGAAATTCCTGGATTTTTCGCAAAGCCATTGCCAGCGGCTGGCAGCAGGGGGTAGACAGCGTTCCATAAACTTCCATTATCTTCCATGTACTTGGTGCCTGGAAAAGAATTCCATACCGCAAACATACTTGCAGCCTCCCGGCCACCTGGTATCTGGAAGTATATTCCAACTACCAGGTATGTGGGAAAAAATTCCACACATTTCTCCGCTCCTGACCAGCGTGCCGGGCTGCGGCCCCCAGAAGTTGACGGAATGGCTATACAGGCCTGCTGGCATTGTGGTATGCTCAGGGTGAGGTCCTGCAAAGGTCATATGGCCCTTGTGATCCTCTTCTCAGAAGCAGAAAGGAGGAGCAGGCATGCGTGTACCTGGTCTTCTTCACTTATTGGAAGTGGTTTTGGAGGATATTCCCTATGGGCTCAGTATTGGAACACCCAATGGCCGGGTTGTCTGCTACAACAGGGCCATGCAGCAGATCTCAGGCTACACCAAGGATGAGGTGAACGAGAGCGGCTGGTTTGATTTGGTATTCCCCGATGAACAAGAACGCTCCGACGCGGTGGCTAAGGCCAAGCGTTCCCTGAACGGGCTCTTGAGCTATACCGAGGCAGACATAACCTGTAAGGATGGTACCCGGAAGACTGTAGCCTTTTTTCTGGCGGATACCGTCATCGATCATCGCAAGTACAATTTCGGCATTATGATTCCCCTGGATCAAGTGTTCCATCGGACAGAGTTAGAGATGGAAACAGCCTACGGGCTGTACCGTAAGCTGCGGGCCCAGGTGGATAGTTTGAACTAACAGTTTTTGTTCGGGCAGTTTTTGCTGCGAGTTGGCCGTGAATATAGGCTGTATGCCGTATGCTCCGGCCCGAGACCAGATGGGGCCGTTAGAAAGCGTCGTTTCTGCATGCGCCGCAGCTGCTGGACAGCCGTTAAGTTTATGGGGTGGCAGACGTGTGGTCTGCCATCTGCCGCGTTCACGGACAAAGTATTCTAGCATGGTCGGAGTGGCCTCTGCCAAGGTGCAGCACGGCCATTAACGCTCGTCCAATCATTGCCCACTGCAAATCAGTGTCCTTGCTGCGGGGGAGGATGCTGGGCTAGCGCTTACAGACAACTTCAAACCCGCAGCTGCTGCGTTCCGGATATCAGCCACCGTTCACACCCCTGTGCGCTGGGTGAAGTCCGAGTGCCGGTCCGTTCGCGGACATGCAGGACTAGCGTGTTTAATGTGGAAGTTCTTGACGTACAAAGCATCCGGCGCAAGGCCTCACGGCGCGTTGGCGCCACCAAGGCTTCCGAGCATGAACATTAGCATTTTCGCATAAACAATTTCGCATATTGGTGTATTCGATAGGAGTGTTGACCCATGAAACCATGGCCCGTTGTTTTACGGCTGTTGATCCTGCTTCTGCTGGGTTTGACGGTAACAGCCACTGCCCAGGAATCTATGACCTACGATGAGTTCACGGCCCGACTGCCGCAATGGCAGGCAAATAACTCCGTTCCGGGAATGGCTGTGGTCCTTGTTCAGGAAGGGGAATTGGTAGATATACTGACCTTCGGCGTCAAGGAGCGGGGTGAGGAAGAGCCTATTACGGCCGACACTCTGTTCCAGGCTGGTTCGTTGGCCAAACCCGTGGCCGGTTCTGGCATGCTGGCCTATTTTGCCGAGCAGGAGATTCCTTTGGATACGGCCATCGGTCAGCTGGTTTCCCTGTGGCCCGGGGCCGATCCGGCTTTGGGCCAGATCACGTTGGAACAGCTCCTAGCCCATCGCTCTGGTTTGATCGGAGCTGGGTATCCGGGCTTTGCCGTGGACGAACGCCTGCCAACCTTAGAGGAGTCTCTTACTGGTGCCCTGCCGGGTTATGAGCCCGTTGCTTTGACCGGGATCCCCGGTGAACAGTTTGCCTACACCAGCGCCGGCTATGTGGTACTGCAGTATGTGGTGGAGGAGCCATCTGGTGAATCTTTCGCAGCCGTAATGGATAACTTCGTTGTGGAGCCTCTGGGCCTGGAGGGGGTGTCCTTTGCTCCCGAGCCTGTGGATGCTGCGGCAGGTCATGGTTTTTACGGTGCCAAACTGCCGCAGTATCGCTTTCCGGAGCAAGCGGCGGCAGGTCTCAACACATCGGCGGCCGGCTTG
>PWMW01000348.1 GCA_003559095.1 Clostridiales bacterium | reverse complement strand
ACTTGGTGGTGGCCGGCGGCGGCCCGGCAGGGTGTGCAGCGGCCATCTGCGCAGCTCGGTTGGGGGCTAAGGTGTTGTTGGTAGAAGCCATGGGATGTTTGGGTGGTATGGGAACATCGGGGCTCGTTGCTGCATTTAACCCCATGGCCGATGGCGACACCATGGTGGTGGGTGGGTTTATGCGTGAAGTGGTGGAGACCATGTATGAGCGGGGTTTTTTGCCTTCGTATGTCACGCCCGACTTTTGGCGGCGGATGTTCCACCGCTGGACGCCCTTTAACGCCGAAGGGCTGAAACTGCTGTTGGATGAGTGGACTGTGGATGCCGGTGTCGAGGTGCGATTCTTCACGCGGGTGGTAGATGCGGATGTGGATGGCGAAGCCAAGCGGGTGAATGGTGTAGTTCTCCACAACGTGGATGGTTTCTGCATGGTCCGGGCGCAGGCTTTTGTGGACTGTACGGGCGATGCCATCCTCAGTGAAGTTTGCGGGGCCGACTACTTGGAGGCTGGTCGGGACACGGAGAATATTATGCCGCCCACGCTGTGTGCTCTGATCGGCGGCATTGATTGGCAGAATATCCATTTGGACGGCCTGCATCCCAAAGGGCAGCAAGAGGCGATTGAGCAGGCGGTAGATGCGGGCTTTTTTAGCCAACCGGATCGGCATGTGCCTGGCATGTTCCGCGCCGGCGAGACCATTGGCTTCCAGAACGCCGGCCACGTATTCCAGATGAACGCCGTGCAGAACCAAAGCCTGTCGCAAGGCATGATGCGTGGTCGTCGGCTTGCCTGGGAGTACATGGATTTCTATCGGAAGCACATGCAGGGGTTCGAGGGGGCAGAGATGGTGACCACCGGTGCCCTGATGGGGGTACGGGAGTCGCGGCGGGTTGTGGGTGAATATCAGTTGAACATGGATGATTTTCTGGCCCGGAGACGATTCCCTGACCAAATTGCTATTTTCAACAACTCTGTGGATGTTCATGTGTATGATTGTACGGATGAAGGCTATCGTCGATATTATGAAGAGTTCACCGAGTATGGGCGTCTCAAACCTGGCGAGTGGTTTGGCCTGCCATACAGGATTTTGGTACCCAAGGGATGGCGAAATTTATGGGTGGCCGGGCGCTGTGCGTCGACGGATGTTCAGGTCCATGGTTGTATCCGTGTCCAACCGGCGGCGGCCATGATGGGTCAAGCTGCGGGGACGGCGGCTGTACAGGCTGTGAAAACGGGGCAGGATGCGTTTGCTGTGGATACGGATCAGCTGATCGACTCCCTGCGTGAGCAGGGCGCTGTACTGCCGTAGGGTTAGGTTCCAAAGAAGCCAAGGAGAGCACGAGGTTGCAGACGAAATATGCACCAGACGAAGTAGAAGAATCAATGGTCGAAGCAGGACGCGAGTGGGCAGCGCCTTCACTGGATGGACAGTGGAGGCGCTGTTGCGGTTTTGCGCCGTGTTGCGCGGTGTTGTGTGGACGGGCATTGGGAGTGCCAGTGTGGCTCTGGGGAGCGGATGGAAGAATATCCCATATACCTGGTTGCTGGAGAATAATTCCAGGTGCGTGGGTTGTGGTAAATAGTTCCAGATACCTGGTGCATGGAAAAATATGCCATCTACCAGGTAGCTGGGAGAAAATTCCAGGTACCAGGTAACTGGATAAAACAGGAATTACTTCCCCCGATTGCTTATGGCCGGCGTTGCCATGGCCTTCGGTATGGCAGGATGCTGGTTTCAGTGACATAATGATGCAGAGTCTCGGGGTGCTGCCCATGCCCTGCGGGGACGCATTACGTTTTCATTGTTGCGATCGGATTTTCCCGACCGGATTTTCCGGCAGTTCTTATGTGACTTCCATATAAGATAAAGGTTGGATGCACTGTGAAACAGCACCATGAACTACCCGGGAAACATAGCGATCCACCGGACCATAGCGATCCACTGGACCATAACGATCCACTGGACCATAACGATCATCCTAAGGCCGCCGACCAACAAGCGCCTGCTGTGGACAATGGCAGCGGCAGCCCGGTTCGCACCGGCTTGAGCGCCAAGGCCCATACTTCGCTACGCTACTACGCCAAGTTTGACTTTGTGGCGCTCGGTGGTTTAATCCTCTGGCAGCAGAAAAAGGCAGCAGGATCTGGGGTGCCGATGTTGAATGGTATTACCAAATGACAGCGCTGGACATTCGCCCGCCGTTGCTGCGCCATGAGTGAGCTGTGATCCGGTCGCTGGCCCGACGTGTACCTCGCGGCTTCGGTGAACTGCGGAGCCGGCTTCGCATTTCGTCGCTCTCTGTTCTCGGAGTCTGGACGTCCTGATGTTGGAGTTTCGGCCCTGTGAAGTGGCCTTTGGCACCGGTTCCACATGTCGTGAAGATCCTGCCAGTGGCACGGACCGGCCCTGCCCTGCGGGCTATCGGGCAGTTTCGAAATATCAGTGAGTGGTGAACCGTTGGATAAGGCTCTTCCCAGGGGGGGTTCCAGGGGGGTGCTCCAGCGGGTACTGCTCACAGCGGATAGGGAGGATGCAGAGTGCTGCAGGAGTCGCTGCAAATGACTGTCAATAATCTCGCAGAGTTCGTTTTGCAGTTGCTGCTTTTCGCGCTGGTCCCTTCGCTGTGGTGGCGTTGGCGCCACCGCGACCGCCCCTTTCTGGCGTGGTTGGGTCTGAAGCGGCCGCAGCTGCAGGGAAGTCTTTTCGTGTTAGTGCCTATTGTGATTCTTTACCTCCTGCTCCACCGTTTTGACGCTGCAAGTTTCGTTGATGCGGTAGGCTTGGACGAGGCCAATGTCATCCTTTCCCGGGCGTATACCGGTATGGGGTGGTATGCTCTGCTGCCGGCCTTGGTGGCAGGTTTCCTGCAGACAGGGTTGACCGAGGAGTTACTTTTTCGCGGCTTCGTGGCCAAACGGGCCATGCAGCGCTGGGGCTTTGGGATCGGCAACATTGTGCAGGCGATCCTCTTTGGGGCCCTGCACAATCTTCTGTTCCTGGCAGCGTCGGTACAGATCAGCGTGGCGGCCCATCTGGTTCTGTTCGTCTTAGCGGCAGTTGGCGGTGGTTTGTTAGCGCTGCTCAATGAACGCGTGTATAACGGGTCCATTTGGCCCAGCGTCCTCTTGCACGGCGCCGGTAATGTGGCGGCGATTCTGTTGGCCGCCTTTGCGTAAGGACCGCCAGAGCCTGGGGAAAGAGAGTATCACGGGGCTACCAGGATCACCGCCGACAGAAGAGGGGTCGAAATCTATGAAAGCAACCATTGATGATGTGGCCCGCACAGCCGGTGTCTCGATCAAGACGGTGTCTCGGGTTCTCAATGGCAGTTCTCAGGTAAAGCCAGCCACGGCAGCTAGGGTGCGCCAGGCCATGCAGGCCCACGGATACCAACCCAATGTGCTGGCCCGCGGTTTGGCTCGTAACGCCTCGGATGTGATTGGTGTGGCCATTGGCCATGGAGCCGATGCTCAGCTGAGCAATCCTTTCGTGTTTCAGGTTCTCAACGGTATCACAGCCACGGCTAATCGCTGTGGTTACCAGGTGATGCTGGTCACTTCGTCTCCGGACACGCCCTTAGCCAGCCTGATCCTGGCCAAGCGGGTGGCAGGTATGGTGTTTATCAGCGTGCGCACCAACGACGAACATGTGCGCACCCTGCACGCCCAGGGCCTGCCCTTTGTTCTGACCAGCCACTTCGGTGACGATGTCACTGTGCCCTTTGTGGATCTGGATGGGAGCAAGGCAGGCCAAATGGTTGTGGATCATTTGGTGGGGTTGGGGCATCGGCGAATTGGCCTGCTGTGCGGTCCTCGGCATCACGGGAATACTCACGCTCGGCGGCAGGGGTATGAGTTGGGACTGCGGCGGCACGGCCTGCCTGTCCCAGCAGAGTTGATTAAGTATGGTGATTTCCATGAAGCCAGTGGTATGGCCTTAACTCAGGAACTCCTGGGGCAGCAGCTGCGGCCCACGGCCATTTTTGCCTGTTCGGATCAAATGGCTCTGGGTGCCATGCACGCCATCAAGAGCAGCGGTTTGGCTGTTCCGCAGCAGATGTCACTGGTTGGTTTTGATGATATTCCCATGGCGCGTTATTGGGACCCACCGTTGACCACGGTGCACCAGGACGGCACCGCCAAGGGCAGCGCCGCTGCCTCTATGCTGCTGCAGCTGCTTCAGGGTGCGCCGAATGTGGCCAACGTGCTGCTCCAGCCCGAGCTCGTTCTGCGGCAGTCCACAGCCCCGCCGCCTGACGAGGCCGGTCTGCGTGATGACGGCATCTAGGTTGAACTCTCGGTGGTGGTGGGGTTGAGGCCCTGGCCCTAAGGTGTGTTTGCCTCGGGTCTCGTCACTGCTTACGTTCTTTGATCAAAAATGACAGCGCTGGACATAGGCGCCAGAATGGAGGAATGATAATGGCGGAACGGGCAGT
>PWMW01000024.1 GCA_003559095.1 Clostridiales bacterium | reverse complement strand
CTTCAGCGCTTTGACGGGTATCAATACAGTATCGCTTCGGCTTAAGCAGCCCCGTCGAGCGTTAATTAAAGGCCATCGATCGCCCAGCACTGGCGCACTATGGCTAACGCTTTGGCGTTTCGAGGGGGTCGCAACCTCCATGTTGCTCCGAGGAGGGAATTCGATGGGAGATATTTTTCGCTATACACTGCGGCTCCTCAAGAGTCGTGCAGCTCGCAGTCTTCTCACTGTACTGCAGGTGGCTCTCGGCATCTGGGCCATTAGTCTGTTAATCAGTGCAAACATCAACAT
The DNA here is from genome assembly GCA_003559095.1 of Clostridiales bacterium. Lineage (GTDB taxonomy): Bacteria > Bacillota > Limnochordia > Darwinibacteriales > B1SED10-159 > SLOZ01. Next base: position 16,248 of record PWMW01000024.1, on the reverse strand, counting down.
CAAAGATCAAATCGACCAAGCCACGGCCGCCTATGGTCAGGACCTAGTGGTCATTACAGCGGCCAGGCCTGAGCAGCGGGACGATGGATCCATTCGCTATCGCAACGTTGGTAGTTTCGGACTGGAAGATCTAGTGAACCTGCAAGAAAGCGGCGCCATTGCACAGGCTTACATCGCTGAACCGCTGGGGTTGACAATGAACATTGCAGTAGACAATCAGAATTATCGATTGCAGGGTTTGTTGGGGGTAACAGAACACTTCCCTGGCGCCTCGGGGTTGGAGATTGTCCATGGTGACTTCTTTACAAGCATGGACGTCCAGCAGGGCAGTTCCGTTATTCTAGTCTCGGAATCCGTAGCCCGTCAACTTTTCCCAGGTGAATCTGCCGTAGGCCGCACCGTAGAACTGGGAAGCGGTTTTGCCACCATGGGCGTCAGTAACGTAGCCCGCCGAGGAGCTGCCACCACCAGCCAGGAGTACGAGATCATCGGCGTGTTCAAAGATATCGACGATCTCCAAAGCACCTACGTTGGAATCACCCATGGGATCATCCCCTTGGGATCACAAACACCGCCCGTTGCTATTCCATCACCTACCCAAGAGTCGGCCCAGGTCTCTGAGTCAACGCAAACCAGCGCCGCAGAAGGTTCCAATCAAGGCAGTCAGCAGGGTTCACGGGCTTTGGCGGAAGAAGGAGCAACAAGCGATGACCCTCACACCCCCGGCGGCGCCCGGGGCGCAGCACTGCCGGAAGGTGCTTCCGAGATGATTCAGCGCTTCCTACCCACGGGACAGGCCGTAACAGGGCTCTATCCCACGGTCACTATCCAAGCCATGCCTGGCCAAGCTCACACCGCAGCCAACGAGGCGCGCGTCTTGCTGGCCGCCGCAGCCGGTGAGAATGAGCTTATGGTGGAATATGTCAAGGATCGAGAAGGACAGTTATTCGATACGGTGAATCAAACAGTATACTTCCTCTTGGCCTTTGGATTCATTGCCATGGTAATTAGTTCGGTAGGTATTCTCAGTGTAATGATGATCAGTGTTGTGGAACGTACGCGAGCCATTGGCCTGCATCGGGCCCTAGGTGCATCGCGGAACTGGATCCGCATGCAGTTCTTGATGGAATCCGTTCTCCTGTCTCTGGTGGGAGCAGTGGTCGGAATTGCTCTGGCTGTATTATCATCGCACTATGTTCTGGAGAATCTTCTTTATCGAGCATTTTGGGAAGAATTGGCGCCGACAGCGTCTACTGGCATCCATCCGACGGCGATCTTGGCATCGGTGCTGGGAGCTATTGTCATCGGTATGATCTTCGGCTACTTTCCAGCTAAAGAAGGATCAGACTTAGCGCCTGTAGAAGCACTGCGCCAAAGCTGACAGGAGGGCGGATAACGCCTGAAGAGATCAACACCCGCTTACGACACAGAGCGGTCTGCCGCAGGCAGACCGCTCGCCCGCATGATAGAATCCCACAAAGGGAGGGCTGCCCTTGAGCTATACCATCTATCTGGTGGAGGATGATCGGAACCTCAACGAAGTACTGGCGTCATATTTGAAGGCGGAACGATGGAATGTACACTCTTATCTCAATGGCCGTGACGCCCAGAAGGCCATTCACCAACCTCCTCATTTGTGGATTCTCGACATTATGCTGCCGGACATTCACGGCTATGACCTTCTGCGAGATATCAAGAGCGTTTCGCCCAACGTACCCGTGATCTTCATCTCGGCCCGTGACGCCGAGCTGGACAGAGTTTTGGGCCTAGAAATGGGAAGCGACGACTATATCGCGAAACCGTTCCTACCAAAGGAACTTATTATTCGCGCCAAACGACTGCTGGAACGGGTGCATGGCGGCGGGAACAACACCAAAACCAAATCCATCAAACTGGGTGAGTACGAAGTGGATCCCGCAAGCCGTATGGTTCGGCACGGGCAGGAACCGATCTATTTGACAGCGAAGGAGTTTGACCTCCTCGTCTTTCTGGCCCTTCATCCCGGGCAGGCTTTGAGTCGCGCCCAGATTCTCGATGAGGTGTGGGGTCATGATTACTTTGGTTCGGATCGAGTAGTAGATGATATTGTGCGTCGCGTTCGCCGTCGCGTCCCCTTGCTGCGCATAGAAACTATCTACGGATACGGATATAGGGTTGTGATTCGATGAAGAACCGACCATTGGCCGTGCAGATCAGTTTGGTTTTCGGGGCAATCACCCTAGTGGTGGCGGCCTCTTTGGGTTGGTTGTATTACTATTCGCTGCAGGGTTTCTTCACAGACGCGGTGTACGAGAACATCGAATCGGCCCAGGACTTCATTGCGGCTACAGCGGACGGACCCGACTCCATTCGCTTTCTCGAGTTCACCGAGGAACTTCGGCCACGGGAACGACGATGGCCAGTGGACGAGTTCGGAGACGGCCAACATTGGGCGTTCGCTCCCGAACGACGGCTCCAGCCCGTGGTCCTCTCAGGTACGATTCTTTTCAGCAACATTCGTCATCTGCTCTTCACGCCGGACATTTCTGCCAGTACATACCAAGGTATGCTCGCTGAACGATTGACAGTTACCGATATCGCTTACCTGCGCGAGCAAGCACTGCAGCAGGCTGCCGAGCGCCAGCGTTACGAAGCCGTGGTCGGCGATCGACGACTGTTTTACGTCGTCCGTCGTCTAGAAGGAAGCGAAGGACCCTATGTGCTCGTCTCCTTGGTTTGGGAGGAATCTAAAGCCGTTCTGGAATCACTTCTACTGCGGCAGCTTCTGTTCGGTACGGCAGTGGCCTTGGCTGCCGCCATCGGGTTGGCCGTACTGGTGGCGCGCTATCTCACGCGACCATTGGTTCTGTTGAAGAAGGATGTGCAGCGGATTGCCGCCGGCGATTGGCGAAGTTCTATTGCGCCAAGACGCCAAGATGAGATTGGGGCCCTCGGCACTTCCATAGAACGCATGCGACAGCAACTGGTAGCTAATGACGAGAGTTTGCAATCGTCACTGCAGTACATTTCACATGAGCTGAAAACCCCAGTCATGGTGATCCGCAGCTATATCCAATCCATTGAAGACGGGATCTATCCCAAGGGCGATCTCGAGACATCGTTGACCGTCATTGATCAGGAGGCCGCACGTTTGGAAGGCCGTATACAGGATCTTCTGTACTTTTCCAAAATCGACTATTTGGGCAAACACCAGATGGTTCGGGAGACATTGGAACTTCAGGATATTGTGGAGGAGATCGTGGCCTCGTATCAGAGACGTTATCCAGAACTGCAGTGGCAGGTAGGAACAGAGGCTGGTCGGATCAGCGGTGATCCTGAACAGTGGAAGACCGTTGTGGTGAACTTACTGGACAATCAGATCCGCTATGCAGCCAGTACCGTGCGCGTGCGTCTGCTGCGTGAACAAGACAATCTCCGCTTAGAGATCGAAAACGATGGGCCCCACATTGATCCAGCGTTAATGAGAACCATGTTTGATGCGTATACAAAAGGCCCAAAAGGCAAAACCGGGCTGGGATTGGCCATCGTCAAACGCATCCTTGAGCTGCATGGCGCGAAAATCCAGGTGCAAAACAAGCAAGACGGTGTTGTGTTTGTCATTACTGTTCCCCGGGCGTAACTTGCCAGGATGGGCTGGGAGGATTTGGAGCTTGCCGGGCATGTGGAAAAACCTGGAGTTCACCTGGTATATGGAAACGTTTACCAACTACCTGGTATGTGGGAAAATTTACCAACCACCAGGTACGTGGGAGAATTTGCCAACGACCTGCTAGCTGGCAAATATTGACAACTACCAGGTGTATGGAATTATATGGTGTATGGAATGATATGGTATACAGCTTTCATGGGGTTTCCAGCCGCAGCACACGCAGGGCGCCGGCCGTTGACAAAAGCCTGTGTCTGCCCGTATAATCACATTAGGGAGGTGAGGGGTATGAATCTGAGCGCATTTTCTGCAGAAGGCCGGGCGTTGGTCAATTGCGAGTACATACTCGGTTTTTCGTATGCAGTGGTCGCGAATACGGGAGAAGTATATCCTTTTTTAAGTGACCATAAGCGAGCCTCTCACCAAAACCGAACCGTTGCGAACTGTCAGTGATTGACAGTGGCGGCAGCGGCGGTAATTAGGGTGTTCAACACCGAGGGCCAATGGTCTTCGGTTTTTTTGTGTCTAATTTTCGAATCCCGATCGTAGTGACCAATACGGAAGTCAATGATTGGAGTTAGTACTATGACAACATTAACGAAATACGCCGCCACGGCTCGTATGAGTGCTGCGGCCCGGACGAACGGCGGTGTCGCGTATTTGCTGTTGAATCACGGTCTGCAGGTCATCTATCTGCTGCCGCTGTTGCTGCTGTGGCGCAACCTTATGGCCAGTGGCGTCGATACAGGCATGACCTTGGCCCAAATGCTGACCTACACCTACCTCGGGGTGGTTTTCGCCGATCTGCTGATCATTCACACCCCCGCTTCCAATTGGCTTTATGAAGGACTATTGATAAGTCTCTACCAGCGGCCTTTGGGGATCCTCGGCCATCTGGCCGCCCAGACCATCGGGGGTTGGGTTCCTACACTACTGCTGTTCAGCGCACCGATGCTCTTGGCGGCACCCCTATTCGGGGTATCTCTGCAGAGCCAGTCTTGGTGGGCGCTGCCCAGCCTTCTGCTGTGCATTTCTTTGGGTTTTGCCGTCGACTTCGTGTTTGCCTGCGTGACCATCCGCCTGCAGAATGCCAGCTGGCTGGTGTACAGCATTCGCGGCGCCCTGGTTGTCTTCTTTTCTGGCCGGGTCATCGCCTTTGCTGCCTTTCCCTGGGGAGTGGGCGAGGTTCTGCAGTACATGCCTCTCGGCAGTCTGGCCGGTGCACCACTGGCTATCTACACGGGGTTGAGCCCTGCCGGCCCAACCATCGCTCTGCAGATCGGCTGGAATCTCGTTCTCTGGCCCGTGGCCCTGTGGATCTGGAGACGAGCCCAAGAAAGGATGGTGTCGTACGGTGGGTAAGACCTTTAGTCTTCGCCGTTGTCTGGCGCTCTACGCACTTTATGCCAAAATGGACCTTACCTGGTTTCTGCGGGACACGAAGTTCTGTCTGATGGCGATTACCGCTGATTTCGTCTCCAATATCGCTGCCGTGGCCGCTGTCTTTCTCTTGGCTTGGCGGTTCGACGGCGTCGGTGATATGAGCCGGTATGAAGTCCTTTTTATGCTGGGCTATGTCAGCCTCATCACCGGCATCTACCAGCTGTTTTTTGCTAACTTCAACACGGGCCACATTAGCAGGCGTATTGGCCGCGGCCAGATGGAGCATATGCTGATCCAACCGATCCCCATGCCCGTGCAGCTGCTGGTGGAAGGTTTCATTCCGGTGTCGGGCAACAGCAACTTGATTTCCGGCGCGGTCATTTTGGGTATAGCCCTGCACCAGTTGGGCATCAGCCCGACATGGTGGTGGCTCGCGGCTCTTGTTGCCAGTCTTGCTTTGACCATGGTGATTCTGCTCAGTCTGCTCTACCTTTTCTCCACAGCTGCGTTTTATGCACCGGTCCAGGCCGAGGAGATCACATCCTACGTCAGTGATGCCACCAGTCGTCTCGGCAACTATCCGCTTTCGGGGATGGGGCTGGCTGTCCAACTTCCTCTACTGACGGTGTTTCCAACCGGGTTGATGGGTTGGTTTCCCAGCCTTGTGCTCTTGGGACGGCCGCCTCTGGATCTACCCGCCTGGTATCCCGTGTTGGCTGCAGCTGTTTTGTTTCTGATTACACTTAAAGTATTCCGGAAAGGATTGAAGCACTATGTTCAGACAGGTAGTAACCGCTACAGTGCCGTCGGCCATCGCCGTTGATGTGCGCGGTGTAACCAAGACCTATGAGCAGTGGCAGCGCAGCGGCGACGGGCGCAGTGTGCTGCGGAATTTGCTGCATCCGCAGAAAAAGGTTATTATGGCGCTGGACGATATATCGTTCACCGTGACTGCGGGTGAGTTCGTGGCCTACGCCGGTGCCAATGGCGCCGGCAAGAGCACCACCATGAAGCTCTTGTGCGGCATGCTGACACCGGGTCGCGGTCACATCGAAGTTCTGGGGTTGTCTCCCCAAGCCCACAGAATACGGTTGATGCAGCGGGTGGGCGTGTTGTTCGGGAATCGTACCGAATTATGGTGGGATCATCCCGTGGCCGCAAGTCTTGAGTGGAAACGGGTCGTATGGAACATTCCCCGCCGTGAGTACCAGCGCACCAAAGACTTGGTGGTGGAGTTGTTGGATATCGGTGACCTTCTACACACGTTCGCCCGTGAGCTCAGTCTCGGACAGCGGATGCGGGCGGATCTTGCGTTGATGCTGCTGCACAGTCCAGACTTGATCCTTTTGGATGAACCGACGTTGGGATTGGATGTCTTGGCCAAACGACAGATGATCCGCTTTCTCAAGAGGCTGAACGCAGAGCGCGGGACCACCATCATTGTAACCAGTCACGATATGGACGACTTAGAAGAGATGGCCCAGCGGATCATGCTCTTGTCCCACGGTCGTCTAGCCTTTGCCGGGAGTTTCGCCGAGCTGCGCCGCAGCGCTGGCGGCCTTTGCCGGGTGACATTGACCATGCCAAATGGAGCAGTACCCCAATTGGCAGCGGGGAGACTGTTATCCGCTGAGAATGGTATCTGCCAGTATGAAGTAGATACGAACCAGACACCCATTCAGAGCATTCTCGCTGAAGTATCGCAGCTGTCTGATGTTCTGGATATTGAGATCCAAAAAGCTCCGTTGGAACAGATGATTGCCGAGCTCTACAGCCGCTGGCGGCAGACACCAATGGGCGAGGCGGACATGGTAGGCAGGGAAGCTACCGGTGGCTGATGGCAGCACGAACAGCAAAAACGGGGAAGGCACCCTGTGCTTTCCCCGTTGACCATCGATATGGTTCTGCAGTGCATGTGACCCCGTTCCTCGCTGTCTTCCAAAACCAACGGGCCTTGCAGTTCGTGGAGACCCTGTTCCAACCCGCTCTTGATCACATTCTGTCCTAGGAAAACGGTTCCTAGTTTACGTGTTATCGCATCAAATTTTTCACGTCCAGTTTGTACATTCCCTTGAACACAAGCGGTTCGTCGTTCGGTCTACCGATATGATCCGAAATGCCGGCGGCACGTTCCAACGTTCCCGAGACTAGCGAGGGATTATCCGTTCTTAAGGGTCTGAAAGGTGTTGTCAGGATCGGCTGCGGATAAGCTTCTACTATGACTTGGTCAGAGCCCGGCGATCTATAACGGCGGATTACTTTGTGAACTAACAACAACAGGAACGTGCCATGGCGAAGGCGAAGCAGATTAGCATAACCGGCAGTGGTCACAACTCGCGGGAGTTCTCATTGTGTGTGCATCACGTGTTTGCGCATGCGGCGCAGATGGCTCCTGTACAGCGTATTTGGTGATGCTCACACCGATCGCCGCAGACCAATGCCCGACCAACACTACCGAGTTGTTTTATCCGCTCCAGGAGGCAAAACTCGGCGCGCCTGCAATAGGGAAAAGATGGCCAAACCAAGCTGAAAGGACGATGGAGCATGACCCAACCGCGAGCCATTGACCGCGAAGAACACAACGTACCGCCCTACACCGTCCCCGATGTTCTTACCACAGTGGATGGCGTGCAAGTCACCACGGCAGATCAATGGCAGCGACTGCGTCGTCCAGAGATCGTAAGCCTCTTTCAGCAGCATGTCTATGGTATCGTTCCCGATGCCGCTGTGAGAGTAGCGCACACGGTTTTGGCTGAGGATTCGGCTTTGGCCGACACTGCGAGCCGCCGCCAGATACGGATCACCCTTACCACCGCCGCCAGATCTACATCCATGGATTGTTTGCTATACATGCCCAAGGGAAAGCAGGCTCACGGGTTTCCTTTGTTCTTGGGCTTGAATTTTTCTGGGAACCATACAGTGTCGTCGGAATCGGACATCCCTATCACAGATCGCTGGGTACGCAATCAGCCAGAAATCGGCACTCTGGGAAACAGGGCATCGGAGGCAGGACGCGGGGTTATGGCGTCGCGCTGGCCGCTGCAGCGCATCATAGGGGCGGGTTGCGCGGTGGCGACCATTTACTGCGGCGATTTGGCACCGGATGACCCAGAGCATTGGCTGGATGGAGTCCGGCAGTTGTTCAGAGATTCCCAGACACCCCGAACCCCTGGAGAAGCGGGAGCCATTGGCTATTGGGCTTGGGGTCTGTCGCGAGCAGTGGATTGTCTCGAAGCAGAACCGGGCATCGACCCACAACGGATTATCGTCATCGGGCATTCGCGTCTGGGCAAGACAGCGCTCTGGGCCGGAGCTTTGGATCAGCGCTTTGCCATGGTGATTTCCAATAATTCTGGGTGTGGTGGAGCTGCCCTTAGCCGGCGGCGAGTGGGGGAAACCGTGGCGGCTATCAACCGACAGTTTCCGCATTGGTTCTGTGAACGTTTCCGGGCGTACGACGACAACGAAGCCAAGCTACCTGTGGACCAGCACATGCTGCTGAGCTTAGCAGCGCCCCGGCCCCTGTATGTGGCCAGTGCCGAAGAAGACCTCTGGGCTGATCCCCGGGGAGAGTTTGTCAGCACAAAGCTGGCGGAGCCCGTGTATGCTTTGTTTGGTCTTCGCGGCCTCAGCCACAGGGATGTTCCCAATGCCGAAGTACCAGATAACGCAGGCGATGTGGCTTATCATGTCCGAATGGGACCACATGGCATCACTGATTATGATTGGCAGCAGTATCTTGCCTTCGCCAATAGGCACTTTCGGCAACGATAACCCAACCAAGGCCGCTCATAGACGCATGAACGAGTTTCTTTGGCGGTGAGTGTTCCGGGAAAAGGGATCTGACCATTAAGTGGCGAATTTTCACTATGATTCTCAAAATTCGCCATAGGAGTGGTGTGGATGTTTCGGTTGGGACGTATGGTCGGCGGCTGCCTAATTATCTTGTTGGTGCTCTTAACGGTGGGTCCTGAAGCTGTGCTCGCAGGCAACCAGTTTCAAATGGAGGGGTTCGCTGGGGCGGACCTGAACGATGGTGTGGCCACCGCATACCTTAGCGGTGACGCCGTCATTGAACTTGCGCTGGTTGCTGTCTTAGTGGGTGGTGCTGTGCTGCTCGTCCGGTGGATGGTTCGCAAGAGCAGAGAACAGGCCGAAGCAGTTGATTTGACGGCGCAAGCAGTCGATGAACGTGGCGCCCAAACAGTTCTGGAGTTCGCAAGCATGGTCCCTGCGAAAACGTTTCAGATGGGTCAATGGCCGCTGCCTTAGTTAGCAGGCCTATTGCATAGACGTGTTTCCACGGCCAACATCAATGGGCTCCTCGGAGAAACGCCTGATAAATGGCGTTGCGCGATCGGTCGTAAACAACGCATGCTGCTCTATGAAACAGCGCAGCTGGAAACGTGTTGACAAACGACCTTGCGAGCCCTTCACAAGAGACTCGAAATGACTCTAGCTGCGATGTCACCGAGGAGTTGGACCTCTGTTTGCTCGGAACTCTGGGAAAATCAACATTTTCCTACGACCAGTTGTTGAAGCAGCGCACATACCAACAGAGCCTGCAGCGTTGTCCGCTGAGGCTCTTATTTTTTCATGATATTGGTCATCTTGGTGCGCAGTGGTGCTGTTCAGTCGTGCGAAGAATCAGGCACAACCATTTGCTGGGTCGGTGTAATCCAGACGTACCCTGGCTGTTGGTCGAAGTCCACTGTGGACGACGCATTGTGCTCCATCCAACAGCGGTGCACAAAGCGTGGTGATGCGGATAGCTAGGCCAACGGTGAATAGGGAACTCGCCGCATGAGAAAACTTTCGACCTTCTCAACGATGGGGCCATCGGCCTCGGATTCGCTCTTGACCTTGATCCACTCAGGATCCTCGACGAAGGCAGCGAAGTTTTTATCACGGGATTCCTTGTCCGGGTGCTCCATGGTGTAATAGATGGTGTTGGCCGTCAAGTCTTCCCAGAAGTCAACGACCTTCATACCGTGTTTGGCGAAAAGATCCAAGGTGTGTTCTGAGAAACGCCGATGAATCGCATCCATTCGACCCTCATGGATGTAGTAGATCCGCAGTTCATAGACCATAGTTTTAGCCTCCTCGAGCATTTTCCTTAACTATACCATACTCTTTCCTGCGACCATAGTCTGAAGATGGCAGTTTGTCTCCGAACCGCACGGCAGTGACGGATCGGGAGCAGCCTGTGGGTGCCCGTGGCTGCTTGTGAAGACCAGCACTTTTGGACGATCCGCAGGAACAATGCCCACCTTTGCATAAGTATAAATTGATAGAGCAAATCGAGACGAAATTTGGGAGGCGTTTACCCTGATCGGAACAACGACGGCGCGCAGAGCATTGGGACGGACTGGCCTGGAAGTATCTGAGGTCAGCTTCGGAGCCATGAACCTGCGCTTATTAGACACGAAAGAGCAGGCTTACGAAATTCTAAACTATGTCTTGGACCAGAATGTGAACTTAATCGATACAGCTCGGGCTTATAACGGAACGAATGGATCTGGAGAAACGGTAGAAAGCGAAGCCCTTGTGGGTGAGGTGATCCGCCGGCGCCAGGATCTGCAAGAGCCGATCGTGATCATCACAAAGGGTCGGGGTTACACTGTCGAGGCTCTAGACGAAGAACTGGCCATCAGTCGCAGTAAATTAGGGATCGAGGGTAAGGGCGATCTCCACATCGGTCAGAACCGGGTTAAGTTAGTCTATTTTTACCATGGCCTCAACGATGAGCGCTGGGAGTCGATCACCACATCTGGCGCCTTAGAGAGAATGCAGGCAGTGAAGCAGGAAGGTCTCATCAATTACATAGGGTTCTCCAGCCATTATGGGAATGCCAAGGAGATCAAGGAAGCCGTGGACACCGGTATTTTCGATGTGGTGGAACTGCCCTATAACATCTTCAACCGGGCCCTCGGCGAAGACGGTGAAATCGACCTACTGCGGTATTGCTATGAACGCGGTGTGGGCATTATCAATATGAAGGCCTTTGGCGGCAACGGTATGGTTCCGATTTTTGACAGTCTCCAGAGCTATGTTGATATTGATCATGCCAAAATGCTGAATTTCTGCTTGTCCAATCCGTACATCACCACTGTCGATGCAGGAGCTCGGTTTGTTGAAGAGTTTGCCGTCGATCTTGACGTTGCTGCGGGCCCCCGTTTGGGAGGGCCTGAGTTAGCGCAGCTGCGTTCGGAAGCTGATGAGATTGCCGGTGACCTGAAGCATGTTTGCCGGGAATGCCTCCACTGCCTTGAGGAGTTCGAGTGTCCAGAAGGACTGAATTTCCCCCGCATCTTGGCCCTGTACTCGAGATATCGGATCGGCGAGCGTTTAGACAAAGACACTAGCGAGCTCCATGAAGCGTATAAGCAGTTGGAACTGAACGCTGAGGCCTGCATTGAGTGCGGTCAATGCGTACCCTGGTGCGAATACCAGTTGGACATTCCCAAAATGCTCAAAGCAGCCCATGAGGTACTCTCCAGCTAGTGGCTGTGCGGTATTGCTGGGCGATGTAGCCGGGCTGGACTTCTCAGTTTACGGACGGGGTCAAGCGGCGAGGCAGTGGCAGAATCATCAAGAGCAAAGGTCGGAAGCAACTAAAGGCCGGAGCATGTGCTCCGGCCTTTAACTGTTACAAATCCTCGCTCAGGTGTTCGTGGATGAGTGCCTGCAGCTGCGGCAGACGATCTGCCCGATAAGCGAAAAAGTTAACCCCATCAGCACTCCCAGCCAAGGCTGCCGCCGTACTCTGCGCCAGCGCATCATCATCCAGCTGGATGATGGGCACCAGAGGATGCTTTCTGCCTAACAGGTTGCGAGCTCGCTGTGTTTCCAGCTGCACAGCCGAAACAGGTAACTCACGGTCCATTGCGACGACGGTTGCATCATCGGCAAGGGCGAAGCCGGTCAGTGTGCGCAGAAAAGCCACGGCGTCCCTGTCGGTCATGACATCGTGAATCACAAGCTCGCGGCCGAGCCGGCTGACCTCTTTATTCAGGCAGGCTGGCCCTTCACCGGCCTGCAGCGAGCGATAGATCATCGGCGCAAAAACGTCCACGTGTTGACGAAGCTGCCCATAGTCCTGTCCCACCCATGGCGCGATACTGGGTGAAAAAATGTACATTCCCAACAAAGCTTCCGGATGGGCAGCACGGAGTGTAGTGGCTGCATCAGCCATGTGTTCAGTAACGCACTGAGCACGGAAGCGCAGCCAATCCCATACACCAGGGAGTGCATTAAAGAATACCAGCAGATCCACACCGCCATAGGGTAGGTTGTTTACCAGCGGTAGAGACTCTCGGCCTTCAAACACAGCCAGAAGCCGCCGGACATCGTGGCGCATACGACCGAAGTCAAAGCCCATAGCAGCCGCCTTTTTGGCACAGTGTTGACAGAAACAAGTGAAGAACGAGCGAAAGTCGGCACTGGAACATGGCGATGAAAACCGCGCTCCATCTACATAAATGCCAGCTACACCAGGGCTCTGGGACCACGTCGCAATTCGTCGCAGGTGGTCCTCTTGAACCTCTGGGTGATTTGGGCAGGCTGAATTGAACCAAACATGCTTCTGTCCATGCACGTCCACGGCCAGATAGGCGTCTGTGGCGAAGCTGTCCTTAGCGGTAAAGGCATGGGTACAGACGTAGGCTTCCAAACCATGCTCTGCCGCCAGCGCAATGGCCTCTTCGTCAAACCCGGTCACGATTGCACCAAATCCCATGTCACGCAGCGTTTTCATGGATTGCTGTTTATGGTCCTTGTCCAAACCATGCATAAGAAACTGCATGCCGTCACCTCCCCATAGATTTCCAATATATTCCACATACCAGGTATATGGAATATATTCCCAAGCCCTTCTCGTCACAGCCCAACCGGGACTAACGAATGAAGACATACGGATCAGGTTTGGTCTCCAGTTTGCTGTAGCTGACCACATCTAACACCAGCTGTTCGAGACCGTCTTCGTCAACCAGCTGCAGGTTCCCTCGTACCGACACCCACGTATCATCAGGCAGCACGGCCAGATCCGTGTGCTGCGCAGTGATGCCTTCCGGTATGGCGCAAGCTACGTGACAGCTCACCAACAAGCGGGCAATCATGGTCTGGTCAGCAGGCAGACCGCGGCCCGGCACGGCAAATCCAACCATCTCCAGCTGGTATCCCCGGAACTGCCGGGGGTACTGCCGCATGCACTACGGTGAGTAGTGCATCGATGTAGAACCAAGGTTCGATGTCCGCCTCTAGAAATGTCTGCAAGAGTGGGGTTGGATCAGCTACAGCGGATGTTTCCACAACAATCCCATCGAAGGTTCCCCCGCTAAAGCAAGTCCTTCAGAGCGGCTTTCAATCCGCTGCGCACGGTACAACACACGCAGCCGTTGGCCAGTTGAATGGTGTCTTCTTCCTGGTGAACGATGAACCGATGATTGAGACTGACGGCACCGAACTCGTTAATAATGACGTCGATCTTTTTGCTCTGCTGTTCAATGAGTAAGTAGTTCAGAATGGATGTTTTGCCGCTGCCAAAAAACCACTTAAGACTGTTACGGGTGTTGCCGCAGCCTTAGTCAATCTCATCACCTCTTGTGTGATACCGTTAATGAGGATCGCTAAATAAACTATGTATGTTCGTACGGTACTATGGATTCCCCATCGCTGGAAAAACACCTGCCAAAACGTAGCAAACAAGACGACAAACTCCAGTTTATCAGCGACCTTGATGCACCGAGGGCTACACGGACGTTTCTAGATTGGCAAATATCCGCCGGCAAACAGGGAAAGGCACCTTCGGTGCCGAATCGATATCTTTAGCGCACCCAGTCAAGAAAGGATCGTGATCGACGCATGGCAACGACCAAAGAGTTCATTCAAAGCCTGAAATACAATTCGGATGGGTTGATCCCGGCAGTGGTTCAGGATGTCCATGATAAGAGGGTACTTATGGTAGCGTACATGAGTCCTGAGTCTCTCGAACGCACGTTAGCCACTGGCCAAGCCACTTACTATTCCCGCAGTCGACAGAAGCTTTGGTTGAAGGGAGAAACGTCTGGGCACCTCCAGCATGTGCAGCGCATTACCTTTGACTGTGATCGAGACACCTTGATTCTCCATGTGGAGCAGGTGGGTGTAGCATGTCACGAAGGGTATCGCTCATGTTTTTATCGGGAAGCCGAAGTCAGCGAAGGTAGTGTGAATGAGATCGTGATTGGCTCCAAAGAATAGATATGACGCAAAATGGAAAGACGAGCCGCGAAAATAATGCTAGCAGCAGACATGAGTTCTAGCAGAACATACACGGGCTCGTGTTGAAGGAGGACATGTGTTTTGTTAAATGTCGTACTGCCTTCGGGCAGCTTGCAGAAGCCGACAACTGAACTGTTTGCAGCGGCGGGACTGACAATTACCACTACGGATTCCCGCTCGTATGAGGCAGCCATCGATGATCCGCGCGCGTCGTTGGTGCGTTGGATGCGTCCCCAAGAAATACCCGTCTATGTGGCAGAAGGTCTCTTTGATATTGGCATCGGTGGCTATGATTGGATCGAAGAGCGGCAGTGTCAGGATGCTGTGGAGGTCATTGCCAAGTTCAGCTACAGCCGTCAGACCAATCGACCCGTACGGCTCGTGGTGGCTGTGGCCAAGGATGCACCTATGAACAGCGCCAAAGATATTGCACCGGGTAGTCGCATCACCACCGAGTATGTTGAGGTTTCTCGCCGGTATTTCGCTAGCCTCGGAATTCCGGTCAAGATTGAGTTTTCCTATGGTGCGACGGAAGCCAAGATTCCAGAAATCGCCGATGTGGCAGTGGAGTTGACCGAGAGCGGTTCCAGTCTGCGGGCCAATGGCCTGAAGATCATTGACACAGTGATGGAATCCAGCACTGTACTCATGGCCAACAAAGCTGCCTGGCTCGACCCAGCCAAGCGCCAGCCCATCGAAGAGCTTTTAAGTTTACTCAACGGAACGTTGGCTGCTCGTAACAAGGTTCTGCTGAAGATGAACGTCCCCACTGATTCTCTCAACGACGTCTTGAACGTTCTACCGTCCATGAAAAATCCGACCATCTCCAAGTTGGCCGGCGGCGATGTAGATTACTGGGCTGTCGAGTCTGTTGTGGAGAAGTCAACGCTGAACGTGCTGATTCCCCAGCTGAAGGCAGCCAAGGCCGAGGGCATTCTTGAGCTGCCCATTGCCAAGATCATTCCGTAGTCAACGAAGAATCAACAAGGCACACCTCAACGTGAGGTGTGCCTTCTATTCACCGGTGAACGGTGACTGGTACCAGTTGCTGGTTTTTGTCTACATGTCATACTTGGCCGGATCAAAGTCCACAGCAGCGCTTTCCTGCAGCATGCGGTTGGTGAACGCTTCTTCCGAATCCTCCATGGCTGCAACCTGTGCTTCCATCCTATCCAGATAGGCAGCTTCGCGTTCGTTCAGGTTCAGCTGTCCATTTTGCGCTGCGCTTCGCAGCACAGTAATGCCCTGCAGCGCAGCGATCTTTGCCTGTTCGTACCAAGAACGGCCTTTTACGACTTCTGCACTGATCGCCAACACCACGTCCGGCCGCAGCACATAGGCCTGGGGGTCTAGGGCGCTATCCGATTCCACCAAGAGATCACGCAGCATCAGTTCACGTTCGTTGGCGGTGGCCGTGTTGAAAAGACGGCAGTCGTAAGCCAGTTGTTCGAGATACACGGTGGGAGCCATTCCGCTCAACAGTTTGACATTTTCCACGGACTCGTTGCTCCACAGATCCGCCAAGGCACCAGCGATGTTGCCCACGGTGCTTAGGTGGGCGCAGGCGCTGGTTCGGCCTTCCATGGAAATAGGCGTCCCGGTAATGGCCTTTACATAGACACCTTCGTAACCGCAATCTTTGTGGGGACCGACGGCACCCTGGCTGTAGGCGGCCAACGAACGTACGGCACTGATCACGCGCACCACGGCGCTGAAGGTCTTAGATACGTAGCCGCGATCCGCCAAGACCATGGCTGTGTTGGCAAATCCGCAGGCCGTATCTCCAGATGCAATGGTGTTGGTACTCTGGGCCACAGACGCGATTCCTGACCATAGCCGCTCCATGTCTTTGGTTCCCACTACACCCAAGGCAAACAAAGATTGGGCAATATCGCCATACATCACAGCATTGTCGTGCAGATGCTTACCGCCCACAGACTCAATGGCCAAAAGATCAG
>PWMW01000211.1 GCA_003559095.1 Clostridiales bacterium | reverse complement strand
GGGTGACACGGCATCATAGGCTCGCCGTGCTTATTCACTGTAAATACGTTCATTGGATCACAACCTTTACAGGACTACTCACCGGAAGGTGGTGGTGTAGCCGAAGCTACGTCTCCTCGCCAAGGATACCACGTGGCTTTTGTTAGCAGCACTGTCCGTTATCTCGACACCGTCCTGTTTAACCACTAACCGCAGTGTTCGGAGCTGGAGAAGCACCCCGAAGTGCCTATATCATTCACGTGTATCGTAGTCTGCACCCAGACTGAGGCTGGTTGAGCAAGGCTATGCCTACGTAAGGCTTGCAGCCCCTAACCCGAAGAAAGAATGCTAGGATGGCATTTTTCGAGGGTTAAGTCGAGCGCTCAACATACTCTGTGACTGTCTCATCCGCATTGTAATGGATCATTCCGCAATGCTCCTGCAAATACTGTGCTGCCGTGGTCTTGCCTGCGCAGGGACCCCCGACAATCCAGTAGACATTGCGCAGGGCATGGGCCACTACATTGTTCGCCATGTACATGAGCGCACATCGCCTCCATCCTAGTCTGTTCGCAATCTGGTACATCGAAGCAACACTTCGAGACGGCAGATTTTGATTCCTCCCTGCTGATGGGAGCATATCTATGGGGAAGGACTGCGACCCGCCGCAATAACCGCGAATGTGTCCGCATGGGTACGTTGTCGTCGATCCCGTGCGGGCTCGTCTGGCGGCTGCAGGCCGCTGATCCCCAGTGGGCTCAGTTGTCGTTCCTGTGTCCGTGACGGGAACAGAAAGTTGTTATGTCTTGGACGACACATTGCCAGGAGTTCGGCGGACCACAACATGCGAGACCATGTCCGCCTGGCAGGAGTGACGCAACGATGAACATCCCCTGGCGCTGGTCTACATACCAGTTCCAGGGGATGTTCTGTAAAAGCATTGTCTCACATCACCTTATAGCTGCTGCGCCGTTCCCGTTTAGCCTGAATCATGGCCTCGTGCACACGACCCAGCGCATCCTGAACATCCAGCGTACCCAGGGGTACTTTGCTGATGCCCACACTCACAGAGAAGTGAAAGTTCTCGCCGTTAAGGGAGAGTGGTTCCCCAGCAAAGCTCAATATCCGTTGGGCTATGGCCTCCGCGGCGCTCACGTCAGTCGTCTTGGTCAGCACCACGAACTCGTCAGCTCCAATCCGAAAGAACACCGTTCCCGTTGGCACTGCCCTCTCAATGCGGCCTGCTGCGGCGGCAATGGCTGCATCACCCGCTTTGCGGCCCAACGTTTCATTGATAGTCATAAGGTGATCGATATCCACATCAAGAATGTAGGTGCCCTTGGCGGCCAAAAGCTGCTCGCTCAACTCCGGCACATCAAACATCAAAGTAAATCCTTGCTTCGAACACATGGCATTCCCTCCAGCCATTGGATTGGGCGCAACCCGCCGCGGATGCAACTCCGCAAACTGGCTGTTCCGGCGAAACTGGGACGGAGACAGCAGAAACTGAGCCCGAAAGGCCCGGGAAAAGCCTTCCACCGAACCGTACTGATATTTGAAAGCCAGATCCGTTACGGTTTCCTGGCTCTGCAGCAGATCGTGGGCGGCCCGGCAGAGGCGTCGTTTGGTCAAATATTCCTTAAGTGAGCAGTGAAATACGTGGGAGAACAACCGATGCAGATGGGACAAACTCATACAGCTGGCCGCGGCCACGTCTCGCAGATCCACCGGTTCCAGCAAATGTTCTTCCATGTAGTCCACGGCTAAGATTAGACTGAACACCTGTTCCATGAGCCTTCACCTCGTTTCGCTTTCACCGCAGCATGACTGCCTGCAAGCACCGCACGCAGCCGGTGGTTTTTGGCGCAGAGGAACTGTTTTTTCGTGCCCCGACGGCAGTTGCTACAGCTGCTTCATTGGCCAGCAAGCGCTCATCGTGAGCGGACGTCTCCAACCCGCACTATTAGCATAGCATGGATCTACGTTCCCTACTTGACCGTTTGTATCAACTTGGTCACCGCCCGCCTGCCTACACTGCCCCGTGCGGATCGGTACCGGTGTCGACACGGCCGATCATAACCCCCCGGTCTTCAACATTATGTCAGATTTCAGCCTGCATTTGAAATCAAGTTTCAGATCTATCATTTTGTCGAAAGGATATTTCAGAACCCCGTCGAATTGGATCAAAGAAAGCAGCAAAAGAAGATTGGGGTGAAACCATTGTACAATCCCATTCCGTTCATCCGCTCATCGTTCCATCGTTTAACGGATACCGAAAAAAAAGCTGCTCGGTTGGTTTTGGAACGCCACAACGAACTACCGATGATGACCGTAAAGGAGGCTGCTGGCGCGGCTGGCGTCAGTCAGGCCACCATGGTGCGGCTGGCCAAGAAGTTGGGTCTTTCCGGTTTTCCGGAACTGAAGTTGGTTCTAGCCCGGTCGCTGGGTCACGAAGAGAGCATCTATGAGCGGACCCTGCAAACGCCGGGGATCCCCCGACTTATCCAGGAAACATTGGAGTTTGTCGCCCAGACCCTAAGGGACTCCAGCGCGACCTTAGATGCCGCTGCCGTGGCACAAGCTGTGGGTATGCTTCAAGGTGGTGGCAGGATCGTCCTCGTTGGCGTTGGCGGCTCTGGCGCCATCGCCGAACTTGCTCGGCAGCGTTTCCTTGAGATTGGACTTTTTGCCATCGCCTGCGCCGACCCCCCCACAATGCCACGGCTGGCCCGCACAGCCGTTGCGTCTGACGTCTACATAGGCGTTTCCCATCATGGACAGACGATCGCGGTCAGCGATTGCCTGAAGATCGCGAAGCTGAACGGTGCCCAGACCATTGCGGTAACCAGTGATCCGTGTTCTGTTGTGGCTGAGCAGGGAGATGTACTTTTGCAGAATTTGGGATTCCCCACTTCCGTGGGACCAGAGGCAGGTATCGCCCGCGTCGGACAGATCATGGTCTTTGATATTCTCAACTTGGCGCTAAGCGCCGGCTTCTCAGAATCCGCTTCCTAAGGAGGTGACCCACAAGGTTCGGTCGTCAGTCCCAGAACTCTCGCGGCACGAAATTTTGAAAGGAGGATGTTTTGGTGAGTTTTTCTGATCGTGGTTTTGTAATGGGAATGGTTGCGTTTGTCATTGTCCTATTTGTATCAAGTTTCGTTGGTGCAGCGGGGTATGCAGAGGCCCCGCAGTTGGCCGCCCTGGTGGCTGCCGGTGAACTGCCCCCGGTGGAAGAACGTCTGCCGCAAGAACCCATGGTGGTGACACCGCTGCGGGAAGTTGGGCAATACGGCGGCACTTGGTACCGCTACGGCACGTCGCAAGATTGGTCTGACGTGCGCATGAAGATGTACGGTTTTTCACCTCTGCGTTGGGTCGATGATGGCTTGGGCATCGTCGGCAACTGGATACAGCACTGGGAAGCCAACGAAGATGCTACCCTCTGGACCCTGCACATACGTCAAGGTATCAAATGGTCCGACGGCGAGCCGCTGACTTCTGCAGACTTTATGTTCTGGTGGGAGGACATGGTCCTCAATCCAGATATGTCCGATCCCGTCCCTGACATGTATACAGCAGCGGGACAACCTGCAGAGATTTCTGCGCCAGATGACTTCACCATTGTGATTCAATATGCTGAGCCCTCACCCCTGCTGCCCGAGCGTTTGGCCATGTGGCCCAATGCCGGCCTCGGAGAGCGCCAGATCGCCCCGAAACACTACCTAACCCAGTTCCACCCCGATTACAGCGATGAATACACTAACTTCGAAGTCTTTGAAGAGCGCATGGAATGGTGGACAAACCCCGAGGCTCCAGTGCTCAGTGAATGGATGGTCGCGGAACACCAACCTGGTCAGCGGTTGGTTCTGGAGCGGAATCCCTTTTTCTATGCTGTTGATACGGAAGGCAACCAACTTCCGTACATCGATGGCATGGTGACGTATTTCGCCGAAAACGCAGAGGTCGTAAAACTGCAGTGGATGCAGGGGCAAGTGGACATGCAGGTTCGCCCCTATGCCCAGATTACCGACCTCACGATGCTCATCGACGCCCAAGACCAAGGGGATTACACCATTGAGTTTTGGGATAGTGGTACCGGAACAGCGAATACTTGGTTCCCCAACTGGAACCACCCCGAAGACAAAAAACGAGAACTGTACAGGAAACCAGAATTCCGGCAGGCACTGTCCCACGCCATCAACCGGGACACCATGCAGTCTATGGCCTTTTATGGCTTTGGTGAACCAACCACAGGAACCTTCAGTGCCAAGGCTGCTGAGTTCAACCGTACCGAAGAAGGTCGTCAGCTCTTTGAAGAGTGGCGCACTTCCTACATGGCCTATGATCCCGAAAAGGCCATGCAACTGCTGGATTCCATTGGTGTCGTTGACCAAAACGGTGATGGCTGGCGCCAAATGCCCGACGGCGAAGAACTGACACTGCGTATTGACTACAATGCCGGG
>PWMW01000350.1 GCA_003559095.1 Clostridiales bacterium | reverse complement strand
TTTGGGTATTCTTCATATAGACGCTCCCCCTCAATAGTGTCGTCCATTGTCGGACGCTTGCTTCAACACTATTGTAGCGGGGGGCGTTCCTTTGGGCAAAGCTCATTCTAAGGCACTACAGGAATGCTTTCGAGACGACGGGGGCCAGATCCTTGCTGCTGAATCCCGACACGCGCCAGCACTGTGCATGGTTATCACTGGGGAGCGGTCCACAGAGGGATAGCCCCTGCAGCTCTGTCTGGAGGGGCCCGGCGGCCCTCCCCGAGTACGACCACCCGCAAAGGCCCGTGTCCCGGCTCTCCCAGCACCCTGGTCTACATCGCCGCTGGTTTCCTTCCCACCCCGCCACATCCTGCAGTTCACTGCTGGAATAGTAATTCCGAAGCATCGCTTCCAAGAACAGCGGTTCCGAGAACAGGGTTTCCAAGAACAGCGTTTCCAAGAACGGCGTTTCCAAGAACAGCGCTTGCGAAAACAGTACTTCCAAAAACCGAAGACAGCTCCCCATGGGGGAGCTGTCAGTCCTTGTTGGTCTCAGCTAAAGTCTAGGTACGGGTACCATTCCTCAGGGTGCCGCAGTAATTCCAGAATACGCCAAATGATCAAGCGATGGGATTCTTCTTCGTCGGCCAAACGCAGAAACGCCTTGCGCTCTTCATCGGTCTTCGCTTCCTTGGCCATATCAGAATAGATGTCAATACTTTTCTTCTCGAAGTCCAAGGCCATTTCATATACTTCCAAATATCCTTTCTTTTCCTCCAGGATACCTTCATTGATGGTCTGCGGCGGGAAAATGCGCTTTGCCTCGGCCATAGGATCCTTGGCCTCAAAATCATACTTGCCCAGTTCCTTCATGCGCTGGATTGCCTGATAGTGGCGCTCCTCATCAGCTGCCAGTGAGTTGAACAGCTGTTTTGTTTGGGGATCACGGCTGCGTTCGGCGTGTTTAAGATAAAACTGCTTTCCATCCAACTCATTCTGCATTGCAATATCCAAAATATTGGCCATGCATCTGCCTCCTTCAAGTTCTCATTCAGGTCCTCATGTGACCAACCGACAGGTCCTCATATAACCAACCGATCTACCGCGGCGAAGGACCAACAATAACCAAGGATCGCTGACGAAAGATCGCTGGCTTCTCTGGGCGTTCTTCCCCCAACAACGCAACCGCGACCGTCTGTCAGGATCAACCCCAACCAACTCAGAAAAGCAGCTCCGCCACAGCCTCTGGCTCGACCCGGAACTTCGCTCCCCGGCCTTCGTAAAACCCGTGGGCTCGGATCATATGAATGTTCAGAGCGGACCAGACCAACGTTCGGCCGCTGCGGCGGTCCGTGACAGTGATTACGGCTTTGGCAGCGGTGAAGTTGTCCCGGAACGGACAGGGAATGCCTCCCTTGTGTTCTTCCACCAGTACGTCATACTGTGTGTCTACCTTTTCCGCGCGGCCCAATTTCTCCTGCCCGGCCTCGTAGAAGTACTGCAAGCGGTCGGCTATGGCCCCATGGGTCAACACGAGGCTGGCCACTCGCTCATCATCATCTCGCAGAATATCTGCCAGGGAACGGGTGTCCATTCCCAAAAACCCATATGCCGCCAAGGACCCGGTCTGCATATTTTCTTGGATTGCCCGCAGTTCTGGGCTTTGTTTCATGCTCATCACCTCGCTTCATCACTTTGGCTAACCCAGCCTTATGTGAACTTATCAAAGAAGATCTCATCTTCCGTTAAGCCAATACCGTTGAGCACGTTAATGCATGCATTGATCATCCCTGGACTACCGCAGAGGTATGCCTGCTTGTTCGCAGGCGTTTCCACGAACTTGGCCACCACGTCAGTAATCAGTCCCACCTCGCCGTCCCAGTTATCCTCAGGCGCAGGGTTCGAGAGCGCTGGAATATAGCGGAAATTACCATAACGCTTTTCTAAGTCACGGAACAGCTCCACGTAGTATAGATCCTTTTTCGTCACGGCACCGAAGAAGAAGGTCATCTGCTTATCCAGCTTCTTTTCCAAGATGTCAAAAACCAAAGATTTCACCGGGGCCAGACCAGAGCCACCAGCGATGAAGATAAGTTCGTCGGCGCCTTCCCGGAGATAGAATTCGCCAAAGGGACCCCGCATGGTGATGGTATCCCCTTCCTTGACATGCTCATGCATGAAGGTGGTGCAGATACCGTTGGGCACAAGCCGGATGATAAGTTCCACCGCTCCCGTCTCCGAGGGGACTGACGAAATGGAATACGCCCGCGAAACCTGCTCCTGCATGCCTGCATATGGCTTAGAATCGATCTGCACATACTGGCCCGCTTTGAACTCCATCACCTTGGGCTCTTGGAGAATGAACCGGAACTCCTTAATATCGTGGGTCATGCGCGTAATGCGTTCAATTCGGGCTTGGTACTGCTCGATATTGAACAGTTCTTCTGGTATGGATATGGCCAAGTCGTGCTTCACTTTCACTTGACACGAAAGACGCACACCCTCAGCTATCTCCTCATCGGTTAGATAAGGTTCTTCCGTAGGCAGCACAGGCCCAATATCCGTCCCCACTTGAACTTTGCACAAGCCGCAGGTGGCTTTCCCACCACAGGCGGAAGGAATGAAAATCCGGTTCGCAGCTAGGGCTCCCAGAAGTGTCGCACCGCCATCCACGGTGAGCTGGGTATTGCCGCTGTTGATATCAATGGTGCATTAACCATAATTATTGAAGATACGGTCGGCGATTACCACGAATACAGCCAGAGCTGTAGATATGAGGGAAACGCTCAGCACCGTCTGAATAATTGTCATGTCAACAACCCTCCCTTGGTGGCTTTCACTGGATAATGAGCGTCCCGGCAAAGCCAATAAAGGCCAGTGCCATAATTCCCGTAATGATGAATGTAATGCCTGGTCCGTCCAAACCCAAAGGAAGTTTGTTCTTGGCAATCTTCTCACGAATGGCCGCCAAAGCACAGATGGCCAGCCACCAGCCGAGTCCGCTGCCGATGCCAAAGAATAGCGTCTGCAGAGCGCCATAGTCGCGGATAATCATGAACAGACTGATCCCCAAGATGGCACAGTTCACCGTAATCAGGGGCAGGAAGATCCCTAACTTGATGTGCAGCTCCGGTAGATAGCGATCCATGGCCATCTCGATG
This sequence comes from Clostridiales bacterium, assembly GCA_003559095.1. Classification (GTDB taxonomy): domain Bacteria; phylum Bacillota; class Limnochordia; order Darwinibacteriales; family B1SED10-159; genus SLOZ01. The sequence goes on along the minus strand of PWMW01000350.1, from coordinate 1,333 downwards.
ATCTGCACCGTAGCCGCAATTACCACGATGAAGATAATGAACCGCAAATATTCCAGACCCAAGGGAACCACTATGAATCGGAAAATGACCCAATTAAGGATGGTCGTGACGAACATGACCAAAGTGACCGCCTTACCTAAGCCGGAAGCGGTCTTGTATTCGTTGGACACCGATATAAACGAGCACATGCCCAAGAAATTGGCCAAAACCATGTTGCTGGTAAAAATTGCTGCCAGCAGAATCACAAACGGATTGATGCCTACTGCGTCGCCCATATGTCCGCCCCCCTAACGACTGGCCTGCTGTCCAGCAGCTGTCGGTGCCGGACTGGGCCTTTGTAGTTTTTGTCGCGATAGGCGCATGCTGGATGCCGCCCAAGTCATCACGCCGATTATGAAGAACGCGGCCGGCGGCATGACCATGATCGTCCACGTTTCAAAGCCAACGAAGTTCACATTGAAGCCGAAAATGGTGCCAAAACCCAAAAGCTCGCGAATAAAGGCAATGAACACCAGCACCAGTGTATAGCCCAAGCCGGCGAAAAAGCCGTCGATCATGGCCAGCAGCGGTGGGTTCTTCTGCGCAAAGGCTTCGGCCCGCCCCATAATGATACAGTTGGTAATAATCAGACCTACGTAGGGTCCCAGCGCCTTGCTGATCTCAGGCAGTTGGGCCTTGATGAAAATATCCACCAAGATCACGTAGGCAGCAATGATGAACACCTGAACAATCATGCGCACCCGATGGGGTATGTAGTTGCGCAGCAAAGATATGGTCAGGCTGGATAGGGAAATCACGAATATCAGTCCCAGCCCCATGACCAACGTGTTTGCCAGGAGATTCGTTACCGCCAAAATGGAGCAAATGCCCAATATTTGGCGCAGCACCTGGTTTTCATCCCATAAGTTTCGGCGAATGGCCTGTTTCACTTCACCCATTAGAGCGCCGCCTCCAATCTACTCAATACCGAGGCTGTGGAGTCCCGCATAATGTTAATGACGGCATTGGATGTTGATGTGGCACCGGTAATGGAATCTATCAACAGTTCGCCATCATCACCGCGCAGCACTGCCTGTCCATCCACCAATTGGATACCGCGGAACTGCTCTTTGTACCACTGCTCGTCAATGCGGCTCCCCAGTCCCGGAGTTTCGTTTTGCTCCGTGAACTCAATGCCCAAAAGCTCGCTCAAATCACCGGCAATGCCCATATAGCCCCGGATTAAACCCCAGAGGCCCGCACCTTCAAAGACCACGGCGTAGCCAGCAGCTGAGCCGTCAGCAGCCAGCTTGGTGTACACGTTGAGACCACCGATTTGCTCGGGAACAATAAT
>PWMW01000310.1 GCA_003559095.1 Clostridiales bacterium | reverse complement strand
CAAGGCCTGCTCCCAGCTTTCATCCGCCGTAATCTCTGCAATATCCGCCAGCCGGATCTGGCTATCCCGAACCTCTCCGGACGTGTTCAGCAAGACCGTGGGCCGCTCCCCGCTGTCGGCCGCTGCTGCACCGGCAGTGCCAACGCTGAGCAGTACCACCAGAAGCAGAAGCAAACGCCTATTCATGGCCGCTTACCTCCGCAGATTGTTGGCCGTCTGGAGCATGTCATCTGAGGCCTGAATAGCTTTGGAATTGGTCTCATAAGCTCGCTGGGCCACAATCATGCTGACCATTTCTTCTACTACCTGCACATTGGACATTTCCAAAAAGCCCTGCGCCAAAGCGCCAAATCCGTCCAGTCCCGGCACCCCAACGATGGCGTTGCCGCTGGCTGCTGTGGCCGTGAACAGGTTGCGACCTTCACTCTTCAACCCGGCAGCGTTAACAAAGCGAGCCAGTTCCAACTGGCCGATGTTCTCCGGCTGATTGGCACCAGGACGCATGACCGATACTGTGCCGTCGGAACCGACACTAACATCCATGGCGTCATCGGGAATGATCAGCTCTGGTTCCAGGGGAAAGCCATCACTGCTTACTACCCGGCCATCACTATCACGTTTGAAGGCGCCGTCGCGCGTATAGCGCACATTGCCATCCGGAAGCAGAATTTGGAAAAACCCATCGCCCTCAACCACGATATCCAGCGGATTATCGGTCTGTTGAAAGGTGCCTTGGGAAAAGATCTTCTGCGTCGCCACGGGTCGCACACCGTGGCCGATTTGGATCCCTGTGGGAACCTGCGCACCGGCGGTAACGGGTGTGCCCGCAAAACGGACCGTTTGGTACAAAAGATCTTGAAAGTCCACCCGACTTTTCTTAAAGCCAGTGGTGTTAACATTGGCCAAGTTGTTCGAAACAGTATCAATCTTAAACTGCTGTCCGGTCATCCCGGACGCGGCAGTCCACAAAGAACGCATCATATGCAGTTTCCTCCCCTTGATTCGATGGAAGGGGGACTGCCTCAGTCGTTTGGCAGCCTATGGCTTCTGTTTTACCAGTCCAGCCCTTTGCCCTTCGTATCTGAATATGTTTTAGCCGACGATCTCATTCACAGCCTTGCCCAATGTTTCGTCGTGGGCTTGAATTACTTTCTGGTTGGCCTCATAGGCACGGTGAACCTCAATCATGTTGACCATTTCTCGGATGACATTGACATTGGACGACTCCACAACACCCTGGGCCACGACGGTGTTGAAGCGGAAAGGGTCTCCAGCTTCTGGCTGCGCTTGGTAGAGGTTTTCCCCCAGCCGGCGCAGGCCGTCACGATCATTGAACTCCACCACCAAGAACCGGTCTTGAAAGCGTCCGTCCACATAGATCTCACCGCGGCTGTTCACCTCCATAGCCCCAGGCTCCAAATGGATGGGCCCCCGTTCACCCAGTACGCGATAGCCATTTTGTGTTACCAACCAACCGGACTCATTCAAGGAAAAGCGGCCATCCTGGGTATAGCGCGTCCCTTCGGGATGGGCAACGGCAAAAAAGCCGAAGTCCAACAGCGCAAAATCCAAGTCATTGCCTGTCTCATGGAGCCGTCCCGGTTTGAAGGAGTGCCTCCCTCCATCCACCACAGCTCCCGTACCCAGCGAACCCACAGGGCTGCGTCCGCCACCGTCCATACGGGACAGAAGCATGTCGGGAAAGGCACGTACATGACCTGCTTGACGGTGATAACCTACCGTATCCACGTTGGCCAGGTTATTGCTGATAATATCCGTGCGCTGGGCCTGTACAAGCATTCCTGAGGCGGCCGTGTACATACCGCGAATCACAGGCATTCCCCCTTTTTGATTTCGTTCTAAAATAACTATCGGCAGTCTCCGGTTGAACCTTTAGGCTCAATCCGAAAACTGCCGATTGCCGAATTTTCATGCTCTGTGATGCCGTGGCCCTCAGCGCGTATTGTTGGACGCTAGGATAACCCCACTCTTCAGCTTGTCGATGCTGTCCAAGACCTGACCAGTTCCCCGGGCCACACATGTCAAGGGGTCATCGGCCAAATGCACGGGTACTCGCGTAGCCTCGGTGAGCAGGGGTACCAGATCATCAAGGAGAGCTCCACCCCCGGTCAAGACCATGCCCGAGTTCACAATATCTGCAGCCAACTCCGGTGGTGTAATTTCCAGGACCTTTTTGATGTTCTCCACAATGGCGAGGATCGGCTCTTCGATGGCACCGTAGATATCCGCAGAACTGAGCTCAATGGTGCAGGGAAGACCGCTAACTAGATCACGGCCCCGTACCGTCATCCGCTTGTCCGAATGGGGATACGCTGAACCGATGTTGATCTTAATGTCCTCGGCAGTCGGTTCACCGATGGCCAAATTGTACTCGCGTTTAATGTGCCGGATGATAGCTTCTTCGAAGTGGTCACCGCCAAGGCGCATGGACTCCGAAACCACCTCACCGCCCAAGGAGATCACCGCGATATCAGTGGTCCCACCGCCGATGTCCACAACCATATTGGCGGTGGGCGCAGCAATGTCCAAACCGCACCCAATGGCAGCTGCCATCGGTTCAGAGATGAGATACACTTCCTTGGCACCAGCTCGTCCCGCAGCTTCGAGGACGGCACGTTTTTCCACGCCCGTAACCCCGCTGGGAACACAGATCACCACCCGGGGTCGGAACAATCGCCTCCGGCCCGCAGCCTTGTCCATAAAGTACCGCAGGATCTGCTCCGTAATTTCATAATCAGCGATGACGCCATCACTCAACGGCCGAATGGCCCGAATGTTCCCGGGGGTGCGGCCGATCATTTGGCGGGCCTCTTCGCCAATGGCACGCAGTTGTCCAGTTCCCACCTCCATGGCCACTACGGACGGCTCGTGGATGACAACGCCCTTCCCTCGAACATATACCAAAATGTTAGCCGTACCCAAGTCAATTCCGATATCCGATGCAAACATGGACAGTTCTGCCCCTTTCCGTATCTCTGTTTGGGTTATACCGAAACTTCCGGGGCGATTCCTGGTGGAGCGACTGGCGGCTGTCCATGAAGCCTCGGTAATGGTGAAACCGCAACTTCCCCATGTGCCTTACAATACAGCCCACGTCGACGTTCTACCCCAAACCCAAAATCTTTTATTCCCCAGCGGCCCGCAGACGAGCCACGGCCTTTTGCAGAGCCACCTGGGTCCGCTGAAAATCCCAATCTTCCTGCTGATCCGTAAGGCGTCGTTCTGCCCGTTCCTTCGCCTGTTTTGCCCGCATAACATCGATCTCGTCAGCCGTCTCAGCCGTGTTGGCGAAGATGCGCAGCGTCTGTCCATCCATCTCCGTGAAGCCACCGCTCACGGCGAGGCGTTCTTTCGTGCCGTTCTTGGGTCCATACTGGACAACACCGATCTCCAACGCCGCAATGACGGGAGCGTGATTGGCCCAAATGCCCAATAAGCCACCCTTGGCAGGCAGCAGAACTGCCTCGACCTCAGTATCCAGTACTGTGCGTTCCGGTGTCACAACTTCCAGGTGAAAGACACTCATGATCAGGCACTCTCCTGCTCCATAGACTTGGCTTTTTCCACCGCTTCATCAATGGTTCCCACCATATAGAATGCACTTTCCGGTAGCGAGTCATGCTTACCGTCAAGGATTTCTCTAAACCCGCGAATGGTTTCCTTCAGCGGCACATACTTACCGGACATGCCGGTGAACTGCTCGGCCACAAAAAACGGCTGCGACAAAAAGCGTTCAAGACGACGGGCGCGAGCCACTGTCACCTTATCATCATCGGAAAGCTCATCCATGCCGAGGATGGCAATGATATCCTGCAGTTCCTTGTAGCGCTGCAGCACCTGTTGGACACCCCGGGCCGTATCGTAATGATCTTTACCGAGTATCTCCGGCGCCAAGAGGCGGGATGTGGAAGCTAGCGGATCCACAGCGGGATAAATACCCTTTTCCACAATCCGTCGTTCCAGGTTGGTTGTGGCGTCAAGATGTGCAAAGGTGGTGGCCGGAGCTGGGTCTGTGTAGTCGTCAGCAGGCACGTAGATGGCTTGGATAGAGGTGATGGATCCCTTTTTTGTCGTGGTGATGCGTTCCTGCAGCTGCCCCATCTCGGTGGCCAATGTGGGCTGGTAACCCACGGCCGACGGCATTCGACCTAACAGTGCAGATACTTCAGAACCTGCCTGGGTAAAGCGGAAAATATTGTCGATGAAAAGCAGCACGTCCTGACCTTCTTCATCACGGAAACTTTCCGCAATGGTTAACCCGGTCAAGCCCACGCGCATCCTGGCGCCGGGGGGCTCATTCATCTGCCCAAAGACCATGGCTGTCTTGTCGATAACGCCGGAGTCTTTCATTTCATGGTAGAGATCATTGCCTTCACGGGTCCGCTCACCCACGCCCGAGAACACGGAAAATCCACCGTGTTCCTGAGCAATATTGCGGATCAATTCCATAATCAGAACCGTCTTGCCCACACCGGCACCGCCGAAGAGACCAATTTTCCCGCCGCGGGCATACGGTGCAATCAAGTCCACCACCTTAATTCCTGTTTCCAGGATGGTGGTGGCCGGTTCCACTTCATCGACCTTTGGTGCCTGACGGTGGATGGGCCAGCGCTCTTTGCCGCTGATGTCCTCACCGCCATCAATGGGCTCGCCCAACACGTTGAACAGTCGTCCCAACACATCACGGCCAATGGGTACCGAAATGGGAGCGTGTGTATCCACAGCGCGCATCCCCCGCTGCAAACCGTCAGTGGACGACATGGCCACGCAGCGGACAACATTGTTACCCAAGTGTTGGGCCACTTCCAATGTCAGGTGAATTTCCCGCTCATCGGTGACACTATCCACCGTAACAGCCGAGTAAATACCCGGCAGCTGATCAGCCGCGAACTCCACGTCCACGACAGGTCCGATGACCTGTACGACCTTCCCTACAACTTCACTCAACGAAACAACCTCCCTCTCACGATTGCAGTGCTTCCGCGCCGCCCACAATCTCCGAAATTTCCGTAGTAATGGCCGCCTGCCGGGCCCGGTTAAACGATAGTGTCAACTGCTTAATCAAGTCCGTAGCATTGTCCGTAGCACTGCGCATGGCGTTCATGCGCGCACCCTGTTCACTGGCGGCTGCCTCCAAGAGCGATTGAAATACAGATGTCTCTACAAACTGCGGCACCAGCGTATTGAGCACACCTCCGAATGAAGGCTCGAACCAGTACAAGGCCTTGGGACCATGTTTGACGGCTTGCTCTTCTTTGGGCTCTGGTATCGGCAGAATTTGGCGCAGTTTGACTCGCTGGGTCACGGAGTTCACAAAGTAATTATAAAGAATATCCACCCGGTCAAATAGTTCGTTGGCGAAGAACTCCTCAATCACATGACTGACCTCTTGGGCTTGACGAAAATCCACGTCATCGCCCATATTTACATACTCGGCCAAGAACTTCTGTCCCCGCCGGCGGTAGTAGTCACGGGCTTTGCGTCCTATGAGGATCAACTGGACATCCACATGCTCCCGCAGATACTGATCGGCTCGCCGCAGTATGTTCGCATTGTACCCTCCGGCCAACCCCCGATCAGCCGTAACCACTACTAGGCAGCGCCGGTCGCCGGTGCGCTGCTGTGCCATGACGGGAAGTTCATCCCCTTCCTTGCGGGCAGCCTGGGCCACACGGCCTAGGGTATCTTCCAAGCGATCCAGGTAAGGGCGGCTCTGCTCCACCCGTTCTTGGGCTTTACGCAACTTGGCGGCGGCGATCATCTCCATAGCCTTTGTGATCTGACGAGTGTTGTCAATACTCTGCATGCGCCGCTTAATGTCACGTGTTGATTGGGCCACCGTGCCACCTCCTTACTTGACATACGTCTTCTTAAAAGCTTCCACGGCTTCCGCAATGCTGTCGCTCATGTCGTCATCCACCGTGGCACCGGAACGCAGGGAATCGAGAATGTCTTCCTGCTCTTGCTTCAGATATTTGATGAACTCGGACTCGAACTGGGACACTTGGTCCACAGGAATATCATCAATGTGCCCTTTGGTTACAATGAACAACGAAACCACCTGTTCCTCCACGGGCATCGGTGCATACTGAGGCTGCTTCAGAATCTCGTAGGTGCGTTCACCACGTCCCAGCTTGGCCTGGGTAGCCTTGTCCAAATCCGATCCGAACTGGGCAAAGGCAGCTAACTCGCGGTACTGTGAAAGGTCAAGACGCAGTGGCCCGGCCACCTTTTTCATGGCCTTTACCTGAGCTGAACCTCCAACGCGCGAGACCGACCGGCCTACCGAAATGGCAGGACGAATTCCCGAATAGAACAGATCCGCCTCGAGAAAGATCTGACCGTCCGTAATGGAAATGACGTTGGTGGGAATGTAGGCCGAGATGTCTCCAGCCTGCGTTTCGATGATGGGCAGAGCGGTAATAGAACCACTGCCCATGTCATCATTCAACTTCGCAGCCCGTTCCAACAGCCGACTGTGAAGATAGAAGACATCACCGGGATAGGCCTCACGACCTGGCGGGCGCCGCAGCAGCAGGGACAGCTCGCGGTAGGCGGCGGCATGCTTGGATAGATCATCATAGACAATCAACACATGCTTGCCCTGGTACATGAACTCCTCGGCCATGGCTACACCGGCATAGGGGGCTATGAACAGCAGCGGGGCGGGCTCACTGGCTGTGGCCGAAACCACGATGGTGTAATCCATGGCGCCATGCTTTTCCAGAGTCTCCACAACCCCTGCCACCGTGGAAGCCTTCTGGCCAATGGCAACATAGACACAGATGACGTCGGTGTCCTTTTGGTTCAAAATGGTATCCACCGCGATGGCTGTCTTGCCTGTCTGGCGGTCGCCAATGATCAACTCGCGCTGGCCCCGTCCAATGGGTACCATAGAGTCGATGGCTTTGAGGCCTGTCTGCAGCGGTTCATGCACGCCTTTGCGAGCCATCACACCGGGAGCCTGCGCCTCAATGGGCCGATAGGTATCACTTTTGATGGCACCGCGACCATCGACGGCCATTCCCAATGGATTGACCACACGCCCGATCATGGCGTCACCCACCGGGACCTGCACAATCCGGCCTGTGCGCTTCACAGGATCTCCTTCTTTAATATGATCAAAAGCTCCTAGAATAACGCAGCCGATGTTGTCCTGCTCTAGGTTTTGCGCCATGCCATAGGTCTCGCCGGGGAATTCCAAAAGTTCTCCGGCCATGGCATCCTCAAGGCCATAAACGCGGGCTATCCCATCGCCTACCATCAACACCGAACCGGTCTTTTCAACTTTGAGATCTGCTTCAAATTCTTCGATTTGCTTCTTCAATATCGCGGTAATTTCATCTGGGCGTATTGCCATGATCGTCCCCCCATTTGCTCAATGAATTCCATAGTATCTCGGCGATGCGTTCGGCTGCCCGCCCGTCACCATACGGATTCGGCGCATCTGCCATTCGCTGATAAAGCTCACGATCCTCCACGAGACTGCGAATGCCGGCTAGAATTTGCTCCGGCGCCGTCCCCACAAGTTTTAACGTTCCTGCTGCCAGTCCCTCCGGGCGTTCAGTACTGGTGCGCAGCACCAACACCGGTTTGTCCAGCGCCGGCGCCTCTTCTTGGAGACCCCCGGAGTCGGTGATCACGAAGTGGCTGCGCCTCATCAAATTGGCAAACTCCCTGTATGGCGGCGCATCCATAAGAATTACCCGTTCGCGACCATCGAGATGACGGCGAATCACATCCTGCACCGCGGGATTTTTGTGCATACAGACAACCAACTGCAGCGGCAGTTCGGCTGTGGCTTGAACCAGTGACGCACAGATAGACTCCAAGGGTGCACCCCAGTTCTCTCGCCGATGCACTGTGGCCACCGCCACAGGCAGCTGGGGATCCAACGCTCGCAGCGAGGGCGTCTGGAATATATAGTCGTCATCAATGACCGCAAGCAGAGCATCAATGACGGTGTTTCCCGTAACAAACACCTGGGCCGGATCAACACCCTGGGCCGTCAAGTTGGCCGCGGCTGCCTCCGTCGGTGCGAAATACAGATTGGTAATCACATCGATAAGCCGGCGGTTGGCTTCTTCAGGAAACGGCAGTTGAATGGAAGCTGTCCGCAATCCTGCCTCCACGTGTCCAACGGGGATCTTGTGAAAAAAGGCCGCCAAGGCTGTTCCCAAGGCCGTAGCCGTGTCGCCATGAACCAAGACCATGTCCACCGCTTGCTTCTGGAAAAACCCATCCATGCACTGCAGAATCTTTGCCAACAATGTGGGCAGCGACTGGCCCGCCTGCATCACAGAGAATGCATACTGCACATCAATGTGGAAAGTATCCAAGACCTGCTGCAGCATCTCCTGGTGCTGCCCCGTGGTAATCACGTCCACTTCCAGCTCCGAATATGCCCTTAACGCCTTGACTACAGGTGCCATCTTTATAGCTTCCGGTCGAGTTCCAAAGATAACCGCGATCCGCAACATAGCGCCCTACTTTCTTGGGAAGATTAGGATTTCTGTTGACGCTGCGCATTCCAGCCGAAGCGCCAGGCCACACTCATCAGCAGCACGCCGACCATGGCCAGGACGAACCAAGCATACTGCGGAGTGCGCGTAATGTACAGCGCGATGCCCGCCGCCAGCAAACTGGCCATGTAGAGGAACAGAACCACACGCCGCTGGGACCAACCCAGATCCAGTAAGCGATGGTGAAAGTGCCCTCGGTCCGCTTGATAAATCGGAACACCCTGCCGAACCCGGCGCACAATATTGCAGACAGTGTCCATGGTGGGGACGGCAAGAATCAAGGTGGGAATACTGAGCCCAATGGTGGCAGCACCCTTGAGAGCGCCCTCGGCCGCAATGGCTCCCAGCATAAATCCAAGAAACATGGCTCCAGCATCACCTAAGTAAATTCGGGCCGGGTTAAAATTGTAAGGAAGAAAACCTGCGATGGCGCCCACCAACAGCGCTGCCAAGAGGGCAGCGTCAGCACGGCCAAAATCAAAGGCGATGGTGAATAGGGCCGTACAGCTGATCAGAGATATGCCCGCTGAAAGTCCATCCAAGCCATCGATGAAGTTCATAATGTTGACCACGGCCATCATCCAGAACACGGTGATGGGTATGGAAAGATAACTGAGATAGACCATGCCTCCCAAGGGATGGGTTACAAACTCAATCTTCGGACCAAACATAACAAAGACCATCACGCCGACAAACTGTCCGAGAAATTTGTGACTGGCCTTCAGTTCCATGTAATCATCCAGAAGACCAACGGCCAAAACGATGCCGCCACCTAGGATTAGAGGCAGCTGCAGCGGCGCCCGCAGAATGAACGATGCGGCCAGGAAGCTCAAAAAGATGGCTACACCACCACCGGTGGGCATTGGCTTTTTGTTGATGCGGCGAGCATTGGGCATGTCCACCAAGCCCACCTCATGGGCAAGACGGCGCACCAACGGCGTCAAGGCAAGGGAAAACGCCAACGGGAGAAGAACAGCCCATGCATAGGAAATCACCGCGGCTCCTCCTTCCAAGGGATCAACGTGACACCAGCCTCATCCAACAGTTCCCCGGCCAGTGGATCCGGGTATTCACCGCGGAAGACCACCGTTTCGACACCGGCATTGATCAGCATTTTGACGCACTGCAGACAGGGAAGGTGCGTACAGTACAAGGTGACGCCATCGGTCACCGTACCGTGCCTGGCGGCCTGAATAATGGCATTCTGCTCCGCATGGGTGCCACGGCATATCTCATGCCGCTCACCACTGGGAATACCCAGTTCTTGGCGGAGGCAGCCCCGGTCGGCGCAGTGCGTCACGCCGCTGGGCGCTCCGTTATAGCCAGTGCTGATGATTTGGCGGTCCCGCACCAAAACCGCGCCTACCTGCCGTCGCAGACAGGTGGAACGGGTGCTAACCAGCACCGCGATATCCATGAAATACTGATCCCAAGACGGACGCTGGTGCAAAAGACAGACCTCCCCTGCATTCAATGGAAAAAAGGCACCGCACCGGTGCCTGTAAGATGCGTTATTTGGTACCAAACAACCGGTCGCCTGCATCGCCCAGCCCAGGAATGATGTAACCATGGGAGTTAAGACGTTCATCAATGGCCGCCGTAAAAATGTCCACATCAGGGTGGGCCGCTTCCACCGCCGCAAGCCCTTCCGGTGCCGCCAGCAGACACATCAGTTTGATGGAAGTGCAGCCCCGATCCTTTAAGAAGGTAATGGCAGCTGCCGCGGAACCCCCCGTAGCCAGCATGGGGTCGATCACGATCAGCTCACGCTCTTCCACATCCCCTGGCAGTTTGCAGTAGTACTCCACCGGAAGCAGCGTCTCCCGGTCGCGATACACGCCAATATGGCCCACTTTGGCCGTGGGTATGAGGCGGAGAATGCCGTTAACCATTCCCAAACCGGCCCGGAGAATGGGAACAATGCCCACCTTTTTCCCGGCAATGGTATAGGCTGTAGTCTTACAGATGGGTGTTTCCACCACCACTTCCTGCAGGGGAAGTTCCCGAGTCACCTCATAGGCCATCAGCAGGGAGATCTCATCCATAAGTTCCCGAAAGTCCTTGGGTCCCGTTTCTTTGTCGCGAATCATGGTCAATTTATGCTGGATCAACGGATGGTCGATCAAGTGTACATTAGACAAATTACCAGCTCCCTTACTGTGTCTCCAATTGGCGGACCTTATCGATGCGGCGCTGGTGCCTGCCGCCATCAAAATCCTCCCCTAACCAAATCCTGACGATATCCAGCATGGGGCCTAATCCCAAAACACGGCCGCCCATGCAGAGAATGTTACTGTCATTATGCTGACGGGTCAAGCGGGCTGAGTAAGCATCATGGCAAAGTGCTGCCCGTATACCTTTGACTTTGTTGGCTGCAATGGACATACCGATGCCCGTGCCACAAAGGACAACGCCCCGATCAAAGTCGCCGGCGGCCACCTTCGGGCCTAACTCTTTAACCACATCTGGATAGTCACAGGACGAGTCATCATACGTGCCAAAATCCGTTACCGTGTGTCCCAAAGACTCTATATGCTCAATCACTGCCTGTTTGACAAAAAAGGCGCCGTGATCCACTCCCACTGCAATGCGCATTCTATTCCTCCGCTCTTCGCCATGCGTCTACGATCCGCTGCACGGCTGCAGCGATATCCGCCACTGCCCGCTGGTATTCGGCCGCTGAGCCGCCGAACGGATCTGCGATATCCATATCCGTATGATTATTCGAGTTGCGGCCGGAGTTCTCCTGCCGCTGCCCGGGATTTTCTGCCGATGAATCCAAGGCCCCAGCATACTCCAACAAGACGTGGACGCGATCGGCATATTCGCTGCCGAACATGGCCAATAGCTGTTCGCGATGGACCCGAGTCATGACGAATATCACATCGGCTTCCTCTAGAATCGGCACCTGCAGACGCCGGGATCGGTGTTCCGTCACAGCCACACCATAGGGCTCTAAAGCCCGTTCCGTGGGTTCGGTGGCCGGATCACCGCCAAAGGCTGCCAGGCCTGCTGACTGAATCTGCAGTTCGAGACCGGCTTCGGCGGCGAACTTCTCCATGAGCCCTTTGGCCATTACGCTGCGACAGGTGTTCCCGGTACAAACCATGAGTACTCGCTGCATACGCAACCATCTCTCCTCTCATCGTCTTCGTCATGTGGCTATAACTTGAAAGCCGGACGCTCGCAGCAGGCGGTTCATAATCGCCATGCCCAATTCTTTGTCCGGCATTCCCTCCACGTATAGGGTCTGCAACCCCAGGATATCGGCCTCCCGCAGCAGATGATAGAGCCGTGCGGCCCCTTCCTGCAGCACGTACTTGGAACCCAAGTCCAGTATGGTTAGGCCTTCGTAACGGCCATGATGTTCCGTGAAGGCCAACACACCCACCAGTTTCTGGCTAGCCCGATCCCGGGCTGCCATTTCCCGAATGGCGGCGCTGGTTCCATCACCCACCACCACGATCACGCGGCACTCGGGAGCGTAGTGTTTGTACTTCATGCCGGGCGAGCGCACAACACCCTCCGGCTCCTTGAAGATACCGGGGTCAGTAATGACCTCACACACCTTCTGCAGCTGCTCCATGGTGATACCACCGGGGCGCAGCAATCGGAACGGCTCGGTGGTACAATCCAAGACGGTGCTTTCCAGTCCCCAACCAGTGGCACCGCCATCTACGATGGCTGCAATGCGTCCGTCCAGATCAGCTCGCACATGCTCGGCCCGCGTGGGACTGGGCCGACCGGAGCGATTGGCGCTGGGTGCTGCTAGCGGTACGCCGGCAGCGCGGATCAGTGCAAGCGCCAGCGGGTGATCCGGAATGCGAACGGCGGCCGTCTTCAGGCCTCCCGTCGTCACTAAGGGAACATGGGGACGCTTCGGCAAAATCAACGTCAAGGGGCCCGGCCAAAACACATCCATCAACGTCTGGACTGAATCCGGCCACGGCTGCACCACCTGCGAAACCTGCTCCACACTGTGGCAGTGGATAATAAGCGGATTGTCCGCCGGCCGACCTTTAGCCGCAAAAATACCCCTGACAGCCTCTTCGCTAAGAGCATCCGCTCCCAGGCCATACACAGTCTCGGTAGGAAACGCCACCAACTCACCGCGGCGCAGATACTCTGCCGCCTCGGCCAATTGCTCTCGACCCAGCCAGCGGGTTATTCGTTCCATACGGAAATCACCACACGATCCAGACCGGCATAGTCGGTCCGGGTTTCCAGGACGGTAAGGCCCGCAGCCCGCAGCAGTTGGGGCACCGACGTTCCCTGATCCCACCCGATCTCTAACAAAAGACTGCCACCGGGTTCAAGGTGCGCAGCCGCTTGGGCGGCAATACGGCGGTACACAGCCAAGCCATCCGGGCCACCGTCCAGTGCCAAAGAGGGCTCGTGCTGCACCTCGGGCTGCAGATTGGCCATTTCGGAGCTGGGAATATACGGTGGATTGGAGACAATGCACTGAAAACGCCGTCCGCTTAGGGCTTCATACACATCACTTTCGAGGAACTCCACGTCCACAGAACAGGACTCCGCATTGCTGCGCGCCACAGCCAGAGCCTCAGGCGAAACATCCACGGCCGTCACCGCAGCCTGCGGAAGCTGGCAGGCCAAGGACACAGCGATGGCACCACTGCCCGTTCCGATATCGAGGATAGTGGGCCGTTCGTGATCAACAAAGCGCTCTACCACTGCTTCCACCAGAAGTTCGGTTTCCGGCCGCGGCGTCAAGACAGCACTGGAAACCTTGAATGGGCGCGACAAAAACTCCCGTTCCCCAACGATCTGGGCCACAGGAATTCTGCGGGCGCGCTGTCCGATGACGGCCCGATAGGCGTCTACCTCAGGGATGGTCAACGGCTTGTCAAACTGCACGTACAGCTGCATACGTTCCAACTGCAGCACATGCCCTAACAGCAGTTCTGCATCAAGACGGGCCGTATCACAGCCCTGCTTGCGCAGATAACCTGCTGCCACTTGAATGTATTCCATAATTGTCCGGGGGTTTTCCATGCTTTACGACTCCATTGCCTTGAGCTGTTCTTCTTGATCAGCGTTGATAAGAGCATCAATCACTTCGTCCAGCTCTCCGGCCACCACCTGCTCCAATTTGTACAACGACAGGCCGATGCGATGATCGGTGAGGCGGCCCTGGGGAAAGTTATACGTCCGGATACGCTCGGAGCGGTCGCCAGTACCCACCTGCGAACGGCGGGTTGCAGCCAGTTCCTTATTCTGCTCTTCTTGGACCTTTTCGTAGAGCCTAGCCCGGAGAATCTTCATGGCCTTATCTTTGTTCTTGTGCTGCGACTTCTCATCTTGGCACGATACCACAAGGCCCGTGGGGACGTGGGTAATCCGCACTGCTGAGTCTGTGGTATTCACACTTTGGCCACCGGGGCCTGAAGAGCGATACACGTCAATCCGCAGGTCGTTAGGATCCACTTCCACCTCCACATCTTCAACTTCCGGCAAAACGGCTACCGTAGCTGCACTGGTGTGAATGCGGCCACCAGATTCCGTGGTTGGAATCCGCTGCACTCTATGGACGCCGCTTTCGTACTTCAAGCGGCTGTATGCCCCTTTGCCCTCGATCATGAAGATAACTTCCTTAAAGCCGCCCAACTCCGTGGGATTCGAGTGCATCAGCTCCACGCGCCAGCGGTTAATCTCAGCATAACGAGAGTACATTCGGAACAAAGCGCCGGCAAACAGAGCCGCTTCCTCACCACCGGTTCCACCACGAATTTCCACGATGACGTTCTTGTCATCATTGGGATCCTTAGGAATGAGCAGACGCTGTAAATGAGCTTCGAGATTCTCGTTTCGTTCCTTGAGTTCCTGCAACTCTAGTTCTACCATTTCGCGAAAATCCGGTTCTTTGCTCTCCTTGAGCATCTCTTCGGCATCGGAAAGCTCCGTCTGAACCTGCTGATAGTCCCGGAATAAAAGGATAACCGGCTCCAGATCGGAATGCTGCTTAGCCAGCTTTTGGTAGCGGCTCTGATCCTGCATGATCTCAGGATCACTGAGCTTGTCATTGAGTTCCATGTATTTTTCTTCCATGGCTTTGAGCTTATCTATCATTGTTAGTCTCTCCTTCTATGAAGCGGGCAGTGGGAAAGGAATCACCTTCCGCTCTGCTTGGTACTGCTTATCTGCATCGATCACAGCCTGCAGAGCTGCCACAGCAACCTCAAGCTGCTGCTCATCGGGATGAGCGGTGGTAAGGTACTGCAGCAGTAAGCCCGGCTTAAGCAGAATGCCTACCCACAGCGGCTGCGGTTCCGCCCCCGCTAGCCGAATTACCTCGAATGCCAAGCCCACCACCAACGGCGCCAGGGCCAGATGGGTCAGGATACGCAGACCCAATGGAGGGCGGCCAAACATTCCAAACACAACCATACTGACAAGGATAACAAGCACCCAGAAATTCGTCCCGCAGCGCCCTTGGATGGGCGCAAACTGGCGAACGTGGCTCAGTTTCAATGTGCGCCTGGCTTCCCAGCAGTTGATAGCCATGTGCTCAGCACCATGGTACTGGAACATGCGCCGAACATGAGGCAATCGCCCTAGGACAGCCACAGAGCCTGTCAGAAGCAGCATCCTGATCGTTCCTTCGAGAATATTCAGCCCAATGTTACTGCTGAGCGAATTCTGAACCAAACCAACCACAATGGCTGGCACCACCACAAACAAGGCCCCGACCACGATCAGCAACTTGGCCAAGGCAGCCGGCAGGTCTTTGGCGGTCACCGGTTCAGCAGCGCCACTGTTGGCCTGCTGAACGGAATACTCCAGACACCTCAGGCCGAGAATCAGCATCTCCCAGAGCACCGCACAGCCCCGCAGCAGTGGCCTGCGCAGAATCGGCCACCGATTGAACCACGACTCAACCCGCTCTTTGCGAACGGAAATCTCCCCATCACTGCTGCGCACGGCGATGGCATAATAATGCTTTCCCTTCATCATGACACCTTCAACCATAGCTTGTCCGCCATACCTGAACTTACTCATCCATAACCCGCCCCTTAACGTGGGATACCACGGCAGACACCTGATGAGCAGGGAGCATCACAACTAGGATGTCTCCCGGATACAGAATATCACTACCGCGAGGCGACGTGACATCCTTCGGACGCCGATAAATGGCCATGACCGTTGCGTCAAACTCCTCCCGCAGACGAGACTCACTGAGCGAGCCGTAGAGGATATCTGATTCGTCTCCCACCTGCAGTCGCAAAACGACCGAATCCTCATCGATATGCGTTACTTCCTTCAAAGAACGCAGATACAGGGGGCGTGCATAGGCCTCGCTCTTGGTTGTCTTATACCCCCGAGGCAACAGCAGGCGGGTCAGGATACCCACAGTCACACCCACCGCCCAGCCGGCAAAGAGGGCAGCGAATGTGGCGTAAAACGCCCGCAATCCGGTTCCCGCAATATCGGCAAGCAAGCGTTCATCCAGTAATATGCCCTGGATTCGAATAATCTGATCGAACAGCGATAGACCACCGATGATGCCAACATAACCTGAAATGCTGCCTTTGGTTTTTTCAGCCACAGTGTAGGCCAATCCCACAGTGAAGATAGCACCCAACACCACGGGCAACCCCAACTTGGTCAGGATACCAAAGCCCGTTCCCAACAGCAATCCTACGGTAAGGGTCACCGCCGTGCCGCTGATCCGGGGAAGTACGGTCACGATCATCTCTTTCCAATCACGAAAACGCAGGGAAAACCTGGGCATGGCCACAATCAGATCAAAGGGCAGCAGCGAGACAAACACTGCCACGAAGCTGGAGGTCAACCCGGGAAGACCGGCTACCACATAATAGGATAACCCAATGGTGAATGCCCGGGCAGCCATCAAAAACCGAATGGGCCACTTGTTGTCCCTTTTCCTATGTCGCATGCTCCCCGCTCCCCACCCGCGGGCGCCCGGGCACCTTATGACAGCGGACGCAGCGAGCTTCATAGTTTTCTTTGGCGCCGATCAAGATAATCGGATCATGGTAATGGGCCGGTTGGCCATTGATCAAACGCTGCGTACGGCTGGCTGAACTTCCGCAGACCACACAGATGGCGTTCAGTTTCGTAACCTCTTCTGCTAACGCCAAGAGCGTTG
>PWMW01000013.1 GCA_003559095.1 Clostridiales bacterium | reverse complement strand
TGAGGCCTTGGGGCTGCCGCTGTTGGTTGTTGAGGCCGGGGCTTCGCCCACCACCACATCGGTGATTCCCGATGCCATCACCGACGTCGATGGCTTCCGGGCCAAGGTACGCGACCATCTGGGCGTGGAGTTAGCCGGGGGGCAGGGTAAGTTGGCCGGCAAGATCTTCCGCATCGGTCATATGGGCTATGCAACACCGCTGGACATGCTCACCTGCTTGGCTGCGCTGGAGTTGGCTTTGGGCCAGTCCGGGTTGGCCACAGCGGCGGCAGAAGATGTCTGGCGCAGGAGGCTATCGCTGCACTTTTAGGCCCATTTTGTAACCAACCGGGCGGCAGCCTCAGATACAGCAGAGGCTGCTGCCGGCAAACGCGAAAGGACGGATTACGTGAAAGCTGTGCTTTTTGATTTGGATGGAACGTTATTGCCCACCGCCTTTGAAGACTTGATCCCCGAATATCTGGGCATGTTGGGAACCTACTTGGGACGCTGGGGCGACCCGCGCTGGTTGGCCCAGGAGATCATGCAGGCGACCGATGCCATGATTCGCGGTAGTGATGGCCGCAAGGTGAATCTGGATACGTTCGCCGATCACTTTTTTGCATCCACGGGGCTGGATCGTTCCATGTGGCAGGAGTTTGACCGCTTTTATGAGGAGGAGTTTCCCAAGTTGGGTGCCAAAGCAACCCAGAATCCTCGGGCGCGGCAGGTGGTAGAAACCGCCTTTGCCAGCGGCTGGAAGGTTGTCATTGCCACGAATCCATTGTTTCCTGCCCGGGCCATTCACGAGCGGATGCAGTGGGCTGGAGTGGCGGATTTCCCCTATGACTGGATCACGACGGGGGAGAACATGCATTACTGCAAACCTCATCCAGAGTACTATCTGGAAGTGGCTGGGCGCATTGGTGTGGAACCGGAGCACTGCCTGATGGTGGGTGATGATCCGGCCCAGGATGGGCCGGCTGCCGCGGCTGGCATGCAGCTGCTTCTCCTGAATGGGGACGTTTCCTTGGCTCACGCTGCGCACATCCTAGCAGGAAGGGACTAGTTCGCCTTGCGCATAACACCGCTGGATTTTCTGGATATTTTCATTGTGGCTGTGGGTCTGTACAAAGGCATGCAGCTGATTCGAGGAACACGGGCCACCGCCCTGCTGAAAGGGTTGGCGGTGCTGTTTGCCGCCAGCGTGCTGGCCCGCGCCTTTTCTCTGCGTACTGTCAGCTGGATTTTGGAGCAGAGTACAACGGTGATCTTGGTAGCGCTCCCCGTTGTGTTTTACCCTGAACTGCGGCGGGCTTTGGAGCAGCTAGGCCGAGGTCAGCTCTTTCGGGCTTTTACTGCGGTGCAAAAAGAGGAACATGAACGGGCCATTGCGACCATCGTTAGTGTAACGTCGAAACTGCGCCAGCGCCGGGTAGGTGCGTTGATCGCCGTCGAACGGGAGACGGGCCTGCAGGAGTATGCCGAGACGGGAATTACCCTGGATGCCCAGTTGAGTGACGAGCTGTTGGCTAATGTCTTTGAACCTAACTCGCCGCTGCATGATGGGGCGGTCATCATCAGGCAGGGCCGTATGGCTGCTGCTGCCTGTTTTTTGCCGTTGACAGAAACCCTATTGGATAGTCAGTTGGGGACGAGGCATCGGGCAGCGGTGGGATTGTCGGAGCAGACCGATGCCTTGGTGGTCGTGGTGTCGGAAGAAACTGGTGTGGTGTCGCTGGCCGTAGGCGGCCGTATTCATCGCTATCTGAATGAAAATCGCCTGCGGGATCAGCTGGAGCATTATTGGGAAAACAAGGCTGAGAATCCCTTCTGGCAGAGGAGGGGTGCCCGATGAAACAACTGCTATCAGTCATCAAGGAGCGTTTGGTTGGGTTTGGCCGCGGTGTCATCCAAGACGAACACATTGTACTGCGCCTCTTTGCCCTGGGCTTAGCCGTGCTGCTGTGGTTTTTGGCCGTGGGCGGTGAACGCTATTCGCCCCTCGAACGGCAGGTGATCCTGCCGGTGCAGGCCATCAACGTTCCTAATGAAATGGCACTGCTGTCGGATCTAGGGGATGTGACGGTGGCTGTGCGCGGCCTCGGGCCGCTGCTGTATAATTCCGGCCGTGGTCTGGAGGCGTACGTGGACTTGAGCGGCGCAGCCGCTGGGACGCGCACGGCCCGGGTGCAGGTAAATACGCCGCCCGGTACAAGTATCACGGGCATGACGCCTGCGGTGATGGCTGTTACCTTGGAACCCTGGGTAGAGCGGGAGTTCACGGTCTCGGTGGCGCTGGTCGGCGCACCGGCCGGCTACGAACCTGGGCGCTTTGCCACAGAACCAGCCCGGGCCTTGGTGCGGGCTCCCCGCAGTGCCATGGACCGCATTGTCCGTTTGGCAGCTTACGTGGAAGTGCAGGATGGTGTGGAAGAACGGCAGTATCCCCTGCGGGTGCTCGACAGCAACTGGCAGGATGTTACGCCGGCGGAGATCCAACCGCGTACGGTGGAATTGCGTCGGCAGTAGTTGGCAAGAAGGAAGGAATGGTTACATGGATCGTTTGTTTGGAACCGATGGCGTCCGGGGCGTGGCCAATGATGATTTGACACCGGAGTTGGCCTTTGCCTTGGGAAGGGCTGGTGCCTATGTGCTGGCCAAAGAAGCCCAGCGCCCCAAAATCCTGCTCTGCCGTGACACGAGGATTTCCGGTGGCATGCTGGAATCGGCACTGGCTGCGGGCATTACGTCGGTGGGTGCCGATGCTGTCTTGGTCGGTGTGGTACCCACTCCCGCTTGTGCGTATCTGGTGCAGGCCCTGCAGGCTCAAGCCGGGATCATGATCTCCGCCTCCCACAACCCCACCCCAGACAATGGCATTAAGTTCTTCGCCGCCAGCGGTCACAAACTTCCGGATGAAATGGAAGACAAAATTACGGAACTGCTGGAATGGCCGGATCTGCCCCGGCCCGTCGGCGAACACGTGGGTCGGGTGTATCGTGAACCTAAAGGTGCAGAGATGTATGGGCATTTCCTGCAGCGGCAGGTGCCGGTGAATTTGACAGGACTGCAGTTGGCTGTGGACTGTGCTAACGGTGCCGCCTCTGCCATTGCTCCCCAGCTGCTGCGGCAGTTAGGTGCCACGGTAACGGAGCTTCACAGCTCCCCCAACGGCATCAATATTAACGTCGATTGCGGCTCCACGCATATGGAAAGCATTATTGCGTATGTAAAGGAACACAACTTGGATCTGGGTATTGCCTTTGATGGCGATGCTGACCGAACGCTCTTGGTGGACGATACCGGAGCACTGGTGGATGGCGACCATATCCTGGCCATATGCGCCAAATATGCCGTGGAAAACGGGGGCCTGCCCGGGAATCACGTGGCGGCCACCATGTACAGCAACGGCGGCCTGCGTCAGTGTCTGCAGGACATGGGTGCAGACTTGGTGATCACCCAAGCTGGCGATCGCTACGTTCTGCAGGCCATGATGGAACAGGGATTGGCCTTGGGTGGTGAACAGTCCGGCCATGTGATTTTCTTAGAACATAACACCACCGGTGACGGCATCCTGACATCTCTGAAAGTGATGCAGGTCATGGCCGCCACGGGCCAGACATTGTCTGACCTGCGCCAGATCATGCAGGTGTTTCCCCAGGCGCTGTTGAATGTTCGCGTAAGGGATAAGCATGGCTGGGAAGAAGATGCCAAAATCCAAGAGGCCGTAGATCAAGGCCTTGCCAAGCTGGCACCGCAGGGACGGATTTTTGTGCGAGCATCCGGTACGGAACCGCTGATCCGTGTCATGACCGAACATCCCGATGAGGCCCTGTGCAGCCAAGAAGCCGAGGCTGTGGCAGCGGTCATCCGCGAACAGTTGGGCTAGATTATGGGCCAGCGAATTGTAGGTATCGGCATTGATATGATTGAGATCCCCCGTATCGCCAAAGCCCTGCAGCGGCGGGGTTTTGCAGCGAGGATCTTCACTGAGGCAGAGCAGACGTATCTGCAGGGAAAACCTGTGGAATCTTGGGCGGCCCGTTTTGCCGCCAAAGAGGCGGTGATGAAGGCGCTGGGATGCGGTTGGCAGAAAGGCATCTCGTTCCGCCACATCAGTGTGACCAACGATACCATGGGTAAACCGCAAGTGACCCTGTTGGCCGAAGCTCGCCGTTGGGCCTTGGCCAAAGGCATAGATGAGCTGTTGATCAGTCTCAGCCACAGCAAAGGCCATGCTGTGGCCCAGGCTGTGGCCCTACGGGAGGAGGAACCCCCTTGCGAATCGTGACCGGTGATGAAATGCGCAAGCTGGACGAACGGGCTATTCGAGAGTTGGAACTGCCCAGCCTAGTGTTGATGGAGAACGCTGGTACTGCCAGTGTTCGGCGGATCTGGGAGCAGTTCGGACCGCTGACCAAAGAAAAAGTGTATGTCTTGGTGGGTGCTGGCAATAACGGCGGGGATGGACTAGTGGTGGCCCGGCATCTGCTTAACCG
>PWMW01000138.1 GCA_003559095.1 Clostridiales bacterium | reverse complement strand
CCTGATGACAGCGTCCCACGAACGGCTCCTCCTGGCTGATCTTCATCCAATGGGCTGCCATTACATACAACCAGACATCATGGGGATAGTAGCGCAACATATTGCGGTAGGCGTTCATGTTGATGTCATCGTGAAACAGTTGGCCGTGGCAGATGGTGGCCAGTTTCTGTTCCGACAGCGTCAGCCACTGCGTAGGTTCCATGGACGAGCTGGGGATGAGGCCCAAGTAGTCCAAGAAGAACTGCTCGGGCGTGGTCACCGCAATGCGGTGGGCAATGGCTTGGCCTTCAGCGGTTGTCTCTAAAAGCCGGGTACCCTCGTGGTCTGGTTCGCCAAAATGGGTCGAATACGCCAGATAGGCGGGGGGCATGGCTTTAGCGAAAAAGGTCTGCAGTTCTTCTGCCAGGGCGTTATCTTGTTCGGACACAAACAACTGCAGGCGGGGGCCCCAATCATGGTCGGTGGACGTGGGGGTATCGAAACCAAGCACCTCGGAACCGTAATCGATGCGGCCCGCTGCATACTGCAGGTCAGGATAGGCCGAGTCCAGCAGAGGTTTAACCACATCGGTGAAAAAACCTGCGCAAAGTTCCATACCGGGTATGAATGCCGGGTCATCTGTCATGTGTGAAACTCCTTTCCGGTCACAAGTCCGCTGCCGCTAAGGACAGGGATTGCTTGTGGTATTAGCCGTACCGGTAGGATTGTCCTTCATGCCAACAAACCGTTCGGCGCAAGCAGTCTTGCATGGCGTGGTCTGGGAAATTTTCACCACACAGCCAGATTGGGCAAGGGTTCTGGTGGTTCGGGGTGGAAAGTTAATGGTGCGCCGGTGCGCGATCCTATGCCCTAACCTTCGGCAGTACCGTGGGCATGCTGGGATGGAATCCACCAGAAAAGAGGAGATAGCGTGCAGCAAAAGTTGACCTTTGCGTTTCTTGGGATGGTCCTGGCACTGTGTTTTGCCACCAGTGCGGGTGTGCTGGCAGCTGACCTTACCGATGCCCGCCAATTGGAAAGTTTTTTCGACGGAGTGATGGCGGTGCAGCTGCGGCAATATGCTTCGCCCGGTGCCATGGTGGCCGTGGTCAAGGACGGTGAAATCCTGCTAGCCAAAGGCTACGGTTGGGCGGACAAGGAGGAGCGGGTCCCCGTGGATCCCGTCACCACCATGTTCCGACCAGGGTCCAATGCGAAGTTATTTGTTTGGACGGCTGTTATGCAGTTGGTGGAGCAGGGCCTTTTGGATCTCGATACTGACATCAACGAATACCTGGACTTTGCCATGCCGGATACGCTGTTGGATGGTCGGCCGGCAGGTCCCATCACCATGCGCCATTTGCTGACTCATACCGCTGGATTCGAGGATGTGATGGCGGAAGTCTTCGTGGAGCGCATGAGCCAGGTCTTGCCTTTGGGAGAGTACCTGCGGGACATCCCGGCCCGGGTGTTCCCGGCGGGGAGCATCTCTGTCTATTCCAATTATGGGTCGTCTTTGGCGGGCTACATCGTGGAACGAATCAGCGGCCAGCCCTTTGATGCCTATGTGGATGAACATATCTTCACGCCGTTAGGTATGAATTACAGCACCTTTACACAACCGCTGCCCGCCCATCTGCGCCCGTACATGGCCAAGGGCTATCTCTACAGGGGCGGCGAGGCTGAAGCGGCCGATTTTGAGTGGCTGTTATCCTATCCGGCCGGTGGCTTAGCCAGTTCAGCCCAGGATATGGCTGTTTTTATGCTCGCCCATTTGAGCGGTGGTACATACAACGAGGCGCAGATCCTCGAGGCCGATACAGCTGCCTATATGCATCGGCAGCATTTCAGCAATCACCCCAGCATTCCCGGGATGACCTTGGGTTTTATTGAAGGCCAACGCAACGACGTCCGCTATCTGGCCCATGGGGGCGATACCCTGCAGATGCACACCGGCCTCTGGCTGTTCCCAGAGGAGAATCTGGGGATCTACGTATCATACAACGGAGCAGCCACTGTCATGGCTCGGGTGGTCCTATTCGAAGAATTCATGGACCGCTACTTTCCCGTGGAGCGGCCGCTGTTAGATGCCGTCCCCGATATGGAAAAGCTGGCCCAACCGCTGCTGGGTTCGTATCAGGCGGCGCGGAGCAACTTCAGCGGCCAGGAAACCATTCTGCGCCTGCTGCAATCGGCTCCCGTGGCGCTGGATGACGACGGTTTTCTTACGACCTTCGTCATGGGACGTCCGCGGCAGTTCGTCCCCATCGAACCGGATCTTTGGTCTAGCCGCGATGGGCGGTTCCGACTGGCCGCGGCCTTTGATGATGAAGGTATGGCTGAGTATCTTTTTACCGGGGACCCGATGCCGCTGATGCGAGCGCCCTGGTACGGAACCCTGCAGTTCTTGGGCCCGCTGGTCATCGGCGGTGTTCTGTGGTTCTTGCTGTTCCTGATTCACTGGCTGCGCCGCTTGTTCAAGCATCGCGGCCGTGCTGAGTATCTGGAACGTTGGCCGCTCTGGCTTCCTATGTGGTTTTTTTCTGTGTTGACCATGGCCTTGGTGGCCTTGGGAGTTGTTCTGGTATTCCGGAACAGTCCGACGTATGGCATGCCGCTGATGTTCTTTGATTGGCCCACGAGCACCTTTCGCATTATGGCTGTGATCAGCGGGGCCATGGCCGTCTTTGCCCTTTGGCAGTTGATCTTCAGTCTGCGGTCTTGGGTGCGCGGTGGACGGCGGCTGCGGGACAAGGTATACTACACACTGAGCGCCTTTTGGAGCTGTGGGTTGGTGTGGTTCCTGTATTACAGCAACTTCTTCACGTGGTGAGCCGGAGTGTGATATAATAGAGCCGGTGTGCAGCCAGGTGCATGTTGCGGCGGGGTAATAGCGTCCGACACCACACTGCTGGTGGTGCTGTGTCAACGGACTGTTCTGCAGTGGCCTGGCCCATACCGGGCGGTCCTGGACAGAGCAGCAGACACAGACTGCCCCGGAACACCAACGGCCCGTGCTGGTCTTCCTAGCACTAGCGCCTGCATTACCGAAGAAAGGACGATGGCTATGCATGCAGAAAACGAACGAGGCAATTACATCAAAGAGGAAATCCGCAAGGATCTAGCGGCGGGGAAGGTGGATCATGTGGTGACACGGTTCCCACCTGAGCCCAACGGCTATCTGCACATCGGCAGTGCCTATGCCATCAACATTTCGTGGTCCATGACCCAGGCGTTTGCCGGCAAGTTCAACCTGCGCATGGATGATACCAATCCGGCCAAGGAGGACATGCACTATGTGCAGGCCATCGTGGAGGATGTGGATTGGCTAGGTGTGGATTACGGTGGCGAGCCCCTCTTTGGTTCGGACTACTTCCCGCAGCTCTTTGACTATGCTGTGGAGCTGATCAAGAAGGGCCGAGCCTTCGTCTGCGATCTCAGCGGTGATGAACTGCGGGAATACCGCGGTACCTTAACAAGTCCTGGCAAGAACAGCCCGTATCGGGAGCGCAGTATTGCAGAGAATCTGGATCTATTCATGCGGATGCGCGCCGGGGAGTTCCCCAACGGCGCGAAGACTCTGCGGGCCAAGATCGACATGGCCAGTCCCAATATCAATTTGCGGGATCCGGTGCTGTATCGTATTGTCAAGCACAATCACTACCGCAGTGGTGACCAGTGGTGTGTTTACCCCATGTACGACTATGCCCATCCGCTGCAGGATTATATTGAAGGTGTGACCCATTCGCTGTGTTCCAACGAATTTGTTAATAATCGTCCTCTCTACGAATGGGTATTGGACTCCTTGGATCTGCCCGGCCTCATTCCCCGGCAGATTGAGTTTGGCCGCCTTAACATCACCGGCGTCGTCACCAGCAAACGCTATCTGCGCACCTTGGTGGCTGAAGGCGCCGTCAATGGCTGGGACGATCCCCGTCTTCCGACCCTGAAGGGTATGCGCCGGCGGGGCTACACCACTGACGCCATCTTTGGCTTTTTTCAGGAGATTGGTATTCCAAAGTGGGAAGCAACGGTGGATGTGGCGATGCTGGAGTACTTTGTGCGGCAGGATCTGCAGGATAAGGTACCCTGTGTAATGACTGTTTTGGATCCACTAAAGGTGGTTATCACCAACAAGGAAGATACTGAACTACTTGACGTAGAGAATCATCCGAAAGACGAAAGCTTCGGCACCCGCCAGGTACCCTTCGGTCCAGTGATCTACATTGACAGGGAAGATTTCGCCGAAAATCCACCGCGCAAATTCAAGCGCTTGTCTCCGGGTGTGGAGGTTCGTCTCAAAGGTGGTTACTTCATCCGCTGTGACGAGGTGATTAAAGACGCCGATGGGAACGTTGTTGAACTGCGATGCAGCTATGACCCAGACACCAAATCGGGAGCAGGCTTTGACGGCCGCAAGCCCAAGGGTACCATTCACTGGGTGGATGCAGCGGAGGCCGTGCCCTGTGAAGTACGCCTTTATGAACCGATGTTCACGGAGCAGCCTG
>PWMW01000164.1 GCA_003559095.1 Clostridiales bacterium | reverse complement strand
TTACAAACAGCCGCATCTTCTTTATAGGCAATGTGATGATCGACACCTTGCTGGCCAACCGTCACCGTTTCAAAAAACCCGCTGTCTGGAGCCAGCTTGAGATGGAAAAGGGAAATTATTTGGTTATGACCCTTCACCGGCCGGCCAATGTTGATGAAGGGTCCCAGTTCAAAGCGCTGCTGGAAGCCATTAGTGAATCTTCGAGAGGTGTGCCTGTAATTTTTCCTGTTCATCCCCGCACCCGTAAGATCATTGATGATTTATATCTTGTTGAGAACGCCAAAGCCGTAATCACCGATTCCGGTGGCATTACTGAAGAAACCACTGTTCTGGGTGTTCCTTGCATTACCCTGCGCAACAATACAGAGCGCCCTGAGACCATCACCATTGGCACCAACGAGCTCATCGGTACAGATCCGAAAAACATAAAACCCGCGCTTGACAAGTTGTTTTCGGGACAATGGAAAGATGGTGGCATTCCAAAGTTATGGGATGGAGGTGCGGCAGAGAGAATAGTTGAGGCGTTGGCCAGTCAATGCGATAAAGATTTTTGAACTTTGATTCTTTTGATTTGCGCTCATGATACTTTTTTTATCCAGATGTTGCGAAAAGCCAAAAGAAAATATTAAAAATGAATAAAATTGTTTTAAAACCAAATTTATGTAGTAACTTTACATAAATTTTAATCATAATGATTGAATCGTTTAGTGTAGAGAATTTTTTGTCGTTTCGGACAAAGCAAACCCTGAGTTTCGAGGCTTCGGCCAGTAAGGACTTTGAAGAAATGTTTTGTGTTGAAGTTAAACCAGGTGTCAGGCTGCTGAAGTTAGGAGTTTTGTATGGTGCTAATGCCTCGGGGAAAACGAATCTGTTAAAAGCCCTTGATTTCCTGAGAAGTTTCGTATTGCACCCCAAATCTGAGAAGGCTGAAAGCACCGACCATATTCCATTTCTTTTCGACGACGAATATGAACATAGACCAGGCGTGTTTTCACTGGTGTTTTATGTTGATGGCATCAAGTATTTGTACAATATGTCTCTCGGTAAGGATACTGTATACTATGAACATCTTCAGTATTATCCGTCATCTCGTCCTGCCTTATTTTTTCAAAGAAAGTACGATGCGACGAACGAGAAATCAATGATTGAGTTTGGCGGCACGTTGGGGTTTTCTGCATCAGAAAAAAGCCTGATAGAGGGGCTTACTATTGCGAATACTTCGGTTCTTGCGGCATTCTCAAAGGCCAACATCAGAAAATCATTGTTTAACGATGTGTATGGTTGGTTTGCGAAAGATTTTATGAAAATTATATTGCCTGGTACCGGGTTGACAGGCTACACCTGCAATAAGGTTGAAAAGAATTCAGAACGCAAAGATGTCGTTTTGCAGGTTCTTCAGAAGGCCGATTTTAACATTGTGGACATCATTTTTGATGCCGCAAGAGATTTCACATTTACACACAAAACGGGCTTAGCAGAAAAGCCTTTGCCCAAAGAGCTTGAGTCGAGTGGAACGATGCGTTACTACGGGCTTGCCGGGGTATTGAACCGTTTATTGGAGCCAAATACATTTCTTATGGTAGATGAAATGGAAAACTCCCTGCATACTGATTTGGTGTCTCATTTTATCAAGACGTTTCTGATGAATGCCCCGGCATCTCAATTGCTGTTTACAACGCATAACATCAACCTGTTGAGCGAAGATTATATGCGACGCGATGTGGTATGGTTTGCTGAGAAAAGTGACCTGGGAGAAACCGCACTATTTTCACTCGTTGATTTTAAACTGCACAAGAACCTGTCGCCCCTCAATGCCTATAAAACCGGAAAACTCGGTGCGAAACCACACACATATAGTGTGATTTTTAAATTATTGGATGCGGAAAATAAAACAGAAATCACTTCATAAAAGTATAGCCATCATTGGCGAAGGCCTAACTGAGTGGTTTTATTTTGAAAGCCTGCGGCAAACCGAACGTTTCGCCTTTGATATAAAGCCGGAACTTCCAAAACGTTCAGATTTCAGGGAATTAATCAAGCTGGCTCGCCAAAAGAGGGAGGAAGGGTATGATTTGGTTTACATTGTTTTGGACATGGATAGGATGGCCCACAATGCTTCAGAAAAGCATACTTATATCAATGAAAAAGCAAAAACAAAGAAAAAAAGCGGCATTCATTTCATTGAATCTATGCCCTGTATCGAACTATGGTTTTTGTTGCATTTCTTGAAAATATATTCAAACCGTACTTACCTGAACTATGAACAGGTCAAGCCACAACTTCAAAAGCATTACCCGGGGTACGAAAAATCTTTGCAATTTTTTAAAAAGACCAAACTTTATGACTTTTTGAATAAAAAGGGTGATGAATTAAAAGCCATAGAGTATGCAGACAAATTACTACAAGAAAAAGAAGAAACTGGCAACCCTAAGGCCAATTACACGGAAATTGCCCGTCTGCTGTCGGAGTTAAGAAAGAAATAATCTAACAAAACAAGACAACTACATACTTGAGAGTAAACCACATAAGTAGGGCTTTTGAACAACAATCAAAATTTTCTTCAATCCTTGTTTGATAATGCAAAGAATGCTTTGGATACAGGCAATATGCCCGGCGCAGAAATGCTTTTAAATCAGGTAAAGCCGTTGCTTGAAAAACTAACACCGAAGCACACAGCCTGGTTAGCATACTATGTGAATCTATCAGCAGTGTATAACAACACCGGACGATTTGCCGAATGTATTGAGGCTTGTGAAAAAGCCAGAGATGTGGCTCCTTTTCGTGGAGAGACTCTTCTCAAAGGACAGATTGCATCGGCAGAAGCAACAGCCTGGATAAATACCGGTAATAATGACAATGCCCTTTATCATAGCGGATGCGCCATCACTTTATTCCAACAAGCCGGAGCTAGAAAAGAAGAAGGCATAGCGACACTTAAGCAAGGCAGTGTGTTATTCAGAACAGGCCAATGGGCCGAGGCAATCGAAAACTTCAGCAAGGCAATTCAGGTGAGCAAGGAATATGGCGACGTCAATCTTGAAGTTAAGGCTTTGTTAGAGATTGGGATGGTTTTCAGACAAAAAAGATTGCTTTATTTGGCAATTGATCATTTCCGGGAGGCTGAATGGAAAAGCAAAGCAAATGGCTATGTTTTATATCAGGCCAAGGCACTACTCGAAAGAGCCGCCACATACCTCGCCCTTGACAGGCAAAAAGATGCACAGATTTGCATGCAGGAAATTGAAAAAATAACCCCGGAAGATTCAGCGATGCGGTCATTTCTTCTTCGCCTGCACTACAAAATTGCACTTCGACAGAAAGAGTATTCATCTGCACTTGATTATGCACAACAGTTCAGAGAGTTTTTTGAAAAAGCCGGCGATCAAAAAGGAATAGCTGAAAGTCTTATGTTAATTGGGAAAGCACACTATTTCCTATGCCAGTTGGAAGAAGCAAAGGAATATGTAACAGCCGCATTGGGAAAGGCAAAACAAATCAATGACCTGGAAATAATAGCATTTTCGTCGAGTTTACTAGCCCAGCTTTCAACCTTGTCTGGTGATGCCGCAAATGTAGAAAATGAGGTTTTAAGTGAAAACAAACCTCAACAAGAACAAAAGCCACCCACCATTCTTGACATTTTGGATGACATCGCCAGGGAAGAGGAGCGCGTCAGGTCTGAACAGATTTTGGGTCTGGTTTTGTCAGACATCGGTGGAGAAGAGAAATTTGAGATATGTGAAGAAAGGCCCGGTGGTCCATATGTTTTAAGGCCAACAGCTCCTGTCCCCATATCATATTATCGCGGACAAACAGCATTTCATGAACTTTGTTTGCCGACATTATACCGTTCGAAAGACAATGGTGAGGAAAAGGACGCGGTCGATATTTTCATTGAAAGATTACGAGCCATAGAATTTGAATTGCTCTTGCAAGACCACCCGTTTGTAAAGGAGGTTTATGACAAAGGTGTCAATGTAAATTATCTGGGCGAGCAAAAAACAGTGCCGTTAAAAGTTAGTTACCCCGGACTGGCGCAGCATTATGGCCTGGAAACAGACATGATCGACTTTACCAGCGACAAATGGGTGGCTGCATTTTTTGCCACCAACAAAAGCAAATCCAGTGACGCTAGGTCCAATGAATATATTCCGGTTAAGGATGGTGAATATGGTGTTATTTACCGGTACATGCTATTCCCCGAATCAACAGAAAAGCTCTCAGATCCGAACTACCATCCTAGATTCGAAACAGTGGGCCTTCAGCCTCTCAGCAGGCCTGGCGAACAACGTGCTTTTGCTTTAAGGCTCGATAAAGGCGAAAACATGAACAAGATTCCATCAGTACAATGGAAAATTTTCAGGCACAATCAAACAGAATCAAAAATTATCCATAGCCGCATGAACCAGGGCAACAGCCTGTTCCCCCCTGATGAACTGATTCCGTTGGCAAAGAAGATCAGGGAAACCAAAAAGGTTTCAATAAAAGCCTTCGACCTTGCCTGGAAGC
>PWMW01000130.1 GCA_003559095.1 Clostridiales bacterium | reverse complement strand
AGGGTAAGGTAGTGGTTCGTAACTCAGGAACATTTGACATTGTAACAACAGAACGAAAAATATCTGCAACATGGAAGAAGTTTCGACTCCTTCAGCGCTTTGACGGGTATCAATACAGTATGGCTTCGGCTTAAGCAGCCCCCGTCGAGCGTTAGTTAAAGACCCTCGATCGCCCAGCGCTGGCGCACTATGGCTAACGCTTTGGCGTTTCGAGGGGGTCGCAACCTCCATGTTGCTCCTAGGAGGCTGTGGCGTGCAGATTGATATTGGAGTTGCCAAAGTCGGCAAGTATGCGGTGGGGGAGTCCGGTGACTCTGTGGAAGTGGTGGAACGACCTCGCGGTGGTCTGTCTGTTGTTATTGTTGATGGCCAAGGCCACGGTCGGGCAGCCAAACGCCTCAGTCATCAGGTTGTGTCCAAGGCTGCTGGCTTAATTGGCGACGGCGCCCGTGATGGTGTGGTGATGCGTTCTGTGAACGATTTTCTCTATGCCCTCCGTGATGGTAAGGTGTCCTGTACCGTTACGATTCTTACGGTGGATCTCGACGCCCAGTCACTGGTAGTGTCCCGGAACTCCAACTGTCCGGTGGTCATTCGACATCCTGATGGATCGCACTGTCTTGATGCAGAACAGACGCCCATTGGTGTGCATCGCCAGAATCGGCCATCCATAGCACATTGGCCGCTGTTCCCGGATACAACGGTTTTGGGTTTCACTGATGGCGTGATACATGCTGGCCGTCACACTGCCAGGGCCTTTTCATTGGACCAGGTCTACGGTGTTCTGGAGCAGCCCTCACAGTCGCCGCAGCACATGGCGGATACGATCCTGAATCACGCTCTAGCTGCGGAACAACACAAGCCCAAAGATGATATGGTTGTTGCGGTGATGGCCATCAGTGACATTGACAAAGGTCTGGGCGTCCGCCGGATGCAGGTCTCGTATCCGTTTTGAGGAATAAGGAGAAGTGCCCATGGATGACGGTGGTTGGAGAAGGGCGAAGATTATGATTGTGGGCAACTGCGCTTCTGGGAAGTCCACTTTGGCCAAAGGCCTGCGGGAACTGGGTTATGAAGCACATGGGTTTTCCCAAGAGCATTCTTACAGTTCCAAAGTCTGGACGCGTCGTAATCCCGATATCCTGATTCTTCTGCAGTGTCGTTATGAGACCATCAAGGAGCGGCGAGACATTGCCTGGGGCTTGGAGACGTACAAGAAGCAGCTTCAGACCCTGGAGCATGCCCGCCGACATGCCCATCTCATTGTTGCCACTGACGGTTTGCATCCAGAGGAACTGGTGGCCGACGTTCATGAATTTTTACAAAAACAAAGGATCCAGCGTCACAGAATTGACAATGTCTGACGGGCGATAGTATAATGGCGTTGTGCCATATTCGGGATATTGGGTGAAGGAGGAGACATATTTGATACGGGGAAGCGGTATACGCATTGCCATCATTCTAGTAATCGTGGCTGTAGCAGGTGTTTTGCTGTATTTTACGCCGATGAATTTGGGTCTTGACCTGCAGGGTGGAGTTCATGTTGTTTTGGAGGCCAAGGACCGTGAAGACATGCCGGTGGATGAAGATTCCATGCGAGGTGCTTTAGCAATTATTGAACGGCGTGTTAATGCTTTGGGCGTAGCTGAACCCATTGTCCAGCGCGCCGGAAGCCGCCGCATTATCGTGGAACTGCCGGGTGTTCAGGATCAGCAGCAGGCCATCGACACGGTGGGCCGCACAGCGCAGCTGGAGTTCAAGGATCCGACGGGCCGCACTGTACTTACGGGAGCCTATCTGCGATCCACTTCGTTGGGACAGGATCGTTTTGGGCGGCCAGCCGTAGATCTGGAGTTTGACCGCGAAGGTGTGCAGCTCTTTGCCGATATGACCACCCGTTACCAAGGTCAGTTAACGGAAATTACTTTGGATGGTGAAGTTCTGCAGGAGGTTATGATCCGCGAACCAATCCTCGAAGGCAGAGCTCAGATTACCGGTACGTTCACCCATGAAGAGGCACGGCATCTGGTCGTCCTTCTGCAGGAAGGTGCGCTACCTGTGCCCATGGAGATTATGGAGATCCGTAATGTGGGGCCGACTCTGGGACAGGAGTCCATTGATCGCAGTCTGCGGGCAGGCATCATTGGAATTATCCTGGTGCTGCTTTATATGGTCATGTACTACAAACTGCCGGGCATCCTGGCCGATATAGCTTTAGGATGTTATGTGGTCTTGGTATTTTCCATCCTCGCCTCGCTCAGCGCGACACTGACCCTCCCCGGTATTGCCGGGATTATCCTGGGAATCGGTATGGCTGTGGACGCCAATGTAATTATCTTCGAGCGAGTTAAGGATGAGTTGAGTTCTGGAAAACGTCTGCGACCAGCGATCAAGAGTGGCTTTGGGCATGCTTTTTCTGCCATTATTGACGCCAATATCACCACGCTCATTACTGCCGTTGTCTTGTTCTATTTTGGAACTGGTCCGGTGCGGGGATTTGCCGTGACACTGAGTGTCAGTGTTTTGGCTAGTATGTTCACGGCCATCGTTGTGACCCGCATCTTCATGGAAGCAGTTGTAGAACGGGATCCAGATAAGATGCTGCAGTACTTCGGCATGAGGGGGCTGTCCAAATGAATTTCATTGAACTTCGCAAAAAGACGTTTGTACTCTCTGGTGTGCTGGTGCTGTTGGCGATCATTCTTTTGATCGGCCCAGGTTTGAATTTGGGCATTGACTTTACAGGCGGTACCATTATTGAACGGCAAGTGGGGCAGCAGGTGACCGCCGACAGCGTTCGCAATGTGATCGAAGCCGTTCCCAATGTGGATGTCAGCGGTTCGGTAATTCAAATTTTGGACACGCCCCGGGAATTTCTGATTCGTACTCGTACATTGGAGACCAACGAAATCCAAGCTATCGATGGTGCATTGAATGAGCAGTTTGGCAGCCTTGTGGAACGGCGGACAGAGGTGGTTGGGCCGGTTATTGGCCAGGAATTGATTCGGCAGGCACTTTTGGCCCTACTCATCGCTGCTTTGGGTATTTTGATCTATGTCAGTCTGCGCTTTGAGTATCGCTATGCGGTGTCGGCCATCATTGCCGCGCTGCACGATGTGTTACTTGTCTTAGGCCTCTTCGTCATCACCGGACGCGAGATCAACAGTCCCTTCGTGGCCGCTATTTTGACTGTGATTGGTTACTCCATCAATGACACGATTGTTATCTTTGACCGCATTCGTGAGAACATGGTCTACCGCAAGAAGGAAAGCCACGAAGACGTGGTCAACCGCAGTCTGAACCAGACGATTTCGCGAACCATTAATACTAGTCTGACCACATTTGTGGTGGTAACCCTGTTATTCATCTTCGGGGGTCCTACCATATCTGATTTCGCCTTTGCTTTGATGGCAGGTATTGTGGTGGGAACCTACTCGTCCCTGTTCATAGCCAGTCCCGTTTGGCTCGAGTGGACATTGTCCAGCCGCCGCCGGGCCAAGGCAGCTGCCAAAGCGCAGGCGTAACGAAGAAAACCGCAAACTCCGGGGGAGAACCCTCGGAGTTTTTGTGTTATACTAACAGAAAAAGGATGGTGATACTATGTTTTATGATCGTGCCAAGAAGCTGCTGGCCACCGGACTGGGATTAGCTGTCCTTACGAAGGAAAAGGCCGAGGAACTGGTCAAAGAATGGGTGCAGGAAGGTGAGTTGAGCAAAGAGGAAGGGAAGGAACTGCTGGATAACTGGGTTCGCAAGGTGGATACGGAAAAAGAAGAACTGCGTACCCGCATCCAAAAGGAAGTGCACAAGATCGTAGAGGGCGCTGGCGCCGTGACCCAGGAAGAGCTGGACGAAATAAGGGTAGAGATGAAGCGGCTGGACAAGCGTGGGAAGGCCCTCGAAACCGCCGCTGCTGCAGCAGAGGAGGAGTAATCTGGTTGGTGATTTCGCGCAACCAAACATAGGTTGGCATTGAGACCTCGAAGGCGCTGCTGGGCAGCGCCGGTGATTCTCTGGGGAAGGGTGGTGATGGTGTGGCGTTTCGTTGGAACCAGCGGTACCGCCATTTGAAGCGGTATCGGCAGATTGGCGAAGTGCTGCTCCGCCATGGGTTCGGATACTTCCTGCAGCAGCTGGACTTAACGCACATTCTGCCACTGAGGAAACGAATCCGTTCCCTGCAGCCAGTGCAGCAGACCATGCCGCCGGCTGGCCGTATCCGCAAAGTACTGGAGGATCTTGGGCCGACCTTTGTGAAGTTTGGCCAGGTGCTTAGTACCAGGCCCGATCTGCTGCCCACCGAGTTTGTCAAAGAACTGGAAAAGCTCCAGGATCGAGTACCGCCGGTTGCATTCCCCGAGATCAAGGAGCAGGTCGAGAAAGAACTGGGAGCGCCCATAGCTGAAGTGTTTGAGGTGTTTCACAGCGAACCACTGGCGGCAGCCTCCATTGGGCAGGTTCATTATGCCATGTTGGCCGATGGCGAAGAGGTTGTTGTTAAAGTACAGCGACCGCGCATTCGCAACACCATTGAAACGGACCTAGAGATCATGTATGGTCTGGCCGGCATGCTGCGGGATCAGATCAATACATCGCATCTGGACCCTGTAGCCGTCGTGGACGAGTTTCGGCGCACCATTCGCAAGGAACTGGATTACACCAAAGAGGCCCGTAACATTGAACGCTTCCATGCCAACTTTCAAGACGATCCACGCATTGTGATTCCCCGGGTCAAGTCGGAGCTTTCTACCGAGCGTCTGCTGACCATGGAGTATGTGCGCGGTGTTAAGGTCAGTCAAGTCGAGGTCCTAGAACACCAGGGCCACGATCTCCCGGCACTGATGAATACCCTGGCCGAGTGCTTCATGAAGCAGGTGTTCGAAGATGGTTTCTTCCATGCTGACCCCCACCCCGGCAACTTGATGGTTCTCAATGGGGGCCGCTTGGCCTTTGTGGACTTTGGGATGGTGGGTCGGGTCGATGAACCGACTATGCAGGGGCTGGCACGGATGTTAGTTGCCATCACCAAGCGGAATGTGGATGAAGTGATCTTGGTACTGCAGGAATTGGATGCCCTGCATGGGAAGCCCACCCGTGAACTGCGCAGCGATGTGATCGAGATGATCGACATGCACTATGGTCGAACATTGAAGGAACTCAACTTCTCCCAAATTTTCGAAGACCTGCTGGAACTGGTGCACCGCCATCCGGTCAGTCTGCCCACGAACCTGTTATTCTTAGCGAAGGCTATGGTGACCGTCGAGGGCGTTGGTTCGGCGCTGTGGTCTGATTTCAATGTCATGGAAGTAGCCGAGCCATTTGCCACGCAGTGGATGGAAAAACAGTACAGTGTCAAATCCATTGGCGAACGCACCGTTTCCTACGCGAAGGACTGGAATCGGCTGATCCGCAAGCTTCCCGGTGAGTTGGAAACAACGATGCAGCTGATCAATGAGGGCGAGTTGGAGATCCGCTTTCGCCATGAAGGGCTGGAGAAACTAACCAACCGGCTGGATGTGGTATCCAACCGGCTGACCTTTGGCGTGATTATCGGTTCGATTGTCATTGGCTCATCGTTCATGGTTCAGCTGGATCGAGGCCCCACATTCCTGCAAATTCCCGTATTCGGTCTGGCAGGATTTGTGCTGGCAGGATTCATGGGCCTCTGGTTGTTAGTGGCCATTCTCAAGTCAGGCCGAATCTGAATTATGGGTATAGAGTTCGGGCTTGAGGATAAAGACATACGGAATGTTGCGGTATAGTTCTTGAAAATCGAGGCCATAGCCTACCAGGAACTCGTTGGGAACGTCGAAGCCCACATAGTCGACGGGGATGTCCACGGTACGGTTGGCGGGCTTATCCAACAGCGTGCAGATTTTTATACTGGCGGGATTACGGCTCTGCAGGTTTCGGATAAGATAACTCAAGGTCAATCCGGTGTCGATGATGTCTTCCACAATCAGGACGTGCTTGCCCTCAATGCTTTCTTCCAAGTCCTTGGTAATACGGACTACCCCGGATGACTGTGTTGAGTGGCCGTAACTGGAGATGGCAATGAAATCAAAGGTAACTGGGGCGGTAATGTGTTTCGACAGGTCTGTCAAAAACATGAGGCCGCCTTTCAATATGCACAGTAACGCCACAGTTTTGTCAGCATAATCTTTGGAAATTTGGCTGCCCAGCTCTTGGACGCGTTGTTGGATTTCTTCTTCAGTCAAGAGTACGCGATCAACAATGTCCATAGGAGACCCCTCCTCGACGCTTTGCATTCATAATACTATTGGCGGCGGGAAAAATCAAGGGAAGGAAAAGGCTGGCTCCGCAAAGAATGGTTCAGCATTTGGAGGGTTATGCATGATAGAAAAGCGTTGGATTGTGTGTCCACCAGCCAGCAGCGCCAAGGAACTGGCTCTGCAGCTTGGCGTGGACCCCATCATCGGTCAAATTCTCTACAACCGCGGCATCGCTGATGCGGCCACCGCTCGGGCTTTTTTGCGGCCCAGCTGGGATACAGTGCCATCACCTTGGCGACTGCACGGCATAGAGCAAGGGGTTCACCGCATTCTCCAAGCCTTGGAGAAGGGTGAATCCATTTGTATATACGGTGATTATGATGTGGATGGTCAGACATCCACGGCACTGTTAGTTCGCTTTTTCCGCAGTTTGGCCCGGGATCCTCAGCTGGTCCAGTATTACATACCGCATCGCATGGAGGAAGGCTACGGCCTTAACAGCGAAGCTATTAGGGAGTTAGCGGCCCAGTACACCCTTATGATCACCGTGGACTGTGGTATCGTTGCCTTGGCTGAGGTGGCCGAGGCGCAGGCTGCGGGGATGGATGTGATCATTACGGATCATCACGAACCGGAAGCGGACCTCCCCGAGGCCACTGCCGTGATTAACCCCCACCAACCTCAGTGTTCCTATCCCTTTGCCGGCTTAGCCGGTGTTGGCGTGGCCTTTCAATTGGTCCGGGCCGTGGCTGAGCGGTTGCACGTGGAGGTGGATGCCTATCTGGATTTGGTGGCCTTGGGCACCACCGCTGATTTGGTGCCGTTGGTGGCTGAGAACAGGTTTTTCGTCCAGGCCGGCCTCAAGCAGTTGGCCGCCACAGAGAACCAAGGTCTGCGAGCCTTGGCTGCTATCTGTGGACTCAAGCCTCCCTTCAAGGCGGCAGATTTCGGTTATCGAATCGGCCCGCGACTCAACGCTGTGGGGCGGTTGGGCGACCCGAGCCGAGGGGTGCAGTTGCTCTTGACCGCTGACCCTGCAGAAGCAGCTCGGTTGGCCGGGGAGTTGGATGAAGAGAATCGGGCGCGCCAAGAAGTGGAACAGGGGATCTTGGCAGAAGCCGTGGATCAGGTAGAGGCCAGAGGCTGGCAGCAGGAACCGGTCCTCGTAGTGGCTGGTGAGGGTTGGCATCCCGGGGTTATTGGGATCGTTGCTTCCCGTTTGCTCGAACGGTACTATCGGCCCACTGTGGTGATCGCCATCGATGAGCACGGCATAGGCAAAGGATCGGCCCGCAGCATTGAGGGCTTTCATATGTTCCAGGCCCTGCAGGCGTGCCGTCCGCTGCTGGTACAGTTTGGTGGGCATGCCATGGCAGCGGGCTTGACCATTGCTGCGGAACGGATAGACCATTTCCGCAGGCAGATGGCCGAACTGGCCACCGCTGCCCTGATGCCGGAGGATTACATCCCCCAGCTCTTGGTGGATGCTGAACTGCCTTTGGAACGGGTGACGGAATCCTTTGTCCAACAGCTGGAACAACTGGAACCCTGCGGCATGAAGAACCCGGCCCCAACTCTGCAGGTGGAGGGCTCGATACTTGACTTTCGTCCCGTGGGGCGCGAGCAGAACCACGCCAAGATCAAGGTACAGGATGGAACACACACGACGCTGGATGGTATCGCATTTTCCTTAGCGGAGAAGTGTCAGGCGCTGGCCCATTCCCATGATTGGATGCGCCTATTGGTGGAACCTCAGATCAACGTGTGGCAGAACCGGCGTTCTCTGCAGGTCTTGGTCCGGGATATGCAGCCGTCTCCTGTGGGGCACAAGGTGATTCAACACTGGCTGCAAGGCTATCCCTGGGCTTTATCCAGTGAACACCGCAGGCTACCCGCTACGGACGCAGGACCCAACAGCAACGGCGCTGCTCTGGCCCAGAAGCTCGTAGATGTGCGGGGCCATTGGCAGAAATACCAGTGGGTATTGGAAAACTGCAGGGCTGCTCAGCCCGTGTGGTTCGTGGTGCATACGGCAGAGGAAGCACTCCATGTCTGCCGAGAGCTGCGGATTGCATATCCTGGTAATCCCAGCCACATAGGTTTCGTCCACGGCCTGCTGTCTGCGCAAGACGTGCAGCAGATTCGGGAGGGAGCCCACAGGGGCGAGCTGCGCTGGCTTGTGGCCGCCAGCAGCCATATACCGTGGCCGGAAGTGGTTTGGGATAGTGTTGTGCACTGGTTTCCTCCGCTGCGGGCACAGGACTGGTATCGTCTGCTGCATCCGCAGGTACGGCGGGTTGTGGCTTTGTTCGGCGCTGACGACGCAGCGCGGCTCCAGGTACAGATTCAACAAAGTTTTCCAGAACGACTACAGTTGGCCCAGTTCTATCGGGCGCTGCTGCAGGAGGCCGGGCCGCTTTCCTGGAAACGAACGGAAGA
Organism: Clostridiales bacterium; assembly: GCA_003559095.1. Classification (GTDB taxonomy): domain Bacteria; phylum Bacillota; class Limnochordia; order Darwinibacteriales; family B1SED10-159; genus SLOZ01. The sequence continues at coordinate 8,139 of PWMW01000130.1, read as the reverse complement.
AGTGGCAGCCGCGGCCAATGTGGAACCGGGACTGGAATGGGCATTGGCTGTGTTCACCGAACTTCGGTTGGTGCGCCAGCAGGATGATTCTATCCTGCTCATGCCGCCTCCGGAGAAGAAACTAGACTTGAATTCGTCGGTTTTGTATAATGAGGGTATGGAAAAACGCCAGCAGTACCTGGATTACGTGCGGCACTGTATGGAAAGGGGATCATTGTCAACTACCCAGAACTAAAGTCGGAGGCTTGTGATGGCCCCTGCTGAACATGCGTCCACAGCAAACGCAGCATTGGCGGGCCGTACAGGCCGAATAGCGTGGGTTTTGGAATATTTGAGAGTATGTTCTATTCCGGAACGACCATCCCGGTCCCCATTACTGAAGGCATAGGATCCCTTCGTGTCTATGATCAATGGTTATGCTGCCGAGAACACGCACGGGCAGAACGAACTGGTTACATCCCATGGTTTGGATGTCTGCTGCATCAGTGGGCATCCCTGTGTGGACGAGCTTGGTTGTTGGCATTTCCTTCAACAAGTCCATATACAGAACCCACAACTACACGTGATAAACCCAACGACAGGGATTCACTAAGCACATCAAAGACCACGGTTGGTCAAGAGCTCTGCGTTATATGACGCAGGGGAGTGCCAAGGTGCATGCTTTCGTGAGTTACAAGAAGCCGAGGCTTCTTTGGAACACAGCATCCTCATTATGTTATCTGAAAGGGGGGAGGCGGCTTCCTCCTGCGACTAAGGTCGCGGGTTTCTGCCGCCTACATTCTATGAACCTCAAGGACACAATCCGCGTCGTACCTGATTTTCCCAAGCAAGGCATCAGCTTTAAGGATATTACCACCCTGCTGCGGGACGCTGAGGCCCTGCGGCATGCCGTACGCCTCATGGCCGACTACGCGCGGGAGCGCAAAGTGGATATGGTGTTTGGCGTCGAATCCCGGGGGTTTATCCTCGGCGCTCCGTTGGCCTACGAGTTGGGTGTCGGATTTGCATTGATCCGCAAGCCTGGCAAGCTTCCCGGTGAAGTACTGCGTGTTGACTACGCATTGGAGTACGGCACGGATGCTCTGGAGATCCACAAAGATGCAGTGGAGCCTGGAGCACGGGTGCTGATCGTTGATGATCTCCTGGCCACGGGCGGCACCATCAGTGCAGCTGCACAATTGGTGAACAAGCTCGATGCAGAGATTGCAGGTATCGCGTTTTTGATTGAACTGGAGTTTTTGAAGGGCCGTGACAGACTTCAAGGTTACGATATCTTGACCTTGGTTCAATACCAGGACTAAGGAGGGGAAGGTGAAATTTTGGACGTTCAGGCCTTGATCGATCGGGTTACAGAGTACTACCCGCGAGCCGATGTAGACTTTTTGACAAAAGCATATGAGTTCTCGCAAAAAGCCCATGAAGGACAGCTTCGGGAATCTGGTGACCCGTATTTTCGACATCCCTTCGAGGTGTCGTTGATCTTGGCTGACTTGGAGTTGGACGTGGAAACCATCGCCGCTGGGCTTCTTCATGATGTCCTCGAAGATACGCCCGTCAACAGAGACGAAATGGAGCGTGAGTTTGGTACCCATGTAATGCTTCTGGTTGAGGGCGTTACAAAACTGGAGCAGCTGCCCTTCCGCAACCGCATGGAACGCCAGGCGGAGAACCTGCGCAAGATGATGTTCGCCATGGCTAAGGACATTCGAGTCATTCTGATCAAGCTGGCGGATCGTCTGCACAATATGCGAACCCTGCGCCATATGCCCCCCGACAAGCAGGTCAAGGTGGCCCAGGAGACCTTGGATATCTTTGCTCCCCTAGCACATCGTTTGGGGATCTGGAAAATCAAGTGGGAAATGGAAGATCTGGCCTTTCGCTACATCGCCCCTAAGGACTATTATTCCTTGGTGAACAGCATTGCCAAGAAACGTCAGCAGCGCGAAGGCGATCTGCAGCGAGTGATGGATATTGTTCGCGAAAAGGTCGAGGATCTGAACATCGAGAGCGATATTCAAGGACGACCCAAGCATCTGTATAGTATTTACCAGAAGATGCAGCGGCAGCACAAGTCGCTGGATGAGATTTATGATCTCATGGCTGTCAGTGTCATCGTTCAATCTGTGAAGGACTGCTATGCGGTCTTAGGTGTTATTCATACACTGTGGAAGCCCATTCCCGGACGTTTCAAAGACTACATTGCTATGCCCAAGTTGAACATGTATCAATCACTGCATACCACGGTCATCGGCCCGAAGGGCGAGCCCTACGAAATCCAGATTCGCACTTGGGAAATGCATCGAATTGCTGAAAAAGGCGTGGCAGCCCACTGGCTGTACAAGGAAGGTCGCCGCAGCGATTACGAGGGCAAGGTGGAATGGCTGCGCGAAGCCGTCGAGTGGCTCCAGGAAGCCAAAGATCCGCAGGAGTTCATGGAAACCCTCAAGATTGATCTGTTCGAGGACGAAGTCTTTGTTTTCACCCCGAAGGGCGATGTGAAATCCCTTCCCAACGGTGCGACGCCGGTGGATTTTGCCTTCGACGTTCATACCGATGTGGGTCTGCGCTGTGTGGGAGCTAAGGTAAACGGACGCATTGTTCCACTGGACCACAGTCTTACCAATGGTGACTTCGTAGAGATCCTCACCAGCAAGAACGCCTCACCCAGCCGCGATTGGCTCAATTTTGTCAAGACCAGCAAAGCCCGCAACAAAATCCGGGGCTGGCTGAAAGAAGAGCAGCGCGAGGAATCGTATCTGCGCGGCAAAGAGATGCTGGAACGTGAGTTGAAACGGATCCATGTTGAGCCCAAGGAGGTACTCAACAGTGAGCGTATCCAAGAAGTGGCCAAACGCCATGGTGTGAGCACCGTGGAAGAACTGTTGGCTAATATTGGTTTTGGCAAAGTCACGGCGCAGCAGGTTGTGCAGAAGATCACTGGTAAACAGGCAGAAGACAAGAAGATGACGCTGCCCAGCAGACCCCGGCGCAAAAGGCGCAGTGACGCTAAGGGCGTGAAAGTGCGAGGGATCGACGATGTTTTGATCCGCTTTTCTCGTTGCTGCAATCCTGTTCCCGGAGATGACATTGTAGGCTATATTACAAGGGGCCGCGGGGTGTCCGTGCACCGCACGGATTGTCCGAACATTGGACAGCTCTCCAGTGACACAGAACGCCAGATTGACGTGTGGTGGGACACCGAGGAAACGGAGTCATACTCTGTAGAGATCGAAATCAAGGCCCTGGACCGGATGAATCTATTGTCGGCGATCATGAATACTTTGTCTGAAGGCAAGACGCAGGTGGAAGCTGTCAATGCCCGGGCCAGCAAACAAGAATGGGCCATGATTCATCTGGTCGTGGACATCCATGATGTCAGCCACATGAACACCATTATGAATAAGCTGCGCCAAATCGATGGCATTGTCAGTGTTCGTCGAGCTAATCCGACGTAAAGGCCATGTGGAAAGAGGGTAACCATGCGAGCAGTAGTTCAACGAGTCAACGAAGCAGCGGTCACCGTCGCTGGTAAAACCGTAGGAGCCATCGGCAGCGGTCTGGTCGTGCTTTTGGGCGTCGGGGACGATGACTCCGCGACGGACGGTCGGTATTTGGCGGAAAAGATCGCGCATCTGCGGGTTTTTGAAGATGATGACGGAAAAATGAATCGTTCCCTGCTGCAGGAACGGGGAGAAATGCTGATTATCTCCCAGTTCACGTTGTATGGAGACTGTCGTAAGGGCCGCCGGCCCAGCTTTTCCCATGCGGCGAAGCCCGATGCGGCGATGGAGCTATACAAGGCATTTGTCCAGAGTACCCAAGATTTGGGGATTGCGACGGCAGAGGGAGTATTTCAGGCTCACATGCAGGTGCATTTGGTCAATGATGGACCGGTGACACTGATGCTAGAGTCCAAAGGAGCATTTTGATATGAACGTAAAACAATTTGCCACCGAGCCATTGGAAGTGAACTGCTATGTCTGCAGCAGTGACGGTGAAGCTATCGTCATCGATCCTGGTGGTTCCGGGCACGATATTCTCCAGTATGTTGTGGATGAACAGCTGGTGGTGCGAGCCGTGATTAATACCCACGGTCACGGAGACCACATTATGGGCAATGAATTTTTGGTGAAGGCCACTGAAGCGCCCCTTTGGATTCACCAAGATGATGCGGAGTTCCTTACCGACCCCCAGCGCAACTTGTCTCTCTTGATGGGTGCAGAGGTGGCTGGTCCTCAGGCCGACGGGTATCTCGCCGACGGCGATGTGATTAGCTTCGGCCGTTCGGAACTCACAGTCTGGCATACTCCTGGACACACGGCTGGGAGCATCTGCCTGGTGGGTGGGGGCTTGGTGTTTTCCGGAGACACTTTGTTCACGGGATCCCAGGGAAGAACGGATCTTCCGGGCGGTGATCAAAGCCAGATGCAGAGCAGCTTGGAGCGACTGGTCCAGTTGCCGGAAGATACCATGGTGTATCCAGGGCATGGCGCCAGCACGACCATTGGCAAAGAACGCCGTTCAAACCCATACGTGCTAGAGGTTCTCAGGTGAACACCGTGAATCACCTGCGTCTAGAAGTATCCGAGCACCTGCAGGCCACAGCGGCGGCAGCGGTGACCCACAACCTTCCCGATGCCCAGCTGGGAAGGGGGCCAGCACTGGCCCTGCAACTACGCAGAGAAAGTACCGGCTGGCACTGTCGAGCTTCCTTTGTTGGGGCGGTTTGGGAGTATATGGACGAGGATATTGCGGAAGCTCATTATAGTGAAGATGACTGGCGCCGCCGAGAAAAAGAACTGGCGCGTCTGGGCGTGATGCGTGTTCTGGAAAGGGCCCGCGGTTTGCAGCCAAAACCTTGGGGGATTCTAACGGGCGTCCGCCCCACAAAGATGGTGCACAACATGTGGGACCGCGGGTTTACACCGTCGTATATGGACACACTGCTGCGGACCATCTATGGTGTTGCTCCCCAACGGCGGACTTGGGTTCTTGATGTGGCCCGCCGCCAGCGCCCGTTCTTTCCTCAAGACCCCAACAGCGCTGTCAGCGTGTACATCGGAGTGCCATTTTGCCCGACGCGCTGTGGTTACTGCTCCTTTGCTGCGTATCCCTTGGCTACGCACGGACATCTTTTAGAACCCTTTTTGCAGGGCCTTGTGCGGGAGATCGCCGCCGTTGGTACGTTCCTGCGCCACCACGGTACCCAGGTCCACACGGTCTACGTGGGGGGCGGGACGCCAACGGTGCTGCAGGGTGCTCAGCTGCAGCAGCTCTTGGACACCATTGGAGAGCAGCTACCGCTGGAGGCCTGCGTGGAATATACCGTGGAGGCGGGGAGACCGGAAACGCTTTCAGAAGACACGGTGCGCCGGCTTCACGGGGCTGGGGTAGGACGCATCAGCATCAATCCCCAGACCATGCGCCAGACGACGCTGCAGCGGGTGGGGCGCAACCACACTCCTGAGGATGTGGAAGTCGCCTTCGCACGGGTGCGATCTCAAGGGATTCCGCTGATCAACGCTGACATCATTCTTGGTCTGCCAGGCGAATCCTTGGTGGATGTGGAATATACGTTGGAACGATTGGAACAGCTGGCACCAGATCACCTTACCGTCCATACGCTGGCCTGGAAACGGGCCGCCCAGTGGCACAAGCAGGCAGAAAGCGCCGCTGTCCAGCGCCACTTTGGGCCTGCCATGGTGGAGTTGGCACGGAGTACGGCGCACCGCTGGGGCATGGTCCCTTATTATCTGTACCGCCAGCGGGATATTGTGGGCGGCCTCGAGAACATTGGCTATGCCCGACCGGGGACGGAGTCTTTGTACAACATTTTTATGATGGAAGAAAAACAGACGGTCTTTGGAATTGGAGCTGGCGCCATTACGAAATTCGTCACCGCCGCCGGCCACGTTTCGCGGGTGGCAAACCCGAAGTGCCCTGCCACGTACAGGCAGGACGTGGACGCACTGGTTGAGCAAAAAAATACCCGCTTTCGTCAGCTGCTCAATGTTTGACAGAGCTGTGCTTTTATCGTAAAATAATTATGTTGATTTTTTGACCTTGAAGGGATTGAGAAAATGGTATTTAAGAAGTTGCGTGACCAAGTCAAGACCATTGGTATTGTTGTCGTGATTGCATTTCTCGGCGGTGCCCTCTACATTGGCGGTACTTCGTTCTTCGGTGGTGAAGAGGCGCAGATGGCCCAAGCGGCCATTGCTACGGTGAATGGCCAAGACATCAGCTATTACCAGTTCCAGCAGGCGTTTATTAACCAGGCTCAGCAGGCGGAGCAGCAGCATGGACGTCTCCAGGGAACGGATATGGAAGTGATCCGCTTCCAAGCTTTGGAAGCATTGGTAGGCAATGTGCTGCTGACCCAAGAAATTTCCAATCGCAATATTCAAGCTTCGCGGGCTGAGATCGATGCTGAACTGGCCGAAATCAAGGCGCAGTTCGAGACAGAAGAGCAGTTCCAGCAACAGTTAGAGTGGATGGGGATCGATGAGAACTACCTGCGTCGGGCCATCGAACAGGATATCCAGATGGATAAGCTGCGGGCTGACGTAGCTGGTGATATTGAGGTTACAGATGAAGAGATTCGAGACGCCTATGAACAGGTAAAGGCCAGCCATATTCTAATTCGACCGCAAGGTACGGATGAACAGGCTTGGGAAGCAGCTGAGCGCCATGCCCGGGAACTCTACGATGAAGTAACACCGGAAACCTTCGCAGATTTTGCCAGAGCCTACAGCGAGGACCCCGGCAGCGCCCAAGAGGATGGAAGTGTTGGTTTCATCTCCCGTGGCGATACGGTGCAGCCCTTTGAAGATGCAGCCTTCAGCATGGCTGTGGACGAGATTAGTGAGCCGGTGCGCTCTGACTTTGGTTACCACATTATTATGGTAACTGAGCGCAAAGATGCAGCGGGTGAAGAGTTTGAAGCGGAGCGAGCTGCCATTGCAGAGCGGATCCGTCAGCAGCGGGGCCAAGCGGTTCTGGTGGAATGGTTCGATGAACTCCGGGACGATGCGAACGTGGTGATTCGGGATCCTCAGCTCTTGGCCCGCGAACGAGTCACGAAAGGTGCTTATGAAGAAGCCGTTGAGCATTACCTCGAGGCTTTGGCGGAGCAGCCGGACAATGGCTATATTCGTGCCTCCTTGGCGGAGACGTATCTGAGGTTGGATCGCCCCGAGGATGCTTTGGAGCAGTACAGCAAAGCTGTCGAACACATCAGCAATGATGGGGATTTGTTCCTGGCCAAGGCGGACCTCCATGCCCAACTCGAGCAGGAAGATGAAGCCGTCGAAGCATATCTGCGGGCTTCCGCACTCAATCCCAATGACCTCGTCTTCCAACTGGAAGTTTACAAAAGTATTGCTGTTTTGGGGCGCTGGGATGATGCTCGGGAAGTGGAAGATCGAATCACGGCTATCCAGGAGGCTCGCACGCAACCGGCCCCAGCCCCAGAAACTCTGGATCTGGAGGCTTTGGAAGACGCTGGTGCCCTCGAAGATTTGGAACTGGATGAACACATCAGCGATGACCAAATGGCTGCAGAACCCGATATGCTCGAGCTCGATGTGGACACCTTGGATGTGGATGCAGATCCGTTAGACGAGACGGTTGTTATGGAGGACGCTGACGATGCGCTTCTGGAAGAACCTGTGGCCGAAACGGACGACGATGATGACAACGACAACAACTAACGTTTGCATGTTCGTACGAGTGGTGGTCAACCGCCACTCGTTTCTCTGTACAGGAGGGTGAGAATAGTGGCCACAGCAAGACCGAGAGGAACCAATGATATTCTGCCCGGAGAATCCGAGCGCTGGCAGATCATGGAGGATGCTATCCACCGCATCTGCGGCGCCTATGGGTATCAAGAAATTCGAACTCCCATGTTCGAGCACACGGAGTTGTTCGAACGCGGAATCGGTGAGACCACCGACATTGTAGAAAAGGAAATGTACACATTCAAAGACCGTGGTGAGCGCAGTCTAACCCTGCGTCCGGAAGGTACCGCGCCGGTGGTGCGCAGCTTTCTGGAACACAAGATGTACGGGCAGGCATTGCCGACCAAGTTGTATTATGTTGGACCCATGTTTCGTTATGAGCGTCCCCAAGCCGGCCGCT
>PWMW01000036.1 GCA_003559095.1 Clostridiales bacterium | reverse complement strand
GGAACTACCGCAAACCGATGCTGGGCTGCCCCATGGATTCATGTATCTGCGCCTTCTGGATCTACGGGGTTTTGAGGAAGCAATGTTGGATTTTGCCGAGGAACCGCCGGAGCTGCAGCTCTTGATTGACAAGGTGCTGACCTACAATCTGCGCCAGGTGCAGCTGCGGCTGGCGGATACACCGACCAGCCCCTTTCTCTACTTTGGCGATGACCTTGGTATGCAGCACGGTTTGGCCATTGGGGCCGACCGCTGGCGCAGATACTTGAAGCCGTGTTATGAGCAGATCTATGCTCCCTGTAAGGAAGCGGGCTATCTTATCTATATGCACACCGATGGTCACATTCTGCCAATTATCTCTGACCTTATGGATGTGGGTGTGGATGTCCTTAATCCGCAGGTGCGGGCTAACGGCCTAGAGAAGCTCCGCGAGCACTGCCAAGGCCGGATCTGTATAGACTTGGATTTGGATCGACAGTTGTTTCCCTTTGCCACCCCGACGGAGATTCAGGAGCACATCCAAGAAGCTGTGGCTGTCTTAGGGGATCCAGCCGGCGGTCTGTGGCTGAAAGCTGAATGCGGTCCTGATGTCCCCTTAGCCAATATTGAGGCCATCTGTGCCGGTTTGACGGACGTTATGACATATTACCAATGAAATCCTAGCGTTAGCGGTCCCATGCGGCACATAGCCCTTGGGGCTGCGTTTTTTAGCAGGAAGCCAGGGCTGAAACCCGAACTTATAAGGAGATACGGCCAGCTATTAGCAGGTCTGGTCCTTTTATCTGAACCCGAAAGAAACGCCTACAGGGAGGCGTTTCCTTGTTGTTAACAACGGATGGCTGGCGGTCCTTGCTCGTACCAGATCGCGATCAACACCATGGACTGTGCCGGTGCCAAACGTTGGCTTGGAAAGGATGTTTTCACATGGCCATGCGTCCCAGTATTTCCCGGCAGATACGCTTTTATCTGCCCCTGACACTGACATCGTTGTTGACGGTGGTTACCCACTCGTTCTTCAACGCCGGATTGGCGCGCCTGCCCTCGCCGGAGATGTATCTGGCGGCCTTCGCTGTGGCTAAGAGTTTGATGCACCTCTTTGAAAGCCCGATTATGATGGTGCGGCATACTGTGGCCGCCCTGGTTGAGCACGGGCAGAGTTACCGCAAAGTGCGGGCCTTTACCATCGCCTTGGTGGTCACGGTGGCCTTGTTTTTTGCTGCCATTGTGGCTTCAGGTTTGGGTCGCTGGATTTTGGCGGAGGTCATGGGCCTGCGTGGCGAGACTTTGGATGCGGCAGAGCGAATTTTGGCCGTTTTCGTGGTCTTTCCCCTAGCAGCCACCCTGCGCAACTTCGTTCAAGGCATTCTAATCAAGCTCCAGGCCACACCCCTGCTGACGGCAGCCACGGTGATCCGGATCGTGTACGTGGCGCTGTTTGTCAGTTTCATGGACCGGATGACAATGCTGCCGGCACCGTTCCTAGCTGGCTTTATGTTTCTCAGCGCGATCTCAGTGGAAGCAGTGGCTCTCTTTGCTATGTCCAAGTTCGCCGCTCGCAACCCGGCCCAGCGCTTTGACAGGCGCTTTCGGGAACGGGACATCACTGCCAAGGCAGTCCATTTGACATTTCCCTTGATCTTCTATTTCTTTGGACCTCTAATCATCACGTCCCTGATTAAAACTCTAGCCCAGCCGTTCATCAATACCGGCCTGGCCCGCACAGGCCAGCCCGAACTGGCGTTGGCCGCATATGCTGTGGCCTGGGGGTTGGGCATGATCGTTCTCAGTCCGACGATGATGTTTCACCAGGTGCCTTTGGCCTTTGTGGACGATAAGCGGCCGGAGCGAGCTAAGGCTGTGCGTAATTTCGCCGCTGGCTTAGGAGCGCTGCTTTCTTTAATTCTTGTGGGTCTGTCGTTCTCTACTCTGGGCCATTGGATTTTGATCCATTGGATTGGAGCCGGGGAAGCCATCAGCGGTTTGGCTGTGGATGTTCTGCGCGCCATGGCGGTACTGCCGCCCATCATGATCGCTCGGGAGTTTTACTGGGGATTGCTGATGAAGCGCCGCACCACGTCCTACTTAGGCAAGGGCAAAGTGGTGAATCTGGTGGCTCTGGTCTGTGGACTGCTGGCTGCGGTGATGATTGGCCCCCAGAATCCAGCTTTGGTCGGTATTGCGGGCATGGTCAGCGCCGAAGGGGCGGAAGCTGTGTATCTCTATGCAGCCACCAAACGCTATGAGCGTTCCCAGGCTGCCGCTGCGGAGGCAGCGTCCTGGCAGAAGGCCCCGGCAAACGGACGGACTTAATGATGGTGTTCCTGCTGCCGGAGCAGGGAATCTTGGGCTTTGCGGGCTAAAGGGCGCTCCTTGGGCGCTAGCAGATCCCAAAGGCCACCCACAGCTACGGTGCTGGCGAAAGCAGCGGTACCCAGCTTGCCACCGGCACCGGCAAAGTAGGGAGTGCTGAAAATAAAGATTAGGGCACAGAAGATTCCAGCTAAGGCCACCGCGCCCTCATGGGGTAGGCGTTTGGGTGATGCCATCCCCACGAACGAGGCACAGAATACCATGACCGCCCACAGGGGCCCATTAGCGGGCGACAGTAGGGGAAGAGCGACGCCAGCGGCTAATCCCACCAACGCCGATGCCAGAACAGATCCCCAGCCCAGTCTGATGTTGAGAATGTACGTGATCACAGCCGCAGCCACGGAGAAGAACACGAGCTGCACTAGGAGCGGCCCCTGCAGGGCCGGGGTTTCCGTGAAGGCATAGCCGAACAACAACGCCACCGGCACGGAGCCGGCAAAGGCTACGGTTCCTAACTTACCGCCGAATCCCCCAAAGGCGAACTTGGCGGCTACATAGACAAGGGCGGCCGCGCAGGCAGCAGCAGCTAAGGGAGCATAATGGGGAAACACTGCGGCCGAGGCCATGCCCACGAAGGAGCCACAGTAGGCCGCCACGGCAAAACGCCGGACGAAAACATGGGCGGCGATACCCGTAATGCATGAGGCCACCACCGCAGTGAAACCCAGTTCTAGATGCAGTGCGAAGGTGAGCATACCACCACTCCAGACAGCCAGGCCGTTGAGGAGATCGTAAGCAGAAAGAACTGGGTCGGTGGACGCGGAACCTCGTGAGGCCTGCCACTCCGTGTGAACTCCCCGCAGGAAGAACAGGAAAATGGTCGCGGTGATTAAACCCCAGGCCCAGTGGGCTTGGCTGGAGACCACATCCCACAGTCCGGTGGCTAACAAAAACATGGTAATCAGGCTGAGGGCAGCATAGCCCAGCAGACGCAGTATGAGATCCATGGCTCACTTCAGCTCCATGTGGATTATTGTGCCCACAGGCTGGGCAGACGACGGGCGTACCCGTGCCCAGCGACGGCCTTCACTGTGGGAGCCGCCGCCGTCGTCGGTCGCGGTGGGTGCTTCGTCCAGGAAGCAGCGATTGCGCTGCGCTGGGGTTTGTCACGCCAGGGAGTCTGGCAGACCTGGTGCAGAGACAGGTTCCAACGGGCACAGCCCACGGTCCCGCTCGGCGAAACGCCAGTTCAAGGCGTTTCGAACTCGGTTGTAAACCACGCGTTGGTCTCTATGGGACAGGGCTGCTAACAGACCTGGTGCAGAGACAGGCTCCAACGGGCACAGCCCACGGTCCTGCTCGGCGAAACGCCAGTTCAAGGCGTTTCGAACTCGGTTGTAAACCACGCGTTGGTCTCTATGGGACAGGTCTGCAGGGTTGGAACTCTACTAAAAGACATTGGCTATCCACGGGACGTCTTCCTGCTCTAATGCCGAAAGTAATTAACAATACGGACGCAAACTTAACATTATTCGTCGTGCCATGATCCCAAGGCTGGCCATCAGTCGGCTCATATCCTCGTTCCTGGAGGCCGCGCCGGGGACGGAGTTCTGGGCCCGAGGCCAGTGGCGAAATCCGGGGGTAATGCCCGACATCTTGTGCGTAATGGTTCACTCAGCGTGTCCCATGGTGCGAAAAACACCATTTTAACAAATTCTTCGTTGACAAGTTCCAGATCACTGCGTATGATGAAAAACAACACATAAATGCATAGATATTCTCTTATCGAGAGTTGGTGGAGGGACTGGCCCGATGAAACCCGGCAACCCGGCGCAGGATGCGTGACAGGGTGCCAATTCCTGCAGGTGACCACTGGCAGTGCCGTGGACCCTGGAAGATGAGGGGAGTGCTTTAATGCTATCCGCCAGGATTGGAGGCCTCTTCTTATGGGATGAAGAGGTCTTTTTTGTTTCGAGAAAGGAGCAAGCCCATGCCCATTAAAGTACCCGATCATCTACCCGCTGCGGATGTTCTAGCCCAGGAAAACATCTTCGTCATGGGCGAGGACCGGGCAGCTCATCAAGATATCCGTCCTCTGCGGATTTTGGTGTTAAATCTCATGCCCACCAAGGTAGTGACCGAAACCCAGCTGATGCGCCTGCTGGGGAATACGCCACTGCAGGTGGAGGTCGAGCTGCTGCATACGGCCACCCAT
>PWMW01000386.1 GCA_003559095.1 Clostridiales bacterium | reverse complement strand
CAACTCGTTAATGAAGAATGGGTTGGGCCCGGCGAACGCGATAACCAGATTGTGATCATCCACAGCAGTCATGGTCATGACTTCACCATGGGGTCGCCACTTAACGCCAACCACAGGCGTCAGATCTTCATTCAGCAGAACATCTTCATACCAAAACATAAGGTCGGCGGTGGTGAATGGATGGCCGTCGGACCAGCGCATGCCTTCCCGCAGCACAATGTTCCAGGTCTGGCCGCCATCGGGCGATTCCACAGACTTCGCCACATGCGGCAGGAACACGGATGCTCCGTCATCGGGCTTAATGAGGTTCGGGAATGGCATCGCCAAAATATCGTCGCCCTGTGACGTTGCACTCAGGGTAATAGCTCTCAAGGTCCCGCCATATTGGCCAATCGAATCATACGGTGTTACCACGTAAACATCCTCCGGTATCGGAAGACGTTCTTCCACCGGCGGAAGCTCACCGGCAGCCACCCGCTGCTGCAGCATGGGTGCCTCGGAATACGACGCAGCCGCGGCACCGCCCAATAACAACAGACAAGTCAGTACAGCCAATAGTCCAGTAAATCCTCTCACACTCGTTTCCTCCTCGTGTTGTCACTCAGATTGCACATCAGAAACCGATCTTGCCCATCACCTGCCTTCCCTACGACGTTAAGCAGCAATCCAACTCAGCCAATCCCTAAACGCTGATACTGTTCAACGGGACTGTCATGCTCCTCCATGGCGGCCCGCAGCCCTTGGACCAAACGCTCCTCCAAAGCGCTGTCAGTAATGGGCTGCAGTTGTTCGTAGTCCTCCTCTATATCGAAGATCTGCGACTGGCTCACCTCTGGCCGTCTAGGGATGGACAGGGGGATCTTGTATACTGGATACTCTGTATGCTTCAGATATCTGCCCATACTGATCCGTTCTGGGAACTCCCGACCGATGAAGCGCCACAAGGTTGTGGGGATGGCTCCGTAAAGGTGCAGTGGTTGGTTATCCGGCTGTGCGGCGCGAAAGTACGTGTAGCACCCCTCAAAGAGGTTTACTGCACTGCCGAACCACCCGAACAGACAGGCATCACGGACCGCATTCATCTCGCCCCGCAGCAGCGGCAGCAGGCTGCGTCCATGGATGGCAGACACCGGTTCCACGTTGTGAAAATCCAAGATGGTGGGAAACAGATCAATATTCTGCGTAATGGCCGCGCAGCGTGTACCTGCGCCTACATCGGCTGGCAAATGGATCAGACAGGGCAGATGGGCCATTTCATTGTAGGCGTGCATGAAGTTCTTACCGGTATACCCATGCTCGCCTAACATGTGACCGTGATCCGTAGTGAAGATGATCAATGTATCTTTCCACAGATCCTGCTCATCGAAGGTATCCAATAGCTTACCCAACCAGTGATCGGCCATCGTCAATGTTGCTGCGTAGCGGTTCCGAACATGCTCGATGGCTTCAGGAGGCTCCTCGACCGCGTGATATTTTGGCCAATCGAAGTGAGGGCCGTCGTAAGTGTCATTGTACATGTCCAGGTACTCTTGGGGGCAATCGAAGGGCTCGTGGGGATCAAATCCCTCAACCATTAAGAAAAAATCATCGGCACCGCGATTGTCTTGGAGCCAGCTGCAGGCAGAGGCCAGCGTCTGCGGCGTTGAGTAATCAGCATCCGTCTGGAAACGAGAGCGGTTCAACTCATACTGCTCGGACGCGCGCCCGATCATATCCTGCGGCAGTGGTGCCCCGGCAACTCGTGATACCCATGGATCGAACTCCTGTCCGCGGTGAAACTCCCAAGAATTGAAAGCTTGGCAGTAATTCTCGCCGCCAGTCTCGAAGTAATGGTTATGGTCCGTAGTGATATGCGTAAAGACACCGGCTTTGCGCAGTAATTCCGGCAGTGTAATATCGAAGGGCTCAATGGGCCCCCACGGGCGTTCCAGGAAATTGAGGCGCCCGGTCATAATGTCTCGCCGGGCTGGCATACATGGCGCCGATCCCAGCCAGTGATTATCCATGGTGATACTGCGGGCGGCCAGACGCTCAATGTTCGGCGTCTCGGCGACCGGCCTGCCGTATGTACTCAACATATGCCGATTTAACGTATCCAGTAAAATTAAGACTGTTTTCACGATATCTTCCTCCCATCGTTCGATACCCTAGCCTCAGCCTATGGAACCCGCCGTCGCAGTTCACCGTTCCACGGCATGACCAATGTCTATAGCCAGAAGCCAGGTGGCGAATCTGCCGTACGTCGCTCTTTCGTCATTATTCGACAAAATCCTTTGCGCATAGCGGATGACCCACGCAACTTTTGGAACTCGTTGGGTGGTTGGCGCTTCTGTGGCTACCTGGTTCAAGCAGATCGTCAGTAGTATACTTGTTCCGACAAAAAATAAAGGAGTGGCTATGATGACCAACGAACACCCGAACATTCTTTTCATTCTCACCGACGACCAAGGCGCCTGGGCCTTAGGGGCTGCGGGCAACGACGAAATTATCACGCCCAATTTGGATCGGTTAGCGGCGAAAGGCATCTTGTTCAACAATTTCTTCTGTGCTTCCCCCGTGTGTTCCCCAGCCCGGGCCTCCATCCTTACGGGCCGCATTCCGTCGCAGCATGGCATCCACGACTGGATCCGCGAAGGAAACGTAAAACCGGATCCCATTCAGTTTTTGGAGGGGTTCACCACATACACGGATCTCTTGGCAGCTCACGGCTACACCTGCGGGCTGTCTGGCAAATGGCATCTCGGAGACAGTGCTCTGCCCCAGCATGGATTTAAGCACTGGTATGTTCATAAAGAGGGAGGCGGGCCGTACTACGGTGCTGACATGAATCGCAACGGCGAATGGGTCCAGGAAGAGGACTACATTACCGACTGCATCACCGATGACGCCCTTGGTTTCATCGCGGCTAACAGTGACCTCAATACTCCATTTTACCTTGGTGTTCATTACACAGCGCCGCACAGCCCGTGGGAAGCCCATGAACACCCGCAGGAGCTGCGAAAACTATATGCGGATTGCCCATTCCAGTCATGTCCGGACCTGCCCATGCACCCCTGGCAGATGAACAGCGCTCCTTGGGGACGCACACCGGAACGGCGCCGGGAGATCCTGACGGGATACTATGCAGCCCTCACGTCGGTGGACCGCAATGTGGGGAGACTGGTGGACGCCTTGGAAGAACAGGGGATCCGGGACAATACCTTGATCATCTTCACCAGCGACAACGGGATGAATATGGGACATCACGGGATCTACGGCAAGGGCAACGGTACCTTTCCACAGAATATGTTTGACACATCCATCAAGGTGCCCATGATCATCCACGATCCCCAGGGAGCTGGTGGTCTTGTCTGCGAACGGATGTTGAGCCACTATGATATCTTTCCCACCATCCTCGAACGAACGGGCATCACCAACGACGCTGCCCATGAGCTTCCTGGACGCAGTTTTCTTCCCACTCTCCAGGGTGAGGTAATCGACCATGACAAACCCGTGATCATCTATGATGAATATGGTCCGGTACGTATGATCCGTACCCAACGCTGGAAATATGTCCACCGTTACCCTTACGGTCCCCACGAGCTGTATGATCTGCACGCAGATCCTAACGAAGAAAGGAACCTCGTGGAGTTAGTCGACCTTGAGGAGGTATGCACGGATCTGAAGCGGCAGCTGCAGGATTGGTTCGCCCACTATGTCGATCCAGCGGTGGATGGCACCAAAGAGCCGGTCACTGGCCGGGGTCAGCGTCGCAAAGCCGGTCTTTGGGGGCAGGGTGAACTCGCCTACTGGCAGGACCACGAGCTGCTGCGGCCAGAGTGAACGACAAAATGCATTGACTGAAGAAACACCCCTACAGCAGAATACAGCTGCTGTAGGGGTGTTTTGGTGATGTTAGTGATCGAAGAAGATCTGCGATGGATTGTGGGTGGCTAGATGCACCGTATCCCAAACCCAAAGACCATCGTCGCGAATATTGCGCAATGCCTGATTGACGATCAGCGGATGTGGAGCCCGACCGATAGTACCGATGGTCCAGAGATTGTCTGCCTGGGCCTGGAGGATCTTGTGCCCCAACTCCAGTTGGCGATCCGGATCCGGTTCATCCAGCATTTCTTCCCACAATACACGTAGTTCCTTGATCATCTCCGGCGGTTCCTCACCGGCCGTACCGCCCGTGTGCAGCCAGCGTCCCCAAAGCGGCCACTTGCTCCGCTCCCAGCCGGGACCCTGGGGCACAAAGAACTGTGCCTGCACTGGGAACAGCACGTCACTGGCCTTGTCACCGTGCCAGAGAGTGGCATCCATAAGGTTAGCCGGTGCCCGCTGGCCGGCCAGTTCTCCGGAAATTTCACGGGAACGGGCTTCCACACCCAATTCTTTCCAATACTCGGTGACCAGCTCGACATTGGGTACCTTGGCCGTTGTGATGTCCACAAACTCGATGGTGAAGCTGAGTCGTTCACCATTGGCCAACAAACGATAACCCTCCGCATCCCGCTGGTTCAAACCCATCTCGTCCAAGAGCAGGTTGGCTT
>PWMW01000027.1 GCA_003559095.1 Clostridiales bacterium | reverse complement strand
TTTCGTGGAATGGGGGTCGGAAATCCGGGTCAAGACGACCCAGCCGGCGACGCCGAAGAGGATTCCAAAGCCAAAGAGCAGGGAATACCCCAAGATCATCTGGGACCCTTCGGGATAGGTGTTCTGCCAAAAGTCAATAAATCTCCCCGCTACGAGGCCGATGATCATGCCGACAAAGCTGCCGACCATATTGCGGTGGCCAAAAAACCGACCACGAATGGACTCCGGCACCGTGGGAGTGATCCAGGACATCCAGGCAATGCCGCTGAGAGAGCTGAAGAGGCTGGCCGCTGCGATAAAAGCGATGAGGACCACGGCTCCCGTTCCTGGATCCGAGAGGATGAACATGGGCATGAGCAGGATGCAGAGCCAGATCAGCCGGAAGATGCCGGAGGCCACCAAGCAGACGCGCTTGGCACTGCCTACCAGCGATATCAGGTACGACCCGATAATCTGCACTAAGTTCAAGAGCGCGGGCATGGCCGTGAGCAGACCGATGTGGGCGTCTGTTGCTCCCAGGGCCAGGGCAAAGGCCACCAAAAAGGCGCCGCCGATGACGGTACCAAAGACCGTGTTCAGGCTGCCCTCGAGAATGAAGCGACTCAGATCTTTCTGCAATGACGGGTCCACAGCTGTGGTTTTTGGCTCGGACATGGTCTCACCCCAGAGAACGGCTGTTTCCGTTTTTGTGTTTTCATTCGGAAGTTTTCGTTCGTGTGCTCTCGTTCTAGGTTTTTATTCCGCGCTGAGCTGTGGTTTTCCTGCGATTTTGCTGATTGTCGCGTCTTCTTTATGGAATGGTTTGTGGACGGCTTACGGAATGCTGCGCTTCCATGCTGGCGCCCGCGGAGGTCAGGTAAGGTCTCGACCTAGGATGCTGGTAAACCCTCATCTAGCAGGCCTGTTGCATAGCCGTGTTTCCACGCCCAACATTTGCGGGCCTCCTCGGAGAAACGCCTGATAAACGGCGTTTCGAACTCGATCGTAAACCACGTATTGCTCTCTATGAAATAGTGCTGCTAGTAATACTTTAGCTCACAGGGCTGAGAGAAGACACCGCAGGAGGCCGTATTGTGTCTCCGTCTCGGGACGGATTTTGGCAGGTGCGGGCAGGTGTGGGCAAGTGCGGGCAGGTGCGCGCAAAAAACCTGCTTCGGCAGCCAGCGGGGCTGCTGAAGCAGGTCTGATGGATGGGACACTATTCTTTTTCGTGACTGCGATCGGGATGGATCTGCCGCAGGCGCAGAATCTGAGCCAAAGCCCAACCTACACCGCCTTGGTCGTTGCTGGTGGTGACGAAGCGGGCTCGCTGCTTTACTTCGGCGCTGGCATTGCCCATGGCGACACTGATCCCAGCCATTTCCATCATTTCGGCATCGTTTTCACCGTCGCCGACAACGATGGTATTGTGCATGGGAATGTCCAGGTAACTGGCCACCCAAGACAGGGCAGAAGCTTTGGAGACGCCGTGTTTGACGACTTCCGTCAGCCAAGGCAGGGATGTACTGGCATGCAGGCCTTCCACGTTGTGGCGCACCCAGGATGCATAGGCTGCCGCATCTTCTGGTTCGGCGATGATCATAACTTTGTGGGCCCCTTCTAGGGTGAGGGCATCCACCAACTCTGGTTGGCAGCCTACCTCTTGGGCCTCGCGAGCCACTTCGTCGCGCCAGTCCATGACTTCCCAGCGCATGCCGCTGTAGACATTGACGCTGAGGTGTAGGTCGCGGGCTTCGGCTACCGCTCGCTCCAAAGGTTCTAAAGGGCAGGTCTCTTCGTGAAGGACTTCTTCCCCGCGGGCCACCAAGGCTCCGTTGAGCGCTATGTACACACTGTCCTCCAAATCCAGGTCTGCCAGAATGGGTAGAATGCCACCGGGAAAACGACCGCTGGCCAAGACGATCTGGTGTCCCCGCTCGGCGGCCGAGGCCAATACCCGGCGGGTGGAGCGCAGAATGCGGTTGTCCGATGTTAACAGGGTCCCATCCACGTCTAAGACGATCAATTTGGGTTCCACTGCAGTCACCTCCATATTGGACAGATTTCCCTTACAATTCAAGAAATCCTGCTGAAATTGGCTGGGGAAAAGAAAAAAGACAGCCGGTGGCTGTCTTTACTCTATGCATGACCTAATTCATGGGGTACTTCATGACGTACTGTCATTGGTACCATCTGGGCCTGCTACCTGGAATCTTATTGACTTCTGCGTTCGCTGCGCTTCTGCAGGCGCTTCATAGCCATATCCAGTTCTTCACGACGGGTTTGAACGATCATGGAGATATCTAACATAGTGTTTTGCCTCCTTTATTTGGGAGCACCTTGTTGGAAGGTGCCGTTATCCAATGAACCGGCAGCTGATTGTGTTTTGAGCTTTGCTGCCTGCCAGCCGAGGAATCTGCAGAGTTCTTTGCCGCTGGCGCCACTGCTTGTGTGAGGCGCTGCTGGGCTGAACTGCTGTTTCCCTTGCTGTGACTTAAGTATATACCCAATTAGCTGGCACTTCAATAAACAGAGGTTTAAAAGATTGCAAAGCTATGTCGACGATGGTTTGCGATTTTCGTCTAGATAACAGGAGGTGTCCTTTTGGATCACATTTTGATCTTGGGTATGCCAATGTGCCGGAATTGTCTATTGCAAAGGCATTTAAGGAATTTCTAATATTGCGGTTCGTGCGCCGATGGCGGGATTTATGACTTCTGAGCTCATGAATTTTCTGTAAACATCTTTCACAAACTTTTGCGAATGATTATCAGTTTCATATCGGTGACAGTGAGGAGCGGCGTTGTTAAGGGCACCGGGTCGTCAATACTGCACTGGGGTATCGGCATCTACGTTTGCTTGGTGATGGCGTTTGCTCCGTGATGGTGTTTGGTCCCTGATGGTGTTTGGGGCAGGACGGTGTTTGCTCCGGAAGGGTGTTCTTTGGTCCCGAGTGAGCCGGGTGTGAGGATTCGGCTGTCGTCATCGCTTCTTAGCAGCGGTAAGAAGGCTTTGCTAGTGGTGGGACGTTTGCTAGTGGTGGGACGGCTTGTCACTGATGGGAGGATTTGAACCTTGCTGCAGCGGAGTTGGGACCTTTGGGGACATCTGCGGATGATTGCAGACGCTTGGGGAGGATTATGGAGGTATGTCGGAGGTGACGCCTGGGACTGGCCCGAGATAACAGAGCTGGACGCTAAGGTACGTTTTTTGCCCAATCGCAATATCCAACGCTGCGTATGTCCGGGAGTCATCCAGGCGTGGAAGCAATCCGCCGAAAGCAGTGGTATAAAAAAGGCGTGGCCACCAAGCGCAGCGACTAAGCGCGGAAACATCAAAAGAGGCCGCTTGTTCAGCCGCCTCCCTTGATGTTTGCATGCTCTATTCATTTGCGTTCGCTTCTGGCTGTGTGGAGGGCATTCTTGTCTGGAGTATCTGCTGCGTTTTGTACTTCGTCCATGGTCCATCTAGGCTGTATCGCTACTGCATGACTGTCATGTTCGGTGCCTAAAAGATGTAGTTGCTATGATCTATCTCCAAGGTCATCTGAACTACGATTCGTGGATTCCAGTGCGAACTGTCAGTTTGCTTTGGCGACGGCTGCAAGCCGTAGAACAAAGACCGGCCTTACCGGTGGTGCTTCTTTACCGGTTGGCGGTTTTGTTCAGTTTGTCGCGCTTGTTCCGAGCCAACTCTTGTTCTTCACGACGGGTCTGAACGGCTGTAAGAATGTCAAACATGTGAAGACCTCCTTTTCTTTCCTTCCCAGTGCGATTGGCTCTGCGGCCAATGCTCCGCTGCTGGGTAGGGTGACGATGATTCCTCGGCAGATGCTATCGTTGTTTCTCCGGTTCCTGGATCACCGATCCAAGGCTCCGTGTGTTCCTCGTCGCACAGCTTTGAGGTTCGTCACGTGTTTTTGACTCACCTATAGTATATAACGAGTGAGCTAAGAAAGCCATAAACTGGGATTTAAATCATTGGAAAGGTTTACGAACGATTTTCGTCGTTTTTCGTTACTAATTTTCGTCGATTTGACGAAGTCGGGATATCTTGAGGATCTGTTAACGTTTGACTGGTGATTTCCGGTTGCCGGGGTCTTAGGCGAGACTGGGTTCGCGGCTGCGAGGCTTGGCGTGGATCTGAGTGTTCTTGGTGGTGGTGGACGTGTTGGTTTCGACTTCGGGTTGGAGTGGTGGCGAATGTTTGGAAGTATTTTCCACATACCTGGTAAGTTCCAGGTTATTCCATGATGGCAGTGGGATTTGGAAATTTTCTCCAGATACCTGGTGCCTGTAAGAAATTTCCAGGCTGCTGTCGGGATCCTAGCGGACGGAAAAGGTTTCATGCAGTTCGCCTCGAATAGTACAAGAACAATGCGCTTCTGAACATCGGTCTTGATGGGTTTGGTGACAAAAATACTGGTGGGTAGCTGCGAACAGCGAATCCTCTTGCAGCGGCGGCTGCTCATCGTGTGCAAGGAGAGTCTACATAATGGAAAGCAAAACGAGGGGAACTATGCGATCCCACTTTATCTGTGACGTGGATGGATGCTTGGTACCGCCGCGCGGTGAGCG
>PWMW01000015.1 GCA_003559095.1 Clostridiales bacterium | reverse complement strand
GGGCCTTTGGTGAGAGCGGTGCTTGGATCCGGTCGCATGCATTGTCACAGATGCCAGAGGGCGGAGTTTGGAGCCGCAAAGACGTCATTCTTGGTGTGGCTGATTGGATGCAGGGCGTGACCGGTCTCGGCGCCACGGATTCGCGCATTCATATCGAACGCGTTAAACCAGTACCGTGGGTGGGTTGGGTGCGCTACAGCAGGCAAATCGATGTGGAAGTATGGGCCGGCGCTGAATCTCCGGAAGAGGCTGGTGAAGTGCGCATTGTTACGTACGATGTGTTGAATCACTATACCCTGAAGGCGGACAGCCCCACACTGCTGCTGGAGCCCGATTCCCATGTGGCCGACCAAGTTCCCTGGGAAGGGATGGATGACCGGTGGTTCGTGGAGTTGGAAGGCCGCCATGACTATACCGAGATCCGCGAAAGCATTGAACGGTGCCCTACGTGTTCGGAGCGAGCAGAACAGCCCGTGGACTGCTTGGTGACCTTAACCCGCGATTATTCCGGCCGTCGGACTGTGAAGACTACGGATGGAACTCTGCAGGTATCGCCGCGAGCGGCCATTCAGGTCCGTGATGGCAAGTATCGCGTCGCTGTGTCCGTGCCTGTGGTTGTCTCCGGACAGTTTATGACCACGGTGCGCTCTGATGTCATCTTAGAGAACTGTGACGGCAGCGAGAGCGACAGTGAACAGGAATCACGGATGGTCAGTCAGCATTCTGTCATTCAGCCGGAGGTCATGCGTTACTTGGCAATCAGTTGGCTGGACAACCCGTCCATCGGACGGTTGAACTGGCCGGAGTATGATCGCTTCACCGATCGGCTGCAGGACAGCATAAGCTGGCCATCGCCGGTTCGCAACGCACCGTTCTTCTTCTTGGCTCGGCCGCGAATTGAAGTGAGAAACACACTGGAGTGGAACTTCACCCGGGTGTTGGATCCGCCGGAAGGTGAGTGACCGCCCAGCTTGGTCCCGGAGGCCACGGGCCCATCGCCCCATGGAGGGCCTTTGGACCATACCATGCTGCCGGTGGCTGCCACAGCCATCGGTCTCGGGAGCGTTATCTGAAAGTATCCAATCATATCATAGGAGGTGCCGTTGATGACCAAGCCTGCCGCACAGCGTGTTGGAAGTCCAAGGAGCCGTTTTACTCGTTGGTTGGTGGTGGTAACTTCAGTTCTGATCGTGGTCAGTATGTTGGCATCGGTGTCTGTTTTGGCCAACCAAGGGGAACTGGAGGTTATTGCCATCCTCGGTGGTGAGGACGTTAGTCTGGCGGCCCAGGTAATCATTATGGGGAACATGATGCCAGCCGTTATGGAAGAGGGCAGCCCCAAAAAAATCGCGCTGCCAGCGGGGACCTATGATGTCATGATTATGCTTGTGGAGACGGAGGCCATGGTAATGCCAGCCCAAGCCAAGGTAACATTGGCGGCGGGAGAGAGTAAGACGTTGACCGTGGAACTGCAGAGCATGGGTGGGTTTATGATGCCGGGCATGCCAGATATGTCAGAAATGCCCGAGATGCCGGGCATGCCCGGTGCGCAGCCGGCAGCTCCAGCTGAGCCCGAATTCGATCCAGAAGCGGCCTCCACGAATGAACTGCTGACCATGCTTCAGAGTGACGACGAAGCCGAACGACAGCTGGCCAGCAAGGAGTTTGGTGTAGCGTATCGCCGGCGCGATGCCGCCGCCGATCTGCTGGGCCTTCTGGAGCACCGGGAAGCCGCTGTGCGGAGCGCAGCCATGGACGCCCTGGTACGTCTAGGCCGAGAGCAGCCCGATGGCAAGAAGATTGGGACAAGACCCATTGATGATGTGATGGACCGGATCGTGCCCTATCTGGGACACGGGGATCTGGAACTGCGCCTAGGCGCCGCAGCCATCGTGGCCGATGCCTGGTATTTTCCCCATCATTCCATACCGCTGCTGGTTCAGGGTTTGGAGGAATCCCACGTGCCCATGCGTATTGCGGCAGCCAAGGCGTTGGCGGCGTGGGGACAAAAGAGTGCCGAGTATTCGCCGCAGTTGATGTCAGCTCTCCCGCGGGCCCTCAATGATGCCGAATCCCAGGTGAGGATGTTGGCAGCGGAGGCCATGCGCTGGGTCGACTATGACGGTGGTGAACGGGCGGCGGCCCTGGCGCCTGCCCTCTTTGACGGCAATGCAGACGTACAGATCAAAGTCGCGCAGGTAATAGAGGGAATCGGGGCTGAGGCTGTGATCGTGGCTGACCAGTTGATCCGGGCAGCCAATGACAGCGATGGTACAGTGCGCCAATATGCACTAAAGACAATGGGCCACTTTCCCAGCGCAGCTGTGGCACCGCATGTGGGTGTTATCGCCCAGCATCTGACGGATACGAACGACTCGGTGCGAACCGCCGCCCTCGAAGCTTTGTGGGCAGCGGGGCCCGCAGCCCGCCCGGCCCTGGACGCCCTCAGTGCAGCCCTCTTGGATCCATCCTGGCGCGTAGCTCAGGGTGCAGCTCGGATTATCCAGCAGCACCTAGCGCCAGATGCCATCGCGGCCATTCCCAACCTGGCCCAGCTGCTGCAGCAGGATGATCGCAGCTTCCGCGAAGCGGCAGCAACGGCGGCCTTTGCCATGGCAGCCATGGGCGAAGCTGCAGTGCCCACATTGATTGAACTGTTGTCCAAAGAAGAACCTACAACACTGTATCGCGCGGCTACGGCTTTGAACACCATCGGCCCTGATGCAGCCCCGGCCGTGCCTCGCTTAGAAGAGATTCTCCATGATGACGGCCAGCATGACGAAGCCCGGCGAGCTGCCTACTTCGCCCTAATCAGCATCACGGGAGAGGAACCGGAGATGTAATGCGAGCACATGGCAGATATTTGCTTGGAAAACAGTGGCGTAAGCACTAGATACATGGCAAAAGAGCTGTCGGCCAGAGGCCGGCAGCTCTTTTGTCGGAACATTTGGATCCAATGTCCATGGAACAGTATCGCAATCTTTATTTGGCTTTGCCTTTGGGTTTGGCCTCCGGCTCCGCCACTTCTGGCACGGGAGTTTGTTCTAATTCCATCTCTTTTTCGGCAATTAAGTCCTCAAGGGTTTCCTTTTTCAACATCAGCTCTTCCAACGTCAGGCCGGACAGGTTCTGCTCATCGGGCGCTGGCAGCTGAATGCCATAGCCAGCCAAAGTTTCGTCCACTTTGGCTTTGTTCTTCATGTATAGGTAGTAACCAGCCGCAGCGACTCCTAGACCTACGACAAAACCTGTAGCATGATCTCTGTTAACCCCAATAAAGTTGGCCATCTTCCTTCGCCTCCTCAGCGCAACATGGCGGTTGCGGACATACTGCCCAGTCCTCAATCACGGTGCAAGGCCATGCTGCTGTATGATACCAGCTTACGCTGGGTCAATCCGGTGATTGTTTGTGCCACCTTGTGCTTTGGCCGCAATGCTCGTCCCGGGAACGTTGTTCCCCGTGGCATTGGTGCAGTTGTGCTGCATTGTCTCGCCGACGTACTGCGCTGCATAGGTTGCGCTTGGGGAGCGCAGGCACGAAGTTCCTGCTTTCGGATAACATTTCCGCAGGCGTTCCCAGGGTCAGTCTTGGCACGCGACTACTGATTCAGCCGCATATAGACCCGTTGGGGCGTTCGTCCCATTCCTTCCAGAACATTTCCATGGTTTGCTGACATGTTGGCGATGCGGCGCATAATATTGTTTTCGCCGCCCGGTTGTTCTAATCCAATAAAGCTGCCCATAGCAGCGACAACTAGTTTCAGCGGATTGGCCTGTGGTGACCGCATGGGCTTCACCATCACATCGATATAGGCTTCACTGCCGTCGTCATCCACAGCCGCAGCCTGCAATCTGCAGTGCTCGTCCGTGGCTTCCAGCAAATGGCGGCCGAATGTGGCGGCCCAGGTGATGGCAGTAGCCGTGAGCATGTTGCCTCTGAGCATGGAGTTGATAAGATACATTACGGAGATAACTTCCGGATGGTACACCCCTTCGTCGGCCACTTCCTGCCAGGCATGATTGAACACAGAGACAACGGTGGCAGCCCCAGCGTGGTACTCCAAGACCTTCGCCCACGGACCGGCGGCTGCCCGGCCTAAGGCTGCCACAACCAGGGAGCTGCCAGCGTAATAATCTATGGCTCGGAGGTTGTGGCTGGGCAGGGCGTGGGAGATACTGACACTGGCATTCTCAAAATGCAGCGAAAGAAAGATCGCTACACGCACAAGAATCTCCACAGCATTGACCAGCGCCGGATTGTAACGCACCAGCAGCGAACGGGTGACAGGACTGAACACCACATGGCCGATACCCTCGTGCCTGCGAACGCTGGCCACCATGTCCTCAATATTCCGGGGCGGGCGTCCCAGCCGCAGCCGGAGGCGTCCAGGAAGTTCATGAACAATGACTACATCACCTGTACTCATAGAAGGACCCTCCTTTTAAAGTCCTGGAACAAAAGGCGTCCAGAGTTGAGGACCACCAGGATCGTTGACGAGTTGTGCAGTACTGAACCCCAGACAACCGGCAGCCATCCTACTGCAGATAATACAATGCCCATGGCGTTAATTCCTACCACCAAACGGAAATTGTCCCTCACAGTGGACATGGTATTGCGGGCCAGTTGGATGGTGGATGGGATGAGCAGTGGATCGTCGTTGGTAATGGTTACGTTGGCAGATTCGATGGCCACATCGGTGCGGGTGTTGCCGATGGCAATTCCCACATCGGCGTAGGCCAAGGCCGGGGCATCATTGATTCCGTCGCCAATCATGACCACACGCGATCCGTTGGCCTGCATGGCCAACAGTGTCTTGACCTTGTCCTCTGGCATCAGTTCGGCGCCGAAATCATCCATGTGCATGCGCGCCGCCATCTTTTCGGCCTGAAAGGCAATGTCACCGGTCAGCAGCCGGACGTCATCAAAGCCTAAGTTCCGCAGCCGATTGAGAGCTTTCTTCATGCTGGGTTTAACGGCATCATGAATGCCAATGACCCCCAGGAACTGCTGGTCTCTGGCTGCATAGATGATGATCTCACCCTTTTGCTCAAGGCTGCGGATTTCGCTGCGCAGGTCATCCAAGGCCACCCCGCACTCCTGCATGTACTTGCGGTTACCGAGAATGATGCGCTCGCCGTTGACGGTGGTCCACAGCCCACGGCCGGCCACCACTTCCACGAGACCGTGCTCGGGGATAGCGTGTCCAGATTGCCGCACCTGTTCCAAGACAGCATGGGCCAACGGATGTGAGGATTCTTCTTCCGCTGCCGCTGCCAACTGCAGCAGCTCCTTCTCACTGCAGTGTTCTGTGGTATGGATGCTTGTCACTCGCGGTTTGCCTTCGGTAATGGTTCCTGTTTTGTCGAGGATCAAAGAATCCGCTTCTGCCAGGGCTTCCACGAAGTTACCACCTTTGATCAAAACGCCGTTGCGCGCTGCGTTGTGAATGCATGCCGATAGTGCTGTGGCCGTTGACAGGCGCACGCCGCAGGAGAAGTCGATGATCATCATGCTCAGCGCTCGGTTCACATTGCGAGTGATAGCGAAGATGACTGCCGCCAGCCCAAAGTTCACGGGAATCAAGCGGGCTGAGAAACGGTCGGCAAATGTCTGGATTTGGGCTTTACGGCTCAGCGCATTCTCTACCATGTACACAATGCGGGCCACGGTGGTGTCGTCACCCACGTGCGTTACTTCGGCCCGCACCTGCCCCGATCGGAGAATAGTTCCAGCATAAACCGGTTCGCCTGCAGCCTTTCTTACGGGGAAGTACTCGCCCGTGATGGGAGATTCGTCAATATAGGCTTCACCGTCGGTCACAATACCATCCACAGCAATCTTGTCACCAGTTTGAACGCTGACCACTTCTCCGATATCCACTTGGGTGACGGGCTTTTGCACCAAATGGCCCTCGGCGGTGACCACCAGGACATCTTCATCGCCAATGCTGAGCATATCCCCGATGGCCTTGCGCGTATTTTCCATGGTGTAGGCGGTCATCATTTCGGCAATATCCGCCAGCAGAATGGTCACCAAAGCCGAGAGAGAGCGACCCGTGAGCAGGGCGGTGATGACAGCCGTCGATGTCAGTGTATCGGCGTTCGGGCGTTTGGTCGTACGCAGGGACTCCCAGCCGCTTTGGAAAATGGGAATGGAAAGGCCGATGCTGACCAAAGCGGGCGGTGCCAACAGAATGCGGCGCCAACCCATCATGCCGTGACCTCTTAACGTTCGTGCCAAGCCAAAGACAGCCAGGGAGCCGGCGGATATAGCCACTCGCTTGGCGATATCGACAAAGGACTCATCCTGCAGACGGCGTTCTTTTACTTCAACGTTGCTGTATTGGGCGCGTTGTTTTTCATAGGCCAGGAGAGCGAAAGTGTTGAGATGGTTCTCTATCATCTCCGCCACCGTTTCGCTGTTGATATGGTCGCGATCAAAAAGCACCAAGAGACTGCCGGTAATGGTGTTTAGATCCACCTGTCCAATATGTTGATGTTGGCGTAGGCCCTGCAGCAGCTCGCTTTCCACGTGGCCCAAATATTTGAGAGCACCACAGCGGAAGCGCAGGCGGCCGGGCAGCTGATGAACCACTTGCACGGCCATCAGGCGTTCTTCATTCTTTGCAAACAAAGCGGTATGCCTCCCAGAACAGCTTCCATTATTTGGTGAAACTCGGCAGAGCCCGTCGAACCAAGGGATCTGCTGTTGCTAGTTCGTCTGGATGCTTCTTCGGTACGCAGCTCAAGAACTGCAAAACCCTCGAAATCCTGTTAAATGGAACTTCCATGGTCATGAGCTCCAAAAATCGCCCTGTCACTAGGGTTTTAGAGCGACACCTTGAATCCCGGTTTCCAGACCCGACTTATTCTGATCTGGATGTCTTGGGGCCCCTGTCGCTCTGCGCGTGCAGCCACGTCCAATGGGCTTCGATGATTTTCTGCAAATACCCCAGCGCCTCAGCCTGATGATCGGGACCAAACTTGGCCAGTTGTTTGCGGTGCCGGCGCAGAAGGTCCGCCATTTCATCAAGGGCGCCGAGGATTTCCCCTTCGGAGACGGCTGCGTGATCATAGGAGATCAAGACCGTTCCCGTAACGGAGTTCACCCGCACATCGTCAATGCCGGGAAGCCACTGATCCAAGTTCATCGTATTGGATGCCAGATTCCATTCTTGAGGGAGCTTTTTCCAGAACGGGATCTGCAGACGGATTCGTCCAGGAATGGCGTGCAGCACGCGATAGTGCTGGAGTCTGCTTCCCAGCCAGTCTTCGAGAAACACTGGTTGATCACCCCATTCAGTCGCAGCTTTTCATGTATCTAGGTGCAAATAAGGATCCGGAACTGTGCAGATAGAGTGGCATATCGGCCCGGGACGATCTTGTCTATGTGGCCATCGGCGCTGCCTTCCCGATCACTGAGAGTCAGAGCGGCTCAAGCCAGATAAGAGGAACGCCCAATACAGCAATGTGATAGGTGTCGGCATACCAAGGGAACCAGTCCGCACCAGCTCCTTAACAGCCAGGGTGAAAAGCCCGCCAGCCATCAGTGTGCGTACGTCAACGGCTCCAGCCGTTTTCTGCAAAATAGCGTAGTTAAACGCGTCGTAGCCCAACTGCAGTTCGTCCATGACCGCACCTTGTTTGGGCAGCGGCGCATCAGGACCTAGTAACTTTTGGATAGCGGCCACCAAAAGCTCTTGGTCGATCATTTTCGGATCATACCTCACGAGTAGAGAACCGGTATGCTGACCGTTCTCCACTGACAGAATTCCATCGACGCGCCGCAACTGCCCGCCAAGGGCCTCGCTCACCCGTGGGCTGCGGAACTCCCAGCAGTACAGGCGAATCCGTCCCGGCAGAGCATGGGCTACCTTGATCTGCTTGGGAACGGCAGGATTTCGCTTTGCAGTGCGAGTACGTTTGCCCATGAAGCGGGACGCCAATGTACTAACCACCAAACCAGTAATGATGTGCAAACAATCACCCCCAATAGGTTGAAGATTCGACGTTACCACGCATATCCCTTGCACAGCTTGCTTGTTTGGGAAAGCCGCTGGTGCTGTTCTCCAGATAACGGTGCCGGGCGCAACGTCCGGCTCATTGTTGGCGCAGGCCCTGACAAGAGTAGGTCCATCGCCACCGACGTGACGAGAGTAGATAATGGGTAGCATTATTGTATCAGGTTTTTCACCGCGAGGAAAGGTTTTCCGTTGGCTGCTCTCGGATCCCATAGTCCAGCAGAAGATGTAGAACGCCTTGGAAAGGGTAGGGCCTGAACCCGAAACGATGAAAAAACAGAGCATGGATGAAAGAGAATGAGAATCATTCTCAAAAAACGTCATAAAGGGGGAAAAATCGTTGGTTTTGGGTGAACCTAACTATTGCCTCTGCGGATCTAGAACGATATACTTTGTATAAATACAAATTTGTTGTACGCATACAAAAAGGAGGTCACTATAATGAAACTATGGCTCATCGTTGTGTTTTCCGTACTTTTGTTCCCAAACATCGCGCTCCCGGCGGCAGCCCGAGACCCCTTGGTCGTCAGCTCCAGTTTTAGCATCATTTATGATCTTGTTCAGGAAGTGGGCGGAGATCGCATTGACCACCGTCTAGTGGTTCCTGTAGGCGCCGAGGTTCATGAATGGGAACTTGTTCCCCGGAACTTTGTGGATCTAGAAGAAACCAACGTCTTCTTCTACAACGGCCTCAGTCTGGAAGAATGGCTGCCGCAGGCGGAAGCCGTTCTGGATCCTAACAGTACACGCACAGCTCTGGGTGAGCGAGCGGATGTAGGGTACCTGCGCATTAAGATCGGTGAACAGCAGGGCGATATCGATCCCCACGTCTGGATGAACCCGAGCAACGTGGTGGCGTATGTTGCGATCATTGCTGAGGTTCTGGCAGCCGCAGACCCCGACAACGAAGGGTTCTATCGCAGCAATGCGGAACGTCTGCAGGCGGAGTTGGTGACCTTGGATGAGGATCTTCGAGCCGCACTGGCTGTAATTCCGGACGAACAGCGGGTTTTGATCACCAGTGAGGCAGCGTTTCTCTACTTTGCCGAAGCGTATGGTTTTGTGCATGACGGGATCTGGGGTACCAATGCGGAGGAAGAAGGAACCCCACAGCAGATCGTGCGGATTCTAGGCGTGATCGCTCAGTACGAACCGGCGGCCATCTTCTGGGAAAGCACAATTTCCGATCGTTATGTGCAGACCGTTGCTGCCGACACAGGACTGGCTGTAAAAGGACCATTGTTCGTGGATTCCTTGAGCGGTCCAGAGGGTCCCGCTTCCTCGTATCTCCACGTAATGCGCCATAATGCCAACGTGATTGTGGAAGGTCTGCGCCCCTAAAATAGAATTTCATCCAAAGTAGGTGAGGCTGTGAAACTGTTGGAGCAAGAAACGCATCCGGCAATTGTACGAACAGAGCAACCACAGGCTGCTGCGCCTGTGGTTGCAGCCAAAGGCATCACTGCGCAGTACCCCTTGAACAAAGATCTGGCCCTGGACAATGTGACCTTTGACCTTTTCCCTGGTGAACTGGTAGCTCTTATCGGACCTAACGGGGCAGGCAAATCCACGTTGTTCAACATTCTGTCCGGCGTGAATCGCCGTTATGCTGGTTCCCTAACGGTGAATGGAACGTCTCTGCTGAGCCAACAGCGGTCCAACTTTGTGGCATATATGCCACAAGAAGGCGATATAGATTGGGATTATCCAGTTCTTGTCAAGGATGTAGTGAAATTGGGCCTCTACGGACGGATTCGCCGGCAGGGACTGCAGCGCTTGTTCAGCGTGTCTGATTATACCGAATCGCACACCGCTGCGGCTTTGACGGCGCTGAAAACTGTGGAGATGGAAGAACTGGCTGACCGAGACATTAAGGCCTTGTCCGGCGGTCAGAAAAAGCGCGTGTTTCTGGCTCGGGCCCTAGCCCAAGAGGCGCGCCTTCTGCTCTTGGACGAACCGTTGTCGGGCGTGGATCAACGTTCCGAAGCTGTAATCATGGATGTTCTGACCGCGATGGCCGCCCAGGGCGTCACAGTCTTGATGGCGTCTCATGATATAGCCGGGGCTCGTCTCTATGCCCATCGCGTGCTGCTCTTGAACAAACGCGTTATCCAGATGGGGCCCCCGGAAAAGGTGATCACAGAATCCTTGATCAGCCAGGCATTTGGACGTTCACTGCACTTTTTTTAGGATGGCGATAAGCACTATGATCGCAAAAGCACTTCGATGCAATGGGAAGGGTGGTCTGCCATGTCCGGGATGAATGGCTGGTTGGAAGGATTTTTGGTCTGGCTTTATGAAGGTTTGGGACGGCTGTTCATGCTGCTTCCTGGAGAACTGGGAGAGCCCTTTCAATACGCATTCATGCAGCGCGCCCTGCTCACAGCCCTGCTGGTTGGAGTGGTCTGCGGTGTTCTGTCGTGTTTCGTCATTTTGCTGAAATGGTCGTTATTGGGTGATGCCATCAGCCATGCGGTGCTGCCTGGCGTGGCCCTAGCCTACTTGCTGAACTTGCCATTCGCCCTGGGTGCTTTCGTCTTTGGGTCGCTGTCTGCGTTTAGCATGGCGTGGATCGAACAAAAGACCAAGGTTAAGCAGGATGCGGCCATGGGCATTATGCTGACGGCGTACTTTGCCTTGGGCATTGTTCTCATCAGTCGTTTGGCCACCTCGACACACTTGATGCACATTCTCTTTGGCAATGTGCTTGGTGTGCGGATGCCAACCTTGATTCTGACGTTTTTGGTTGGCGCCGCGGCCATGATTCTGGTCAAGGTGTTTTACCGGGAACTGCTGATCTATACCTTTGATCCCGTCTATGCCAAGGCCTTGGGTATACCCACAGAATGGCTGCACTATGGTCTGATGCTGTTGGTAACAGCCACCATTGTGGCCAGCCTGGAGACTGTCGGGATTATTCTGGTTGTGGCCATGCTCATTACTCCAGGGGCCACGGCCTACCTCTTCTGTCGGCGATTGACGTCGATGATCTTTGTGGCCGCATTTTCTGGAGGAATGGCCAGTGTTGTGGGCTTATACATGTCATTCATTCACAACGTATCTTCAGGCGGAGCCATTGTGCTGGCATCGACGGCCTTTTTCCTAGTGGCCGTCGCATTTAATCAAATCCGGCAGCTGCTATCCGGCGCAGCAGCCGTAGAACGCGGGGTGGATTCCGTATGAGGCGCAAAGTGAGTACCTCAGAAGAAGACTATCTCGAGGCCATTCATGAGTTGATCGAACAGCACGGTCTTGCTACCACGGGCAAGGTGGCGCAATCCTTAGGGGTCCACCCATCCACCGTGACGCGAATGTTGAGCAAGTTGGATCAACAGGGACTAGCCCATTATGTGCCGTACAGCAACGTCACGTTAACCAAGGCCGGCGAAGCCATTGGCCGGCGGATCCAGCAGCGGCATCGAGTATTAGATGAGTTCCTGCAGTTGCTGGGTATCGCCGACCCGAACATACGCAATCAAGACATCGAAGGACTGGAGCATCATCTGAGCCAACAGACCTTAGAAGCCATCGCGGATCTAGCCCAGTACCTAAAGGAGAATCGCCGTGATGTCAGATAACTACGGTCATGGCCTGGGGGCCAAGAGGTGGATTTTCGCAGCTCTTGTGGTGTTCTATGTAATGCTGCTGGCGGTGGGCCCCGCTGGCGCCATGGACTTTCAGTACCAGCGGGCTGTGGTGGTAGAATTGGACAATGTGGAGCGCTCAGACCACATTGAACAGCATGTTAAGGCGCAGCTAACCAGCGGACCCACGTCGGGCCAGGAAGTGACGTTCATTAATTACTACTTCGCGGAGATTCCCGACGTCTACTATCTCACTGAGGGCAGTCGGCTGCTCCTGGGGTTGCAGTACCATGAGGGGGATTTGATCACCGTCTATCTGCGGGACTTGGTGCGTGACCGCAGCCTAGCCTTCCTTGTTCTGGCCTTCGCCGCGCTGCTGCTGGTTATTGGTCGGACCAAGGGCCTAAGAACGCTGCTGACTCTGGCTTTGGCTGTGGCTGCCATAGTTTACGTTTTACTGCCCGCTATTTTGGCTGGATACAATCCCATCGGGGTTGCTACGGCCACGGCCGGCGGCATTGCTTTGGTCACCATTGTGGTGGTGGGAGGCTGGAACCGCAAGTCGCTGGCAGCCGTGCTCGGTACGCTCGGCGGCGTTCTGGTTGCTGGATCTTTAACTCTCTGGTTCGGCAGTGTGCTGGAGTTGACCGGCTTCACGTCCGAAGAAGCCCACATGCTGAGGGTGTACGGCGGCATCGCTGATCTGCGAGGTGTTCTGTTCAGTGGCATTATCTTGGGCTCCTTGGGGGCAGTGACCGATGTGGGCATGTCTGTGGCCTCAGCTGCAGCTGAGATCCAACAAGCCCGGGAGAACATCACCCGCCCAGCTCTGTTCCGTTCAGCCATGAATGTGGGCCGCGATATCATGGGCACCATGGCCAACACACTGATTTTGGCGTACGCTGGCACCACACTGCCAGTCTTGCTGCTGATGCTCCATTTGGAGACCGATTGGCTCCTGATCTTGAACATGAACATCGTCGCTGCCGAGCTGCTGCGGGGGATGGCAGGGAGCATCGGCTTAGTGGTCAGCATACCTTGTACAGCCTTTATGGCTTCATGGATATTCACAAAAAAACCAGGGAACACTCCTGATTAGGGTGTCCCTGGTTTTCTGCGTTGGCCTGAAGAGGTCCTTGTCCTCAACGAATACCGGCGAGAAAATCGCTGCAGGCTTGGGCGGCTTGCCGTCCTTCATCGATAGCCCACACAACCAAACTTTGGCCGCGGCGCATGTCGCCGGCCACGAAGACATTGGCCTGGTTGGTACCGTAACCGTCCCGCGTCCATGTGATCCCGACCGCTTCTGCCGCTTGGGACTCTGGGCCGGTAAAGCCCATGGCCAACAGAACCAGCTGGGCAGCGTACACCTTGTCCGTTCCGACCACCGGTTTCGGAGTATAGCGACCGTCAGCATCGCGTTCCCAGCGCACCTGGCCAGCTTTGACACCTGCTACATGGCCATTCTCATCGACGACGAACTCGCTGCTCATCATTTGGTAGTCTCGCGGGTCGCTGCCAAAACGGTGAGCCGCCTCCTCTTGGCCGTAATCGCTGCGGGCAATCTTGGGCCATTGTGGCCATGGGTTGTCAGCCGAGCGTTCACGAGGGGACTCAGGTAAGATTTCTAACTGCACCACGCTCTTGCAGCCGTGGCGCAGAGCTGTGGCCACACAGTCCGTGCCTGTGTCGCCGCCGCCGATAATCACAACGTCCTTGTCCGCTGCCGAGATGAAATCGGCCCGGCTCGAATCGTCTAAGAGCTGCTGCGTATTGCCCCGCAGGTACTCCATGGCAAAATGGATGCCCGAAGCTTCGCGCCCGGGGATAGGCAGATCCCGGGGAACGGTGGCACCGCAGCACAGGACCACGGCATCGTGCTTGCTGGACAGTTCCTCCGTGGTTACGCCCGTACCCACTTCGCAGTTTGTCACGAACTGGATGCCTTCAGCGGCCAAGAGGTCCACGCGCCGCTGGACATAGCGTTTGTCCAGTTTCATGTTGGGAATGCCGTACATCAACAGGCCACCTATCCGGTCATCCCGTTCATAGACCGTGACTTGATGCCCCGCTTTGTTCAGTTCATCAGCGCAGCTAAGACCAGCGGGACCGGAACCCACCACGGCCACCGTGCGGCCACTGCGCGTTTTGGGCGGTGCGGGTTGGATCCAGCCTTCAGCGAATCCCCGTTCTACGATGGCTGCTTCGATGGACTTGATGGTCACGGGCTCCCCGATCAAACCTACAGTGCAGGAACCTTCGCAGGGGGCGGGACAGACCCGTCCCGTGAACTCCGGGAAATTGTTGGTCAGCTGCAGGCGGCGCAGGGCTTCTCGCCATTGCCCTCTGTAGACCAGATCGTTCCACTCGGGGATCAAATTGCCGATGGGGCATCCCAAGGCCATTCCTTGGTACAATTGACCCATATTGCAGTAAGGTACGCCACATTCCATACAGCGGGCACCCTGTTCCTGCAGGAAGCGTTCAGGAGCAGGCAGCTGCAGCTCCTGCCAGTCTGCCGTGCGGCTGCCGGGGGAACGCTGTTTCACTGTCTGCCGCTGGTGTTCCATAAATCCTGTGGGTTTTCCCATGCTCTACGACCTCCCTAATTGCCGCTGACGCGAGCCAGATCGCTGCTGTTTTCCTCAAAGGCAGCCATGAACGCCTCGTCGACGCTGAGTCCGTTGGTTTCAAAACGGCGAATGGCCTGCATCATTCGCTTGTAGTCTTTGGGAATGACCTTCACGAAGCGGTTGACGCTGCGTTCCCAGTTGTGGAGAATATCTTGGGCCCGGGTGCTGCCGGTATGCCGATAATGATTCTGCACAAGGTTCTTGACCGTTTGGATCTCCGCAGAATCGCTCAGGGTTTCTAAGAACAAGCCATCTTCTTCCTCCACAGCGGCATACTCTTCGTGGAAGCTGCCGCTTTCATCCCAGACGTAAGCGATACCGCCGGACATACCCGCTGCAAAGTTGCGTCCAGTTCTGCCCAAGACCACGACTCGACCGCCAGTCATGTACTCACAGCCGTGGTCGCCCACACCTTCTACTACAGCCTCAATACCGCTGTTGCGCACACAGAAGCGCTCGCCGGCCTGGCCCCGAATATAGGCTTGGCCGGACGTGGCGCCGTAGAAGGCCACATTGCCGATAATAATGTTCTCTGCGGCGTCAAAGGTGGAAGCCGCCGGTGGATAGACCACGATTTTGCCGCCGGACATGCCTTTGCCAAGATAATCGTTGGCATCGCCTTCTAAGCGCAGCGTCAGGCCCCTGGGGATGAAGGCGCCGAAACTCTGACCCGCAGATCCTGTGAACTTCAGGTCGATAGTGTTATCCGGCAGCCCCGGTCCGCCATAGCGGCGGGTAATCTCAGACCCGATAATGGTTCCCACCACCCGATGGACGTTGCCGATGGGCAGCGACGCCGTTACGGGTTGTGCTTGTTCGAGGGCTGGGGCACATAAGGCCAGCAGCTTAGTCTGGTCTAGAGACTTGCTAATGTGATGATCTTGTTCCTGCTGCTGACCTTGGCGCCCTTGTCCCTGGGCATGATGCAGCAGGCCGGAAAGGTCTACCGTCCGGGCTTTCCAATGATCCGCAAGGTCTCGCTGGCGGAGGTGCTGGGCTTGACCCACCATCTCATCCAGAGTGCGGAAGCCCAATTGAGCCATGATCTCCCGCAGATCTTCGGCAAGGAAGTACATCAAGTTCACCACATGCTGTGGATCGCCACGGAAGTTCTGCCGCAGTTCCGGATTCTGGGTGGCCACACCTACAGGGCATGTGTCCATGTTGCAGACCCGCATCATGACACAGCCGATGGCCACCAGCGGCAGCGTGGCGAAGCCAAATTCCTCAGCGCCCAAGAGGGCTGCCACAGCCACGTCGCTGCCGGACATCAACTTGCCATCGGTTTCCAGGACAACGCGGCTGCGCAGATCATTCAGAAGCAGCGTTTGGTGGGTTTCCGCCAATCCCAGCTCCCAGGGCAATCCCGCGTGTTGAATGCTGCTGCGGGGCGATGCTCCGGTGCCGCCATCGTAACCGCTGATCAAGATGACATCGGCTCGGCCTTTGGCCACACCGGCGGCAATGGTGCCCACACCCACTGCGGAGACCAGCTTGACGCTGATCCGCGCCTGCGTATTAGCGTTTTTCAGATCGTGGATCAGCTGTGCCAAATCCTCGATCGAATAAATATCATGGTGCGGCGGTGGTGAGATCAAACCCACACCCGGTGTCGAATGCCGCGTCTTGGCCACCCACGGGTACACCTTCTTGCCGGGCAGCTGGCCGCCCTCGCCGGGCTTAGCACCTTGGGCCATCTTGATCTGCAGTTCGTTGGCGTTGACCAAGTACTCGCTGGTGACGCCGAACCGTCCAGATGCCACCTGCTTAATGGCACTGCGACGAGAGTCGCCATTGGCATCGGGGATGAACCGGTCCGGGTCTTCGCCGCCTTCACCGGAGTTACTGCGGCCGCCCAGTCGGTTCATGGCAATTGCCAAACACTCATGGGCTTCTTTGCTTAACGAACCGTAGGACATAGCACCGGTCTTAAACCGTTTTACGATGGCTGCGGCCGGTTCCACCTGGTCGAGGGCGATGGGCTCACCACGGGGGACCAGTTCCAGCAGACTCCGCAGGGAGTGACAGTTCTTGTCCTGCAGTTCACCGGCGTACTCCTTGTAGAGAGCGTAATTATTTGTCCGGACAGCTGTCTGCAGTTTGTGGATGGCCATGGGATTGTAGAGATGCTTCTCACCATCTTTGCGGTACTGGTAGACACCGCCGGATTCTAAGGTATCATTGTCTTTGTTGTGGCTGCGGAAGGCCGCCCGATGGCGCTGAATCATCTCGGCTGCAATGATATCCAGGCCGATGCCGCCAATACGGCTGGCCGTTCCGGTGAAATAGCGGTCAATGACCTCGGGGTGAATGCCCACGGCTTCAAAAATCTGGGCGCCCCGATAACTTTGGACGGCGGAAATGCCCATCTTGGCCATGATCTTGATAATCCCTTTCAACACAGCCTTGCGGTAGTTCCTAATGGCCTTATCGGCTGCGACGCCTTCGAGGCGGTCCTGATCTGCCAAATCCCGCAGAGTCTCATAGGCCAAGTAAGGGTTCACCGCATCCACGCCATAGCCCAAGAGCACAGCGAAGTGATGTACTTCCCGGGGTTCAGCGGACTCCAGCACAATACTGACCTTGGTGCGTGTCTGCTGCCGGACTAGATGGTGATGCAGTCCGGCCACGGCCAACAACGATGGAATGGCCAAATGGTTGGCATCCAGGCCGCGGTCGGTGAGCAGCAGGATATTGGCTCCCCGGGCCAGAGCCTAATCGGCTTCCTGGAACAGTCTATTCAGCG
>PWMW01000207.1 GCA_003559095.1 Clostridiales bacterium | reverse complement strand
GCGGCCCAAGCCTTGGCCCAGGCTATAGTCATCTGTGCACTGCTGGTCAATCCGGAACACATATTCATTGGTGGCAATTGGGTCGAGGCGGGGGAGCCATTCTTGCAGTTGGTGACGGCCCGGGTCAAGGAACTGTACCCGCTGCATCCTGCGGATGCTCCCGCTGTAGGGTTTTCAAGCCTGTATCCCAATGCAGGGGTTATGGGTGCTGCTGGCCTGGTGATGAATGAATTTTTCGCTTATCAGTGGTAGTGTGTTCCTTGGTGGCGGCGCATGGGATACGTTTCCAGTAACCAGGTATCTGGCAAATATTCCCAGATACCTGGTTACTGGAAGGAAATTCCATTCAGTACGCAGTAGATGTGGCATGCAAAGGTACTGGCATAGTGAGGAGGAACGCCATGGCCCGGAAAAACGACAAGTACGCCGACTACGTCATGGGCGGTGTCATCGGTGGTCTGCTGCTGGGCAGTCTTGTGGGTACAGCTGTTGGTCACACCATGTTAGGGGCTGTATTGGGACCTGGAGTGGGCTTAGTGGTTTCTATGCTGATTTACTCCGTCGATGGTGGCGAGCGCTGACTGGCGAACCCTGAGGGCTGTTCGGGAAGCGTTCTTCTGCGCGACGGTACTGTCATGCAGCGAACCTAGAAACATATGCCAGATCTGCTGGCAAAATCCTCAAGAACAATCGCCATTTTCTGCTCGGGTGTCCAAACTTTCTTTGCCATGAATAGACTCCTTCCACCTCTAATGACCTTGCATAAGTCCTTCGTGGAAGGTGTAGCTTAAACCTTGTCATTTCGTGTCTCGTTTCTTGGGTCCATTATATTTTGGCACGCTGGCAGGAAGGCACCTTCCTGTTGGTTCTGACGGAAATGGCAGCTTCTGATCTGCAGCAAGTCCTGCAGCACCTACAGAATCGAACGCAGTTGCTGGGCCACCACGGGAAAGCAGTTCCTTTCGCCAGCGGTAGCAGTTTCGTGGAAGATAGGACTACCACCCTCCAAGAACAGCTGCTCGCAGCGGAGGAGCGCCTGC
Organism: Clostridiales bacterium; assembly: GCA_003559095.1. Taxonomy (GTDB): domain Bacteria; phylum Bacillota; class Limnochordia; order Darwinibacteriales; family B1SED10-159; genus SLOZ01. The sequence continues at coordinate 3,534 of PWMW01000207.1, read as the reverse complement.
TGGTCAATGGGATGTTACGGGGCTCACCGTGTGACAGGGTCTTCCCAAACAGGGTCCCCCAGATAGACGTGCCAAGTTTCCATGGGGACCAGTACAACAAACCGGGCGTCAATGTCGGGGTGCAGCTGATCTTTTAGTATCGCAACAGTTGTCCGTTCGGATTTAATGTGCCACGGAGCATGATGCCTGTGGCCAGTTCCAGCGCTCCGTTCCAGGCGACCTATCCTTGGATGTATCAGCTTTTCTAAGGGTTGCAGTTACTGCATTTAAACTACGGGATTGGCCGCACGCTCGTGATATTGAAGTGTGTGGCCAGTTTTTTGTGTCGTCAGCCGTCTGTCTGCTGTTGTCCAACAAAGGTCAGCACAGATTGCAGGACCCGGATGAACCCTTCGGCCACCACATAATAGAACCTCTAGTGGTAGCGGCAGATCATTTTGTCCCCTGCCCGACGCCGGTAATACAGTCTCTTGGCGGGTCTGCTCACGCCACGAAGGTTTTCCGGTTCGCGCAGGCTAACGGCAGGAATCCAGGCCTCCGGCGCTAATAGTACTGTATAGCGTTCCAAGTCGCTGCATCTCCGGCAGAAATGCCGCGGGATGGCCATTGACAGCCTTGACAGCCGAGGAAGCGGTGGTTAAACAGGGGATGGTTCGACCCTGGCTGCTCTGGGTGGGGTCCTGGGACGGACCTCAACTCTCTGCTCGGCGCCGATGCGCTGCATATGCCCACTACAGACCACGAGGATATCGAAACGACCACGTTGCATGACGTGTACAGCGAGGGACCATGCATTCTTACGCACGCTCTGGATCGTCTTGGCCATGACCACTCTTTAGTGCATTTTGACTCTAACAGCGACATTTGGGAGGGAGCAGCATGGAACCGCAACCGAGGTTTGCCACCGGCAAACTCATAATTTGGGGTCACCGCAGCCGGCAGCATAATGAGCTGGGGATCTGCCAGGGGCAACCGGTGGGTCCTGAGCAGCGTGACCACCAATCCCGTCGGTATGGTATCAATGGGACAGAACTAGCTCGTGCTGTGTGGTTGCCATGAGCCATGGAGTTCTGGTCATGATGGCCGCCTTTCTTATAGGGGCTTTACCGTTTTCTTATTGGTTAGGATGTCTTGTTTTGCGGCAGGATATCCGCACCGTCGGTGACCGCAATCCCGGCGCGGTCAACGTCTTTCGCTCCGGCGGCCGTGGTTGGGGGTGGGTGGCACTATGCTTGGACTATGCCAAAGGTTTCTTACCCGTCCTCTGGTGGCAAACGCATGCCGGCGGACTTTTGGAGATGCACCCGCTACTCACAGTGGGAACAGCTCTGGCCCCGGTGGTGGGCCACGCCTTTTCGCCATTTCTGTTGGGCCGAGGCGGCAAGGCGGTGACTGTAACCTTTGGAATTTGGTCCGGCCTAACCCTATGGGTTGCTCCTGTGGTGATGGGCATCGCCCTTGCCTTGGGGCACGTGGCCCTTCGTCTGCGTCCTCACGGGTGGACCGTTTTGTTGGGTCTATTGGTTATTCCGCCTACCTTATTGGTTCTGCACGCGCCCAACGAACTGTGGTGGGTGTGGTTGGGGAATACGGCGGTGGTCATCTTTAAGCACCGTGATGATCTGCGCCAGCGGCCTCATTGGGCAGGTCTCGCAACGTCGAGGAGGGATGGAACGTGATGCGAGGCTATTTCATTCTTTCCGTGTTTGCCTTCTCCTTGCTTCAGCTTGCCATAACCCTGGCGAATTTGCGAGCGATCAGACGACTTGACCATGGAACCGGCAACTTTGCAGATGCCAGCAGTTCGCCATTGGTATCTGTGTTGGTGCCAGCCCGCAATGAAGCAGAGAATATCCGGGCTTGTTTGGAATCTCTGTTGCAGCAAGACTATCCCAACTATGAGGTTCTTGTCCTTGACGATCATTCCAGCGATGACACCCCAGCGATCTTGGCGGAGTTAGAAAGGACCCATGAGCGTCTGCGGGTGCTGCACGGCGCTGAGCTTCCTGACCGATGGTTCGGGAAACACTGGGCCTGTTGGCAGTTGGCAGGCCAAGCCAGCGGCTCATGGATCTTATTCACCGATGCCGACACCGTGCACCAGCCGCAGCTCCTAAAGGCCGCAGTAGCTCGGGCATCGGAGTGCAAGCTGGATCTTCTAACAGCATTTGTCCGTCAACGCATGGATACATGGGGCGAACGCGTCACTGTTCCCTTCCCGGTCTGGTCCATTTTGACGCTTTGCCCGTTGGCGTTGGGCCGCCGCTGGCGCTGGCCGGCCTTCAGTGCCGTCAACGGCCAGTTGATGTTGTTCCGGAAAGACGCGTACATCGCCGTTGGGGGCCATTTCGCTGTCCGCTATCATGCTGCCGACGATTTGGCCTTGGGGCGTCGGGTTCTGCGACAGGGGCTGCGCTGGGCTATGCATGACGCATCGAACCTCGTGATATGTAGAATGTATGGCTCGTTGCGGCAGGCGCTGCTGGGGTTCGCTAAGAACTATTTCGCTGTTTTCGACTACCGCGTGTTGCTGTCCACCTTTGTGTGGCTGTTTCTGGTCTTTGTTTATACCTACCCCTTGGTCCTGCTAAGCCAAGCTGCGCTCGGAGTAGGGCCCACTGTTGGTTTTTCGTGGTTGGTGGTCGCAGCTGCAACTGCCGGTATCCAGCTGTTCCTTTGGCTAACGGCGGCTCGGCGGTTCTGCATGCCACGGGGAGTTGCTCTTCTATATCCTATCATCATTTGGCTGGCAGCTCTGATAGGCTGGACTTCCATGGTGGCCACAATGATGGGGAAAACCGTTTGGAAAGGGCGTTCATCAGGCCCAGGGCCGATCCGATGGCTGTGACCGGGGCCTGGGTATCCGGATGATACAATGAGTCGTTCATGCCTAGCACTACGCGCCGTTTCGGCGTACGTAGTGTTTTTCTAATGCTGAGGGTTTCTACTGCGCTAAACAGCGGGTGTCACCCAAAGGTTATCCATACCCTGGGAGCAGCTGCAGTGACCATGGGTAACCTCTGGGCAAAGACGATGAAAAATGGAAAAAGAAACTATCACTATTTAGATCCGATTCAGATTCCGGTGATACTGTAAGATTACGGGCCTTTGGGCTGTAATGACTGACGAGAACCGCTAGCATACGATCACAGTTGAAGGATACTGAACACCGCCGTGGAGTTCCGGATACGTTCATGTCCACTGCATAGACAGGGTCGGGAGTGATGTGAGTGAATCGTAATGTGCTGTTCGTTGATGACGATCAACGGTTTTTTAGCAGCAGTGAGGCGGAATTTCCACGGGCAGTTTGAGCTGTTCTTAGCCCAGGACGTTGAATCTGCCCTTGAGATTGTCACCGAACGCGATATTGCCGTTGCCGTCTGCGATTACAGGATGCCACAGGAAGACGGCCTCCAGTTCATGGAGCGTTTGCGCAGGCAATCACCTGCGACGCAGCGAATTCTACTCACCGGTTACCCCGGTCTGCAAGTTGCGTTAGATGCGGTGAACAAAGCGGCTGTCCTTTTCATGCTG
>PWMW01000321.1 GCA_003559095.1 Clostridiales bacterium | reverse complement strand
GGTTTTCGCGAAGCGTTGGTCGACAACGCATTCATGTCGCTGGATGCCTTGATGTCCGGCGCCGTGTTCGCTACCTTGGAGTATGATGATGACGATGAACTTATTGGTAGCGGCATCTACAAGGCCACGAGGGACTTTGATGGCTTGGCACTTCACGACAAACAGGAACTGCCGGATCCTGTTGAGGCTCCGGATTGGCAGTGGTGGATCTTCTTGACCGAGGAGGAGACATGGCTCAGCTACACCTTCTATGACGAATATGGTCTCCTAGAGTTGATGGCTGCCGACCCCAATGCGCTGTCGGCGCAGAACATTAACTGGAAAGAAATCTTTAGCTTTGAGTTTGCTGTCTACGAAGGGCAGTGGGAGGAAGGCAGCGGCTATATCACTGCCGAACAGAACCCGTCCCTGGCTAGCGGCTCTGTGGCCATTGAAGTTGACGAAGATTTCATCGGGGATTTGAGTCAGCTGCCTGAACACCTGCAGGTGCACGTAGAGGCGGTGTTCCTTGAGGATAACCCAGAATGGGCCAGTCAGATCGAAGCCAGTGTCTACTTGCAATTCGATAGTGACGAGCGTGTTCAAACGATTCACATCTATGAAGGAACCAATGTAAGCACACCGCTGCTCTACGGGTTTGGCGAGATCTTGATCACGGATATCGTGCACGTGGACTTGGCCACAACCAATCCCGAGGATGACGAGATCTTTATGTTCCCCAGGACAGTGATTTTGGACGGTGGCTTTTGGCTATACGGGAACGACGGCACCATGTTCAATACCGCCCCGTTGCTCACCATCGAGGGCAGCCTCGATCTGCGATTGGCCTGGAACATCGAGATGAAACAGATACTTCCATTGTCGCTGGATCTGCAGGGCAACTATGTCTTCAGCGGCGAGCCGATGACCACGATTACCGGTGACGTGCAGTGGCGTTTTCCCAAGGCTGCAGTCTATGTCTTCCCGGGAAGCAACCCCGGCGCCGAAGCATCCATAGCGGCCGCCGTTGAGGTAGAACTGGACGATGTCACCAATCAATTTCAACTGAACTTGGATCTAGATTGGAACACTTTAACAAAGCCGGTTCTTGACATCGCTTATCAGTACCCCACCGGGTACAGCATGGCTGGAACCCTCGAAGGGCATCTGCTAACTGCAGGCAGTGATCTGGATATGGACAAGATCATCCTAACCATGACCGATGGTACAGAACCACTGCGGATCGAAGTTCTTTTCGAAGGGACCATGAGCAATATGAGTGGCAAAATCCGGCGTCTGGACAGCGGCATGGTCATCGGCGTCATGGACGCCCAGGGCGTTATGCTGTTCCGCAGCGGCGAAACCGCCACCTGGCAGGATCTGCTGCCGTTCTGATATTACGGACAGGACCCGCAGATTCCGGCAGATACCAGCGAATTCCTTAACATGCCGGTGAAATGCAGAAAACCTCAAGATCCACCGGACTTCCGATGGATTTTGAGGTTTTTATTTGGTGTCTGCAGGGCTGCCGTCCTCCAAATTGGGCAGGAATTCCCGCCCCACAGGGGGAAGTATGCAACTGCAGACGAATGGAGGTTGTGCTATGCCCAATGATGACCGAAATCCCATATGGCCAACGAAGAAGATGAAGGCCGTGTCCGAACCGCAGCTGCGTTCCACGGTACGCCCCCAGGGGGAGTCGCGCCCCCAGCCACGGGCCAGCGAAGCATCCCAAGACAACCAGGAGGAAGCACCAGTGGCTGCTTCCCAATCCGGGAAGTCGGAGCGTCCAGCTTACAAACCACAGCCTCAACGCGCTGCCGAGTCCCAAGGAGAGGAACTGCGGCGCCAACTGCGCGAAATGGAAGAAGAGCGGCGGGTGCGGCGCAAAAAACAGAAAAACTTCATGGGCGGCGATAACTTTTTCGCCTTTGACACCTTCTGGAGCACAACCTTGGTGAAGATCATCTACCTAGTAGGGTTTCTGCTGATCAATGGCGGTTTCATCGTCGGCATCATCAGCACAGGCTTTCGCAGCGGCCCCCTGCAGCTTCCGGGCGTCGATCCCTTCTACGGCGGCATCAACGACACAGCTGCCCTCTTGGCGCTGGGCGGAACGTACGTGGTTGCTTGGATCTTGGCCAATGTGATCTGGCGACTTTTGTGTGAATCTTTGATTGTGCGGTTCAAAACCTATGAAACCATGCGGTCCATTGAAGAAAAACTGCAGATGTGGGAAATTGAACGCAAAAGTGAACGGTCCGGGAATTAGGACCGTTCTTCTTTTTGCTCTGGTTCAATGACAAAGACGTTGGCATCGAACATTTTGTTGGGAATAACGTGGATATTGCCCGTTTCATCCCGGACTTTGGTTTTCTTGATATCCAACCCGATAATGTTGCCCGCAATGGCGTTCAGCCGTACCCGCTGGCCCACTGTGAAGTCGGGTTCGGCAATGAGGAAGATCCCAGCCAACAGATCCTGGATCAAGTGATTGGCATTGCTCGCTATCCCCAAGAGAATGAGAGCAATCGAGCCGCTGAAGGCTATGCTTAATTGGGGGAATCCCAATACGGAGAAGATCAGAGATATGAGGAACACCCAGCCGGCAAAGGCAATGAAGGTCGTTACGAACTGGACCAGAGCTTTGTCCAAGCGTGCAAAAAGCAGTACCCGGCGGGTTGTTCGCTGAACCAACCGGATCAGACTGACTCCAATGATCACCACCAGCAGCAATGTCGGTAATTTCGGCAGGTAGGTCATGAACTCACGGATCATCTCAGATACCAGAGGAATCTCCAAATCTACCACATCCTTTCAATATAAGAAACAGGGAAGACCGATGGCCAAATGGGGCAGCAATCCAGAACCAGCAGGGCCGCAGGCCGTCCTACAGCCAGCCCTTACGACGGAAGAAGAACAACATACACCCAGCTGTGATACCCATAAAACCCAGCACCATGGGATAACCCCACGGCCATTCCAGTTCCGGCATCAACACAAAATTCATGCCGTACAGTCCGGCTATGAATGACAGCGGCAGGAAGATGGTGGAGATGATGGTCAGTACCTTCATAACATCGTTGGTTCGGTTGCTGATACTGGTCAGATAGATCTCCAAAGAACTGGCACTGATTTCGCGAAAGGCCTCCAGCGTATCGATGCAGTGGATGGTGTGGTCATAGATATCGCGAAAGTACACTGTGGGCACAGAATTGAGCAGCGGGTTTTCCTGCCGTTCGAGACGACCGGCCAGTTCCCGCATGGGCCAGATGGCCTTGCGACTTAAGAGCAGCCTGCGGCGAATGCGTTGAATACGCTCAAGGGTCTGGGAGTCCGGGGAGCGCAACACTTCTTCTTGCACGATATCGATGGCCTCGCCGAGGCCTTCCAGAACGGCGAAATAGTGGTCGACGATAAGGTCCAAGATACTATAGGCCAGGTATGCTGCATCCATGGTCCGCAGCCGTCCCGTTCCCATCCGGATGCGGTCGCGCAAACTGCCTAAGACATCACCGGGCTCTTCTTGGAAGGTCAAGACAAACCCGTGTCCCACAACGATACTGATCTGCTCCTCCGCCAAGCCTTCCACGTCATGGAGCTGCAGCATTTTTACAACCAGGTAGATATAATCCCCGTGATCTTCCATTTTGGGCCGTTGGTCGGTATTAACAATGTCCTCCATGACCAGCGGGTGGATGCCAAAGGCCAGGCGGAATCGCTCCAGCAGCTCGGTCTCGTGGACGCCGTCGAGGTTGACCCACAAGATGGAATCGGCCTGGACTTCCGGCGGTTCTGTATGGCGCGACCACGTCTCCTCTGTCCAACGCTGTGGGTCATAGCGGAACACAGTAACTTCAGTGCTATGGGCCACGTCACCCAAGTACATGGGCGTGCCCGGCGGCAGTCCAGCCTTTTTGGAACGGCGCTTTAGGAATACGGACATAGAATCACTCCTGTTCTGCGACTCACACCTGCCTGCGTGACCCGCAAAATTCGGGCAAATGAAGCACGGGACCCGAGCTGCAGCAGGCGGTTTGGCAGTGGAGGCAGCCAAGGCCATCTGCCGGACAACCCTTGGAAATTGCCGCAATTAGTGTTACAATTATGTTAGGGAAGTGTGGGTAGAACGATGCCCTCATAGGGAGTTCAAAAACACCTGCAGTACGGCTAACAGGTTCTGCTGCTGCTTTTCCCGGGTTATGGTGGCGGCGCCATCCCCGGCTTGGGGCCCGTACCAACCGAACTGTGCATGATTGCCACCCGCTAGTTCCACGAAGATGGTGTGTTCGGGCAGACGGGAGGCATACTCCATAATCTTGGCCGGTGTGGCCAGGCCATCTTCGGACGCATAGACCGACAGGACCGGCAGGCTTGAGTACGTCAATGGCTGGCTGGCCGCGGGGTAACCAGCAAGGAGAACGAGGCCCGCCAACGTACCGGGATGATCAAAGGCATACCGGGCAGCCATGGCTCCACCTAAGGAGTGGCCTGCCAGAACCCACTGTTTTACCTGTGGGTGGGCAGCCATGATCTCCTCAGCCCGTCCACTTCCCAAGATAGCCAAGTTCAGCGGCATGGGCACCAACCAGACCGGATAGCCCAGTTCCGCCAATTGGCGCGCCAGGGGAGCATAGGCGGCAGCGGGGACCAAGCCCCCGGGGTAGAGGATGAGGCCTGTGGACTTGGGCGCCTGGGCTGGCTGAAACTTCAGAAAGCGGTTTTCCACGACTCGCACCTGCTCATCGGACTGCAGGGCCAACCGCGCCTCGTCCATGACCGGCTGCGGCCGCAGCCACCAATAGCCGTAACCAAAGGCCAGTAGAATCACCAATAGTATGCCGTAACGCAGGTATTTCCGCAATCCATCCACCCCCGACCCGACGTAGGCCCGCCAAATACCGCTGCACCCTTGTCAAGGCACAGCACGCTGCTAAGGGGGTATTCGCTGCCGACGTTTTATTACCCTTTTTGCAGGGCGCCTTTGCTGCATTTTCTTCCAGAACCAGCCAGCCTGGTCCTGGGCGAAAACTTGCGGACCCTTGCGCACCCATCGAAAACGATGGCCAAACCGATGTCAACGGGTACAGGATTGACGTGATTTGTGGCGAAATGAATCCATGACGGTCACCACCATGTTTAGGAGGGGATCCTTTGGACAAAAAGCATTTTCTGGCAAAGTATAATATCAGTGAGGAAGAGTTTGCCAAGACCGGCATGTCTTGGCAGGAGATGATGGACATCTATCACCATTACCTCCAAATCCGCCCCGATCTCGAAACCATACTCACCCTGCTCAGTGAGTACCTGCGTAAGGGGGACAAAGTCCACACAGTCAAGGCCAGGACAAAGGATCCAGAGCATCTTCTGGAAAAAATTGTCCGCAAACGGCTGCTGTGCCCCGATACAGCCATCACTGTGAAAAACTATCCTGAGATCATCACGGACCTCATCGGCATCCGGATCATGCATTTGTTCAAGGAAGACTGGGTCAGTATTCACGAATTTATTACCAGCAATTGGGAGCAATTAGAAACGCCGAAAGCCAACATCCGCCATGGTGATAAGGAACGATGGGTCGAAGGCTTCCGTGCGAAGGGTCTCGAGATCGTAGAACATCCATTTGGCTACCGATCTCTGCATTACTTGATCGTGTCGCGGCCCGCCAAGGGAAGTTATATCGCGGAAATTCAAGTGCGCACCATTTTCGAAGAAGGTTGGAGCGAGATCGATCACACCGTGCGTTATCCCTATGACATCAATAACTCCATCTTGTCAGACTATCTAGTGATTTTTAATCGCTTGGCCGGCAGTGCCGATGAGATGGGTTCCTACGTGAGGTTCCTAAGTCGCGAGCTCAAACGCATGCAGCGGTCGCATCAAGATGAGGTCAATGAAAAAAACAGCATCATCCGGGAACTGAAAGAAACAATCAGCGCTCTTGAGATCGAACGACAGCAAAAAGAAGATCTCAAGCGCAAGCTGGATATCCTGGAAAAACGCCTGCTGCCCCGGGAAATGTCGCGCAAAGGTCTCAGCAGTGTATCGGTGGACAATCTATTCCTGCAGCAGAATGAAGACGATGACAGAGACTGGATGGATGCTCCAGATATTTCGCTGCCCAATGGCGGCAAAATTCGCACCAAACCGAAATAAAAAGAGGAGAGCTGATGCATGAAGGAACTAGTCAAGAAGAACCGCAGTTATCGCCGCTTTGATGAAAGCCGCACCCTGAACCAGGAACTGCTGCGGGAACTGGTAGACTGTGCCCGGCTGACGCCATCGGGCATGAACAAACAGCCCCTGAAGTATTTCACCAGCTGGACGCAGGACATCAATGACAAGATTTTTGAGACCCTCAGCTGGGCTGGCTATTTGACCGATTGGGCTGGCCCGGTGGCCGGCGAGCGGCCCACAGGGTATGTGGTAATCTTAGGTGACAAGACCATTACCGAGAATTTTGGCTGCGACCACGGCATTGCAGCCCAAACCATCCTCCTGGCCGCAGCAGAACAGGGTCTTGGCGGCTGCATGATCGGTTCGGTGCGCCGCGCCAAACTGCGGGAACTGCTGAAACTTCCGGAGCACTTTGAGATTTTGCTCGTTATTGCCCTGGGCAAACCGAATGAAACTGTGGTGCTGGATGACGCTGCCAATGACGACATCAAGTATTGGCGGGATGACAAGGATGTTCATCACGTGCCAAAACGTCTATTAACGGATATCTTGATCCACTGAGCATCGGGCTGAACGGACCACGCTGGCTTCGCAGGTGTGCTGTGGTTGCGCTGTGGCGGCGGTATGCCTTCGGCGGCAGCCGTTCTCTGCGCTGCCGATTGCAAGGGAACCGTGCAAAGGCAAAATAGGAAACCCGGGCCGCAGGGCCCGGGTTGCGCGTTCGTAAGATTAGTTGGGAGCTTCCAACCCGCAGCTATCATGATACCACGGGGTGACGTCTGGGTCACTGCAGGGCCTGGACGATGGTCACAGCGAACTCTTCTGCAGCATCGGGGCCATTGCCTGTAATAATCGAACCGTCCTTTTCTACTGGTTTGCCAGTGTAGTGTGCGTCGCCATCCTTGAGGTTGTCTTCACCATCGGGGAATACAGTGGCTCGCTTGCCCCGCAGCACACCGGCATTGGCCAGAATAACTGGGGCAATACAGATGGCCCCGAGAATCTTGTTCTGCTGTAGGGTGTCGAGAGCCAAAGCATGCGCGGTTGGATCGTCGAAATACTGTTTGGCGCCGCCGCCGCCCACAAAGACCACTGCATCGAAATCCACTGCCTGGATATCTGTGATCAACTTATCGGGCTTTACTTCCATGCCCAGTTTTCCCACAGCTGTATCGGTTGTGGTGCTGACGGTGACAACCTTCATGCCGGCGTGCTCAAATACTTCCTTGGGAACCTGATATTCCTCGTCCCGGAACACCTTTTCCGCAATGATCAAAGCCACTTTCTTCACCAAGATCACCTCCATAGAATCCGTTAGTTAGACAATTCTGGATTAATGGGCAAAAACCTCTTTTTAACGGGGGCAAAGGACAGTATCCGGAAATGCAGCACTCACGGCGACAGCGGTGGACGAGCTCAGTGTTGGCATATCTCTGAATCCGTCCGTAAGTTACGAGAAACTGAGGCGTCTCATAAACACAGTATGCGTCCAAAAGGAAAGGAGGCAGGCGGCCTGCTCCCACGACGATAGTCGTAGGATCTAGCCGCCGAAATTCTATGGAACAGCATGAGACCATATACGACGTTGTCATTGTTGGGGGCGGTGTGGCCGGCCCCGTGGCAGCCCTTGCCAGTGCCCGGGCGGGTGCCCGTACATTAGTGGTGGAGGGGGGAGGTTACCCCGGAGGTACATTGACCCAAGGCGGCGTGAACCCAATGATGACATTCCATGCCGGAGACCGCCAAGTGGTCCGAGGCATCCCGGATGAAATTGTTCAACGCCTGCAGGCTATGGGTGGATCCCCTGGACATATTCCGGACAGCATCGGCTTCGCCTCTTCGGTGACGCCATTCGATGCAGAAGCACTGAAGTTCGTCTTGCAGGAGATGATGCTGGAAGCTGGCGTTACACTCCTCTTCCACGCAGCATTCCGCAGCTGCACTATGGTCGACAATACTGTGTCCAGCATCATTGTCAGCACCAAAGGCGGTGACATGGAACTGCGGGGCCGTGTCTTAATTGACGCCACCGGTGATGGGGATCTGCTGGCAGCTGCTGGTGTTGCCTTCCAACTAGGCCGGCCAGCCGACAATCTCTGCCAGCCTCTGACCATGAGTGCGAAGCTGGCCGGAGTGGATACTGCCGTTCTGCGACAGTACATGAAAAACCATCCCGACGAATTCATGCTCAAAGACCTGGCAACCATTGACACCGCACCACGCCTCTCAGTTCAAGGTTTTTTCGGTGCGGTGAAGCAAGCCAAGGCTGCGGGCACACTTACCTTCGACCGCGACGTGGTTCTCTGCTTTGAAACAAACACCCCAGGCGAGATGACGCTGAACATGACACGCATCGCCCGCCGCAACCCGTTGGATCCTTGGGATCTTTCTAGTGCCGAAATCGAAGGACGCCGGCAGGTACACCAGGCTTTGGCCTTTTTGCGCCACCAGATCCCGGGTTTTGCCCAATGCAGACTGCTCCTGACTGGGCCCCGCATTGGCGTTCGCGAGTCCCGCAAAATGCTGGGTGAGTATGTCCTAACCGCCGATGACTTGGCCAACGAAGTCCAGTTTGACGACGCCATCGCCCTAGGGGGCTATCCCATCGACATTCACCAGCCCGACGGCAGTGGCATTGATGCTGTACATCTGCGACCCGGAGGATGTTATTCCATTCCCTATCGGTCACTGCTGCCCCGCAACGTCGGCAATCTCCTGGCCACTGGACGATGTATCAGTTCATCCCATGAAGCCAATGCTGCTGTGCGCGTCGCACCCTTGGCCATGGCCATTGGGCAGGGAGCTGGAGCGGCTGCTGCCCTGGCGGCCTTGGGAGGAACGCCCGTCCAGGATGTGGTCATTGATGGGCTGCAGACGCTCCTCCGCAGCCAAAACGCGTGCTTGGAACCATAGGAGCTCAAACGACTTGCAAAGGGCCAGCAAAAGACACCCGCTGCTTCACGGCAGCGGGTGTCTTTTGCCCAGAAGCGCTCATCTGAGCCCGTGGATCCATCGGGTTCATAGACTCACGGGCTCACGGGATCAATACCAGGGTTGGTTAAGCCGGTTGTTTCGGATGGTGGCTCGGAGTAATGCTGCAGCGATGGTGTGTTTGGTAACAAGTTGGGAATAAATTCCATGTACCTGGTAAATGGAAATAAATACCATATGGTGAAGACCAAGGCATCTGACCTATGCAGACTCTCGCCAACGTCCTCGACGACGCATCAATGATGCCCGTGACAGACGTCTGCAGCGGCCAACGGCTGCAGTGCTTGGGAACGCAATTGCGCCAAGGCATCCCCAGCAGTGGTCGGCGCCGCAACGTAAACGGCAATGCCAGATTCCTGCAGTTTGGTTACGGCCCGCTGGCCCATGCCTTGACAGACAACGGCCTCGATGGAACGGCCCTCAAGAAGCTTTGTGGGAGCGCACTGCCCATGTTCATGATGGGGATTGTGGTTCTCGATCACCTCTACAGTTTGCGTTTCGCTGTCAACCACAACAAAAAACGGTGCGCTGCCAAAGTGATTATGAATCGATGCATCCAGACCTTGATTGTCCGCAGTGGGGATACACACTTTCATCGGTAAACTCCTCCTTCTCAAGCCTAATTCGCAGAGCATAGCCATGCACAAGCGCTGCAACCATGGTTCGCCGCCCCGTCCGCAGCAATCGTTGGACCGTTCCCCGCGACACACCCATGCGCAGCCCGGCTTCCGTTTGATCCAACCCTTCCAGATCACAAAGCCGGACTGCTTCCAGCTGGTCCAACGGTAGTTCCACTTCCTGCAGTTGATGATAGGGTGTTGAACGAGGTTTGAAGACTGTGTCGCCGGAAATGCGCCGACAGCACCGGGGCTTTCTTCTGTTGGGTATCATCATCACCTCCACGTTGGCTTACGTAGTGTGCATATGCACACTTTAAGTGTACGCCGTCCACTGTTGCGTGTCAACATGCAGCAAGCAAACCTTCGGACACAATGCCAAACATGGCTGCTTGGCGGCGTTGAATGCGCAGCAAGTTCCTCGGAAGCGACTGGAACTGTTATCCAGCTACCAGGTATATGGGAGTTATTCCCAGCTGCCAGGTATGTGGAAAGTTTTACCATCTACCAGGTATGTGGGAGTTATTCCCAGCCACCAGGTATTTGGAAAAACATGGAAACCATGGCAAAACATCGAAAACATCGAAAACAGAGAACCCCCCAACAGCGACACGAGACTCGGCAGCGCCCATGCAGGAAACACATGACATATGTCATATCTACTTGTGCTTAGCTTCACTGGTCAGCGATTCCGCTGAGGTATATGATAAACATAGATAAACGGGTCATCATGCTCCGTGAGCCAATCGGATCCGGGAGCCCCGCGGCGCCCATGCCATCTAGCAGGAGCGTTGAGGCTGCGGGCCACAGGCACGGTTCCAAGACCCTAAGAATGGAGGCTGCAGCATGTTAGTGCAAATCACCAACGTTGTGAAGCGTTACAAGCAGGTCATTGCGGTGGATCAAGTTTCCCTGGGTATTCAGGAAGGAGAGATCTTCGGTCTTTTGGGTCCTAACGGAGCCGGTAAAACCACCTTGATTCACAGTATAGTCGGGTTAGTTCCTATTCAGTCCGGTACCATTGAAGTGTTTGGTCTGGATCACCGCCGTGACGAACAGGCCGTTCGGCAGCAGATCGGCGTCGTACCCCAAGAATTGTCGATCTTTGATGATCTCACGGCCAACGAGAACGTAGCTTTCTTTGGCAGCCTCTATGGTCTCCGCGGCGCAGATCTCCAGGCAAAGACGGCGCAAGCCCTCGAGTTTGTCGGTCTTCTCGACCGGCGCAAGCAATATCCTAAAACCTTCTCCGGTGGTATGAAGCGCCGGCTGAACATCGCCTGCGGTATCGTCCATAGGCCCCGCTTGGTCATTATGGACGAACCGACGGTGGGCATTGATCCCCAGAGCCGCAGCCACATTCTGGACTCGGTGCGGCAGCTCAACCGTGAAGGCATGACCGTCCTGTACACATCCCACTACATGGAAGAAGTTGAGCAGCTCTGCCATGGTATTGCCATTATGGACAATGGGCGCATCATCGCCCAGGGAACCAAGGATGAATTGACGGACCTTGTGGCCAGGGACGAAGTCATCAACGTGCGGTTGGGAACTCTCAACGGCAATACCGAAACGGCCCTCCGCAGCATTCCCGGTGTGAAGGAATGCCGGGTGGATGGTAAAGACCTGGCTGTCATCAGCCAGAAAAACGCCGGCAACCTGAGCCGCATCATGCAGACGCTCTACCAAGAAGGTCTCGACATTGAAGCCCTGTCCGTCGAACAGCCCACCCTAGAAAGCGTATTCTTGACACTAACGGGCCGCAATCTGCGGGATGAATAGTCCGCAACCACGGGCCGAAAGGCTGCCGGAAGTTTATGCAAAACGATGCGTACGAAACGATGCGTACGAAACGAACACCATGGAACGGGGTGAATCTGGTGAAGATGCTTAGTGTTTTTTGGATGACGGTTCTGCGCAACGTGCGCGATCGAGGGTCCTTTACGGAGATGCTGCTCATGCCCATGCTGCTGATCTTCATCCTAGGCAACGCTCTGGGAGGCTTTTTTACACCGACGGAGATCGGGCAAGTGCGAGCAGCTTTGGTGGGTCATGAAGCGGGCACTGACAGTGATGTGGTGCTGGAATTCTTCCAAATAGAGGAAATCGCCAGTCTGGTGGAGATCCAAAGCGTGGACACGTGGGAGGATGGCCGCCAATTGATGGCATCGGGATGGGCTCATGCCATCGTTGATGTATCCCAGTTTCGCGGTGTTAATGGGCAGGAGGGTACAGTGCCCATTCTGGTAGAGGGTCTGTCCGCCGGTTCGTTCAGCGGCCAAGTCTTGACAACCATTCTGGATAGCTTCGTGAACGGCGCCAACACAGTGGAGGCACGCATCCAAATGGGTGATTTTCGCATGCAGCACGAATATCTAGGGCCCTTTTTACAGGAAGAGTCGGTGTCCGGTGCCGCTGCCACATCCGCTGTGGATTACTACGCTGTGACTATGTTGGTGATGACCATTCTTTACGGGGCTCTCTACGCCAGTGCCGGCATGTCAGAAGACTTTCTTGAACCTGTGGGCCGCCGCATTCGCAGTACGGCCATCGGCCCTTGGTCGTTGTTCACAGGCAAGGTTTTGGGTGTGGTCTTCACGTTAACTTGGCAGATCGCTCTGTTAATACTCTTCACAGCCTTTGTCTATGACGTGAACTGGGGCAGTCAGCCATGGGCCATTGCTGGGATTTGCCTTAGTGCGGCCATGTTTTCTACGGCATTGGGTGTGATGGCGGTGACTGTGGTGCGGGACGGGCGGATTGCTGCTAACATTCTTAACTCCCTGATTCCATTGTTCACGCTGGTGGCTGGTGGCTATATCCGCATTGATTATCCCGGTGCTGTTTTTGCCTTTTTGCAGCGTTTAAGTCCAAGCTTTTTGGTGCAGACGGCACTCTTCAATTCTATCTACGGCGGCGGAACGCAGCAGACCATGATGTATGTGGCCGTGCTTTGGAGCCTGACATTGGTGATGTTCGCTGCCGGAGCATTCTTTGTTCAAAGGGGGAGTGACGTGTGAGGATAGCGTTGACGTACTGGCGGCGCATATTCACCAGCCGCCTGCATCTGGCGTTCTTGTTGGTGGTTCCAGTGGGTTTGACCGTAGTCATCATGGTGGCTACCGGCGGTGGTGGTACCATCGCAGTGGCCTGGGTTGATCAAGATGACACCGCATTCACGCGCAGTCTCCAAGAGCACCTGGCGCCCCGAGCCCGACTGGTCACCATGGCCGAGGAGGATGTCTGGCCGCAGTTGATCCAACAGAAGGTTCAATTCGGAGTCATCATCCCCGAAGGCTTTACCGAGCAGGTCCTTTACGGTGATCCGCCGCAGATATGGACCCGCCGCATTCAAGACACCAATGTCTCCCGACCCTTTGCCATGGCCTTGGACAGTGCTGTCAATTCGGCTGTTCTCATCGGGCAGCGTGCCTTCGGTGAGCAGGATTTGTTTGCTGCTGGGTGGAATGTGTACTTGCAGGGGCGGTTCACCGTAGAACGTTCCGCAGCGGAGGGAATGGATATCGGTGGCTCCATGACCTCCATGGGATTTCTAATTATGAGTATGCTGTTCTTATCCAGCTTTGCCACTATGTATCTGATCTATGATAAGCAGAACCGCATCGTGATGCGGATCCTATTGACGCCCATCAGTCTGCGGCGGTTCATGATTGAAGCGATTCTAAGTTTCTTGGCGGTTTCGCTGATCCAAATCGTGGCGGTGCTGTCCATTCTTCATTATGGATTCGGCTTCAATTTCGGTCCCCGACCCGGCTTGTTGGTTTTGATTTTGTTCTTGTTTTCCCTGGTCAGTGTCTCTCTAGGAGTCAGTATCAGCAATGTCGTGCCCAACGTGCGGTCGGCCAGTCCTATCGCTTCGCTGCTGATCACTCCCATGTGTATGTTGGGTGGCTGTTTTTGGCCCCGCCAGGTGATGCCGCAGTTTCTCCAGGATATTTCGCAGTTCGTGCCTACAACCTGGGCTATGGATGGAGCCATCAAAGTGATCTCCGGAGCGGAGCTCGCCAATCTGCGCTTGGAAATGGCAATGCTGTTGCTGTTCACAGTGGTGTTCTTGCTCCTTGGTTCGTGGAAAAAGCCTGACCTCATTCGCTGATCACTCTTCGCCTACCGCTCTCGGCAGGCGTTGAGGCAGCAAGTTGCAAAGGAGAGAAGGCGAGTGCCCGCGCCCAACAAGGTGCAGGATCGCCGCAGCCATGACCATGTTGTTCGGTGCTGCCTGCTTCGCAGCCACGGCATATGCTTTGATTCACAGCCAAACCCTAGAGCCGGTATCCGTGGTGGTGATACTGGCTCTGGTGGCGTTGGAGACGGTGCGTCATCGCTTTTTCCCTGTCTGGCCGTTGGTTCTGGCACAGGGAGTGGTGGCTGTGGGCGGAGCGTTTGTCAATCCGCACCTGCTGTTGCTGATCCCTGTGGTGCTCCAAGGGGCCGCAGCCCTTGGGGCTTGGCTGTTGGTGGTGGGCGTGCTCACCGCGGCGGCTCCTTTGGTGGCTGTATCGGATCGCCCGCTCTTTGTTGTGGGGGCTGCCGGAGGCATCGCCATGGGTGCGCTGTGGCGGCAGTGGGAACAGGGGCGTCAGGCCGCGGAAGCCCAATATGATAACGAGCGCCGGCTCCGCTATGAACTGGAAGGGACGAAGAACCGTCTGCTGCAGTCCCTTCACGAACAAGTGCAGCTGGCCGAGGCCCACGAACGCAGTCGCATTGCCCGGGACATCCATGACCATGTGGGTCACGGAATGGCGGGGGTCTTGATGCAGCTGCAGGCGGCGAAAAAACTTTTGGGCCGGGATCGGCAGCGGGCTGAAGCTATGCTGGAGGACAGCATCCAGCGGCTAGCGGAATCATTGACCGTCATGCGCGAAACGGTGCACAATTTGCGCCCCAAGGCCAAACTGGGTGCGGAGTATCTGAAAAGCATTGTGGAGTCCTTCCAGTTCTGTGCCATTCACTGGCATTCCACCGGGGATCTCAGTCAAGTGCCGGGACAGCTCTTGGAGATCATAGGTGTTGTGATGAAGGAAGCTTTGACCAATGCCAGTCGCCACTCCCAAGCGGCCAATGTCACCGTGCAGGTGGACGTTTATGATTCTTTTGTGCGGCTTCTGATTGAAGACGATGGCGTCGGTGTCGAGGGTTCCCTGCAGGAAGGCATGGGACTGACGGGCATCCGGGAACGGGTCCAAAACCTGGGAGGCAGCGTATCACTGCGCTCGCATCCGGGATTCATGATCGTCTGCATTCTTCCCTTTGGTCAGCAAGGACAGGCGTTGCCGGGTACCCAGAAAGGCGGTGAGCCGTATTGAACGTTCTCTTGGTGGATGACGATGCTTTGATTCGGGAGAGCTTGGCCGTTTTGCTGTCCCTGGAAGATGATATTGGCGAAATCAGGCAGGCGGCCAACGGTCAGGAAGCAGTAACGGTTTGCCAAGAATGGCAGCCTGACGTTGTGTTGATGGATATTCGCATGCCCGTTATGGATGGTGTGGCGGGAACAAAGGCGCTGAAGCAGGCGTATCCGCATCTGCCTGTTGTCATTCTCACCACGTTCAAGGATGATGACTATATTCGGGAAGCCGTCCGGCATGGGGCTGCGGGATATCTGCTGAAAAACCAACCGTCCGAGAGCATCATCAACAGTCTGCGTTGGGTCATCAAGGGCAATACCGTATTTCCCCAGGATGTGGCCAGCAGTCTCTCACAGATGCTCCAAGAACAGCCCACAACTGCAGATGCCGAAGGCTGGAATCTCACTGCTCGGGAATGGGACGTGGTTGCTTTGGTGGCGGAAGGGTGTTCCAATAAGGAAATCGCCGCCCAGTTGTTCTTGAGTGAAGGCACCGTGCGCAACTATGTCACCGGAATGCTGGAGAAACTGCAACTGCGGGACCGCACTCAGCTGGCCATTGCTTATCTGCGCGGCAAAAAATAACGGGGAAAGGTAAAACGGGGTGGTTTTTCCGGCGTTGGTTCGTTATAATAAAACAGATGCAGCACGCGGCAGCGGGCACCGGGAGGCGACAGGCATGATTGTAGTGGGAATAGCCGGGGGATCGGGATCAGGCAAGACAACCTTTGCCGATGCACTGAAGAAGCAGCTGACTCGGGACTGCGTGATTATCTCCCAGGACAGTTACTACTTTGATCGACCCGACCTGAACTTTGCCGAGCGCAAGCTGATCAACTACGATCATCCATCGGCCTTTGAGAACCAGCTGCTGGTTCAACACCTGCAGCAGCTTCATCAAGGACAGACGGTGAACGTGCCCACCTATGACTTTGAGCGCTATGCCCGCGCCGACGCGGTGAAGGTTGTTCAGCCCACGCCTGTGGTCTTGGTGGAGGGGATTCTAATCCTAGCCGACGCTAAGCTGCGCAAGCAGTTCGACATTAAGGTCTATGTCGACACCGATGCCGACGTCCGTGTTCTGCGGCGTGTGCGGCGGGATATTGAAGAGCGGGGCCGAACCGTCCAATCGGTATATGACCAGTATTTGGCCACAGTTAAGCCCATGCATGAAGGGTTTGTGGAACCAAGCAAAAAATATGCCGACATCATTGTTCCAGAAGGCGGCCACAACCAGGTGGCGCTGTCCATTATGGTGTCACGCCTGAAACGGCATATCGCTGAGTTGGCCCAGCCAGCCGAAGAACAGATGGGATAAATGCCGCGTTCCCTTTCTGCCTTTACAGCGCAAAGCCGCGATTTCGCAGGTCCCCTAGGGACGCTGTTCCGTTCGCGTCCCCAAAGCGGTGCCGCCGCGCAGCCGCGGACCTAGAAAGGCTAAGCAACATTTTGTTAGGAAACTTATTGACAGATAATTCGAAATATAATATACTAAGACTGCGCAAATGTTCGGGGCCCCAGCCACAGGAGGATGAATTGAATGAAAATGATCTCTGTTGCTATGTTGATCGTACTGTTGGTTGCTCCTGTTTCTCTGGCTGCGTCGCCCTTTGGCGAGGACGCGGTTCCGATGCAACGGGACGAAATGGAAATGGTGGATGGAGAATTTAAGCACATAGCCGTGGGTGCCACAGCTGGAGCTATTTTCGGCACCACTACGTATCTGGTGACGACACCGCCGTCACGCTGGACAGTCTCCGGAGCGGCGCGCAGCGCATTAGCCGGTGCCATCAGCGGGGCAGGCGGGGCTGCTCTGCGGGAACTGCAGTCAACCACAAAAGCGGTGGGATTCGGCCG
>PWMW01000033.1 GCA_003559095.1 Clostridiales bacterium | reverse complement strand
CCAAACAGCCAGATGCGCCGGCGATCCCAGCCGAGGCTGAGAACAGAATCGTCATTCCAAGGCTGAATGTCCTCTGGCTGGAATTTCAGCTGCTGCCGATCATCATACATACCGGGCGTGTTCAGGGGGCCATCGGCGATATTGAGGATGACATAACCTGATGTTTCTTCGTACGAGCGGACCGTCTCCAAAACCCACTTGCGGAAAACCGCAGCCTGGTGCGGAGAACCGGTTAAGAGTGCTTCGTAATAGGGCTGCAGGCCGTTATCCCGCAGTCGCTGCCGGTGCTCCACAATGGCATACTCCCAGCGAACCCCCTGGGGATTCATGTCCGGGTCCTTGACCATCCACCACGGCGGTTCGCCGCCATTGGCTGCAACTAAGCCGGTGAGGTCACGAAATGTATCACAATCACAAAACTCGCCGAAGAGCCAAGGCTTCGCACCCCGGGCCCGGGCCGTAAAGGCATCAAGGATGGCCGGATAAAGATGGGGTTCAGCGTAAAAATGATGATCATAAAAGTCCGCGTACTCCTGGCTGACCCCACCGTAACATTCCGCCGATCCACTGTTGTCTTTGACCAAAACACTGCCGCTCAGCGTCCGCACCAGATCATAGAGCTGCTTGAGCAGTGCTGCCGGGACGCGTTCATCCAATTCACAGCCTAAGGTGTACATAATGACCGAGGGATGGCTGCGCACCTGCTCCACAATGCGCTGGTACTGCCTGACGGCAGACTGGGCAAAGTGTTCCGTGACGTCCGGCCACCACATGGGCAGTTCCAACCAGGTCAGCATACCCAATTCATCGGCGATCTCGAAATATTCCCGCGGCGGCACATAAAGACAGTGCTTGATCATGTTGTAGCCCAGAGCCTTCATGTCCGTCAGTTCCCTGCGAAATACCTCTGGCTGGGGCAGAGGTGCAAAATGGTCAGGATACCAGCCCCACTGCAGAACACCCCGGGGATATACGTAGTCACCATTGAGGTGGATTTGACTCCCGTCCACGGTGACACTGCGCATCCCCACATGCTGGCACTGCCGGTCACTGATGCTGTCGTCGACGGACACCGTGGCTGTGCAGGCATAGAGATAGGGATCACGGCAGCTCCAGAGACGAAGATTCGGAACGGTAACAGTGACAAATCCCTGCTGTTCTCCCCCGCTGACCAGCTGCGATTCTTCTTGGACCACCATCCCACTGGCGTTCCGAATCTGAACCTCCACCACGGCTGCTGTGGGCAGTGGTTCCTGCAGCTGATACGAACATGTCAGTTCCTGCCGCTGGATGTCCGGCTGCCAGTGCACCCACGCCAATGCGCTGGGCCCGGTGGTGACCAAAGTTACGTCCTGCCAGAGGCCGCCGAACATAACTCCCTGGACGTAAGGAAGAAAGCCTGCCAAGGACTGGTTCAGCGGATAACGCCCGCCGGGTTTTTCCAACAACACCTCCACGATATTCTCCCCCACGGAGAGCGCCTGGGTAACGTCCAAAGAAAACCGATCCCAGATCCCAATATGTGTGCCGACACTGCGCCCGTTCACCAACACCTCCGCTGCATAGCTGGCTCCAGCAAACTGCAGCCAATAGCGGCGGCCGGCCTGCAGGGCGTCCACGTGAAACCGCTTCCGATAGCGCACCGGTCCCGTGTACGTCTTCGTCACGCCCCGGGCTTCCCACGTTCCCGGCACGGTAATGGGCTGAAACTCCGTGAAGGGTAGATCCTTGGGATGAAGCTCACTCCCCGCTGAAGGTTCCAGTCGGAACTCCCATGTTCCGTTCAAACTCTGCCGCTGGCTGTTCATCGCCACCAACCTTCCCTTCTGCTGCCCTGATCCTGCGCCCTTCTGACCTGGCCCAGGTTCCCTGCCGCCACAGCATTCCGGCGGGAAGACGCGTACTGCCTACTCGCTACTGAACGCCACACGGACGATGCCGGCTCGCCTATGAATACGGATCGGCGGCGTCCCGCAGACCGTCCCCCACGAAGTTGAAGGCCAGGACCACGAACACCACGAACAGACCTGGGATCATCAGCCAGGGCTGCAGAGCCACAGTGCGGATGTTTTGGGCATCCTGCAGCAGAGTTCCCCAGCTGACAGCCGGAGCCCGCATGCCCAAGCCCAGGAAGCTGAGGGCTGTTTCTCCCATGATCATGCCCGGAACCGATAGGGTAACGTTGACAATGACATAGCTCATGAACGACGGGATCAAGTGGCGGTAGATGATCTCAAAGTTGCTGGCGCCAAAGGTTCTGGCTGAAAGCACGAACTCCTCTTCCCGCAGGGAGAGGAACTTCCCCCGCACCACCCGGGCCACGCCGGTCCAGCCCAAGATGCTCAGAATCACAGTAATGCCAAAGTAAACGCGAATCTGCGGCCAATGGGGCGGCAGCGCCGCCGATAGCGCCATCCAGAGCGGGATGGAAGGAATGGACATCAGGATCTCAATGGCTCTTTGGATGACATTGTCCACATGACCCCCCAGCAGCCCAGAAATACCGCCCAAGATCAGGCCCAGGACCAGACTGAGAAAAACCCCAACAAGGCCAATGGACAGCGAGATCTGGCTGCCGTACATGACCCTAGAGAACAAGTCGCGCCCCAGGTTGTCGGTACCGAACAGAAAAATGGGCGTTCCATCTTCACTGCCGAAGAGATGAATATCCGCGGGAATGAAGCCCAGCAGTTTGTAGGGATGACCATTGACAAAGAACCGCAGATACTTGCGCTCACTGGTATCCAGCGTATACATCCTGGTCAGCGTCGACATGTCTAGGGTCTGTTCCTGATCGAAGAAAAATGGGCGCAGGCTGAAGCCATCTTCGTCCCAGAAGCGGATAATCTGGGGCGGCGCATTTTGGTAACTGCGGTGTCGAATGTGCGGCCCGTAAGGCGCCACCAGGGGCGCAAAGATGGCGGCCAGATAGAATAGGGCCAGCACAATCAGGGCAACCACAGCAATCCTGTGCTGCAGGAATCGCAGTTTCATCAGCTGCCACTGGCTTAACACCTGCCGTTTTTTGGCCGGTGCCAGATCCGCACTCGTAGAGGTTGAGGGTGATGTTTTGTTGTCCATATTGATTCCCCTTTGCCTATGAATAGCGAATTCGTGGGTCCACAATGGCCAGAGCCAAGTCGCTGATTAATGTCCCAACGACAGTGAGGGCGCTCAGCACCATAACGAAGCTGCCGGCCAAGTACATGTCTTGGTTCATCAGTGCACCCAATAACAGGGGCCCCGTGGTGGGCAGCGAAAGCACCTGTGACGTAATGACCTCTCCCGAAATCACTGTGGGCAGCAGCCAGCCGATGGTGCTGATCAGCGGATTGATGGCCACCCGCAGCGGATGCTTGAGCAGGATGCGCAGTTCCGTAATACCCTTGGAGCGGGCTGTGCGCACGTAGTCCTTGCCCAGCTCATCCAAGAGTGTGGCCCGCAGAACGCGGATCATCCCCGCCGTTCCAGCCGTCCCGATCACCACGATGGGCACCCAGATGTGCTTCAGAAGATCGATGAACTTGCCCATGCTCCAAGGTGCCAGCAGATACTCGCGGGAAAACAGACCGCCCATGCTGACTCCGAAGAACGCAAAGCCGATGTACATCAGAATGATGGCGAGGAAGAAGTTGGGTATGGATAACCCGATAAATCCGACAAACGTAAAGAAGTAATCTCCGGGCGTATACTTGCGTACGGCGCTGAAGATGGCAATGGGAATAGCCAGCATCCAGGTGAACAGAATGGTGGAAATACTGATCACGATGGTCATGGGCAGCCGTTCGGCAATGAGACGGGTGACGGGTTCGCCGTAGGAAAATGACTGGCCCAGATCGCCGCGGGACAGATTGCGCATCCAATGGATATAGCGTTGATGGAATGGCTTATCCAGACCATAACGGCGGCGCAGCAGTTCCAGCTGTTCGCGATTCAGCTGCTGGCCGCTGGACTCTAAACTCTGCGCATAGCTGGTCACATAATCGCCAGGGGGCAGTTCAATGATGACGAACGTTAGGAAGGAAATTACCAGCAGTGTGGGGATCATCAGCAGGATGCGGCGAATCACATAACTGACCAAACACTCCACCTCCTAGATGGGAGAATACCTTCCTCGACCGCAAGGTCGAGGAAGGTTCATACCAAGCATCCGTTACCGGGTCAGGAAGAACTGCTCCGGATGGTAGCGGTGCAGCCAGAGGGCACTCCACAGCGCCTCTTCCGGCACATTGCGCAGGTCATTGCTGACAATGATGGGATAGGGAGCCATACCTACCGTTCCGATATAGAACAGGTTATCGGCCTGCATCTGCCACATGGCCTGCCCCAATTCCATTCTGCGGCCGGGATCGGTCTCTACCCGCAGTTCGTCAGCGAGATCATACAGTTCTTTGACCAAGGCCGGCGGTTCCACGGCATTCTCGCTGCCGGTATCTTCATACCAAGCATTGTAGCCAGGGCCCCAGCTGATGCCACTGCTGGGCAGCGGCGGCTGCATGTTGATCTGCCACTCAATGTCAATGACGTGACCGCCATGCCAGAGGTTGAGAGCAATTTCGTTGGCACCGGCCCGCTGGGCGTTGAGACTGCGGTCCTGCGGCGTCAATGCCAAGTCGATGCCCAACTCACCCCAATAGTCTACCATCAGCTCCATCATGGGCGTTTTGGTCTCAGGCTCCGACGGCCAGTATTCCGCCGTGAAGGCCAAGCGCCGTCCGCTGGGCAGCAGCCGGTAACCGGCACTGTCCCGTTGGGTGAGGCCCATGTCATCCAGCAGATCGTTGGCCGCTTCGGGATCGTAATCCACGTAAACTTCGGCCCATTCCGGGTTGTAGAACTCACTGGATGGATGGAGCGTGAACTGCCGCGGTGTGGCCAAACCGAAATACAGCATTTCGTTGATCTCATCGCGGTCAATGGCCAGTGACAAAGCTTTCCGGAAACGAACATCCTGGAATACCTCGGCCAGTTCTTCATCCTGGTACGTGTGAACGGGCATCAGCATCACTTCGGCACCTTTGTCCGAAGACCACATGAGCGTCCGATAGTTGCCAGACTCCTCATTGGCCCGATACAGGGAGAAGTTATCCAAGCTTGTGTGCCAGACTTCAATGTCCACCTGCCCGGATACCACCTGTGCCGTAATGGTTTCAGCGTCAGCGATGTGCTGCACGATGGCACCATCGATATAGGGCAGCTGGTTGCCGGCCGTGTCCACCTTCCAGTAGTAGGGGTTGCGTTCCCAGACCCAAGTGTCCAGACGTTTTTCAACCAGCTTGTGGGCGTTGATCACCGGCAAACCGGCGTCAAAGGGCTTAGCAGACCAGCCAGCTTTGGCACGCCACAGCTGCTGGATGGTTTCATAGCCCTCTTCCTCAGCAAGAGCAAGGAGCTCTTCCTCAGGAACATAGTTCGGGTTGAACTGGCTGAGGTGATGCTTCGGCCGCCACCACTGTCCCAAGTAACCCCACTGGGTGACCAGGGTGTACTCGAACATGGGGAAAGGACGATCCAGCGTCATGACCACCGTGTAGGGGTCGATCATTTCCAGCTGGGCGTTCTGGAATTCGCGGATATAGATAGCGGCGGTGATCAGCGGGTTATTGACCTCGTCTTCCCACCAGAACATCATATCTTCGGCTGTGAAGGGGTGTCCATCGGACCAACGCATACCTTCGCGGAAATGCAGGGTCCAAGTCTGGAAATCTTCCGTTTCCCAATCCCGCAGAATGTTGGGCAGGACGGTGACGCCGTCCGAGGACAGCCGCAGCGGCGGCTCGATCCCGAGCACATGCATGTCGGTACCAAAGCCGGCCAGTGACTGGGCTACCATATAGAGCGTACCGCCGTACTCGCCGATCTGCTCAACGGTTTCCACAACATACGGTTCTACGGGCAGACGCTCGTCCAAGGGCGGCAGTTCACCGGATTCCACTCGTTCCCTCAGCATCGGTGCTTCGCCGGCCAAACCGGCTCCGCTCAACGCGACCACCAGCGCCAGAACCATCAACACGATCCAACTTTGTCGCTTCAGCAACGTAAATCCCTCCTGTCTTGTGTGCCAAACTCCGTACCTTACAGTCAATGCTGGCGGCATCACCTCCTTGGCGTATCCTAACGTTCACATCTAGGCAAATCCCTGCAGCTGCAGTTCGTGCATTCTGTGGCAGGCCGCTGCATGATCCGAGCCTTCCTGCACAGCTTCCAGCCGCGGAATCTCCTCTTGACACCGCTCCACTGCGTAGCGGCAGCGAGTATGGAATGCACACCCCGCTGGGGGATCGCTAGGACTGGGCACAGTGCCTGCTAGGCGAATGCGCTCTCGTTCGCGCAGAGGATCGGCAATGGGAATGGAAGATAAGAGGGCCTAGGTGTAGGGATGCTTGGGACCGCGATAAATGGCTTCCTCAGAGGCCAGCTCCACGGCACGGCCGAGATACATCACTAAGACGCGGTCACTGATATGCTCCACCACGCCCAAGTCATGGGCAATGAACAAATAGGTCAAGTGCATTTCCCGCTGCAGCCGCCTCAGCAGATTGATCACCTGCGCCTGCACTGACACATCCAAGGCCGATACGCTTTCGTCGCAGATGACCATGTCTGGTTCTAGAATGAGGCTGCGGGCAATGGCAATGCGCTGCCGCTGGCCGCCGCTGAACTCATGGGGATAGCGATCCATCATGGAGGATTCCAGGCCTACCTTCTGCAGGAACTCGGCCACCTTTTCGCTGCGCTGGCGCTTGCTGCCCAAGCGGTGCGTGGTCAGCGGCTCGGCCACCACGTCGCGAATGGTCATGCGGGGATTCAACGACGAAAACGGATCTTGAAAGATCATCTGCATGTGCCGCGTCATTGGTTTGCGGTCTTTGCCCGGCAGTTTCGCCAAGTTATGAGCCGCACCATCGGTTCGGTAATAGATATCACCGGCCGTGGGCTGATGCAGACCAATAATGCAGCGTCCAGCCGTTGTCTTGCCGCAGCCGCTTTCGCCCACAATACCCAAGGTTTCTCCCCGCCGAACAGTGAAGGAAAGATCTTCAACGGCCCGGATCTGGCCGACCACTCGCCGCAGAATACCCCTGCGGACAGGAAAGTGTTTGGTTAGTCCCTGGACGTCGAGGATGGTGTCATTGTTGCTGGGCTTGGAGTGGTTCAAGACGGCGGCCTCCTTCCTGCTGCAGCCAACAGGCTGCTTTGTGGCCGTCACCCACGGGGAACATGGGCGGCTCCTGCTGCCGACAGATGTCCATGGCAAAGGGACAACGGGGTGCAAAATAGCAGCCTTGGGGCAGTTCATAGGGACTGGGCACCGACCCGCCAATGGCGTACAGTTCATGTTTGGCCCCAATGACCGGGATGGAATCCAACAGGCCCCGGGTATACGGATGATGAGGATGGTAGAACAAGTCGACACTGGGGGCCTCTTCCACGGCTTTGCCCATGTACATCACCAAAACACGATCCGCCGTTTCACCAATGACGCCCAAATCATGGGTAATAATGATAATCGACATATTCAGCTCCCGCTGCAGATCCAGCAGCAGGTCAATAATCTGTGCTTGGATAGTGACATCCAAAGCCGTTGTCGGTTCATCGGCAATCAGAAGTTTCGGATTGCAGGATAAGGCCATGGCAATCATGGCCCGCTGCCGTTGGCCGCCGCTCAACTGGTACGGATAGGCGTCCACTCGCTGCCGGGCCGGCGTAATGCCCACTTTGTCCAGCATTTCGATGGCCCGTTCCTTGGCCTCTTTGGGCCCTAACTTCAGATGGTTCTGCACCGATTCCATAATCTGCTGTCCCACCGTATAGACGGGTGTCAGGGAGGTCATGGGTTCTTGAAAGATCATACTGATCTGGGCACCGCGCAGTGCTCGCATCTCCGCACAGGTAGGTTCCAACTCCGTAATGGTGACCGGTTGCTGCAGCCCATGGTAGCGAATGGTGCCCCCCGCGATGCGCCCCCGGGGCGGCGGAACCATGTTCAAAATGGAGGCCGCTGTGATACTTTTGCCGCAGCCGCTCTCACCCACAATCCCCAGGGTTTCGCCGCGGTGGACCTGAAAGCTGACGCCGTCGACGGCCCGAATAACACCGTGCTCGGTGGTAAAGAAGGTCTGCAGCTGGTCCACATCCAACAACACGTCTTCGGGCTGCGGTTTTGGCTTTGTTCTCGCCATTGGATCACCTCGTTTCGCAAAGTTGCAGATGGCCGCCGCCACTGGTCTGCCTCACAGCCTTGGCCATGACTATGGTGATACAAGACTGGACTCCCCGAGCAGCATAGGGAACTCGGCGATCCGCAGATTGGTGCAGCCGTAGGGAATGAGCTCCACACGGACCAGCGGACCTTCTACGGGTAGCGGGCTCTGCGGCAGTTGCCCGGCCGAGTTTTCCTGCAACTGCCACTGCGGTAACAGGGCTGCCGCCGTCTGCATCACCACAGGAGCTCCCTGCGGTGAGAAGACACAGTCCCCCAGAGGCCGCTCCGTAATGACGGGCTCGGCCAACTGACCTTCGCTGTCCACCAGCAGGCCGTAGTTCCAAGGAGAAAGTGGGAATACCTGCCAGTCAGCTGCGGGTTTGACGCCCCGCAGATACTGCCACTGTTCGCGAATTTTTAAAGCAAAGAGCAGCGGTCCCCGATGCACTGCCAGTGCTCCCCCCAGTCGCCGCTCTGTGCAAATCGTCATCGGCAGGCGCAGTGTGCAGTGCTCGCCCGGCCTCCAAAGACGCTGGACGGTTAAGAACGTTCCCGGCTCCCCGGCGATGACCGTGCCGTCGCTCAACTCCAGACGAGCTTCGGCGGCCCACTGCGGAATGCGCAGTTCCAAGGTGAACTGACAAGGTTCCGTAACGTCCATGGCATAGGTAAGGACGTCGCGAAATGGATAATCTGTGGTACAGGTCACCTTGATCTGCCTTCCTGCCAGCGTTGTAGTGACCTCTGATGGCCCAAGAACGGCGGCGACCAGCGCTTCGTCCCCCCGCTGGTACCAGAGATGGCTGACCAGCTTCGGCCAACCTTGGTGCATGTTGGCCGTACAGCAGCCGAAGTTCGGTTCGAGACCGAAGATATTGGCATCCGGATCGTTGCTCCACGGCCGTTCAGCCACATCACAGACCACTTGGTTCACCTGCTGATCATATTGGTGTGACCACATATCCGGGCTGAAGGTGGCCGGCAGCGCATTGAAGGCGATGCGTTCCAGACGATCGGCCAGACCGGCCCGGCCCGTCACGGCCAAGAGCTGCTCCAGGGAGTACATCATCTCCACCACGGCACACAACTCTGTACCCTGCGTCGGACTACGGCCCGACAGGTGCTCATCGCCGCTGAACATGCCATGGGCCTGCCCATGAAAGACATCCAGCACGTCGATGCCCTCTTCGCTGCCTTCCAGATCATGGGGATCCGCACTCTGCCGATACCAGATGCCCCGGGTCTTGATGCCCATGGCCTGATTGACCACATGGGTCTCCAAAACGACCGGCTGCTTCTTCTTGTAAGGAAATGCCCGAAAATGCTGGGCCCAATCGTAGCCCTGTTCATGCAGCAGCTCACTGAGGGCCAAAGGCAGTTCTTCGCCGGTGGTTTCGGACAGCCAATGCAGAACCACCACCATGTCGGCCCAGCGAAACTTGGCCCATGATGTCAGGGGCGCGGCCGCCAAGTGCCGATACAGAAAATCCACAAACCGCAGCATCGCTGTTAGGACTCGTTCATCAGCGGTCCACTGGTACCATTGCTGCAGCGCTTTGAACACCACATAGATGGGCCACGGGTCGTGGGCCGAGTTGCGGGCGTCTTCACCTTGAACCGGTCCAATCCAACCATCGCTGCGCTGACTTTCCAGAAAAGCATCTATCCAGGTCTGAGCTTTGCGGCGCAGCTGTTCGTCATCCAGATGGGCCGCTAAGGGCACTAGACCATCGACAAAATAGGGTCCCCGCTCCCAGCCTTCACGACGGCCGCCCAACCATTGATTCTCTGGTCCCAGATCGGGCCAGACTTCATCCACATGACCACCCAGCCCGGCCCCTTGAATCTCCAGTTGGCGCCGCAGCCACCCCAAGGGCTTGATGGCACCCAAAGGCAGGGGGTCCAAGGAAAGAGCGAGCAACCTGCGTTCAGACATCATGTTCCCTCCTTATGGCCCCTAAGTCCACCGGGTCCTGGATACAATGCCGATAACAGTGGGTCCAGTCCAACCAGCCTACGAGATCCTAAACCTCGACAGAGCCAAGACAACCGCGCCCCGTAAGTATCTGCAGTGACGGCGGTTTCACCCGCAGTCCCGGAGATCCCGTGGGCACAGCCGTTTGTCTGGTCATGGCTGGATGGCCGCGGCTGTGCCACCGGCGCCGTTCCTAGAGGCGGTCCAAGCCGTGCCTGCTTCACTCTCCCTGCAGCCATTGAACCCCGTCCAGCCATGCCTGACAATATCCTCGCTGATTTGGACCCAGTTCAAACTCCAGCCACTGGATGGGTCCGTGGGCACTGTGCGTTTCTGTGATCCACTGCGTGGTATCTGTGTGCAAGGCCAACTGGACATAGGCCCAGCCATCCCGTTCTGCGGCCCGCTGGATCAACTGTCGTTCCAGCAGCCCGGGAAACTGCGGCCGCCAACTGCGCACAGTGCCGTCGGCCGAACCACAGCGGACAATGGGACCGCAGTGCTCTTTGGACACATAGGGCTCCTGCTGAAAGCGCAGCCAGAAGCTGAGGTGTCCCTGCTGCAGGATGGGTTCCGTCAGATGCAGCCGCACGCGGTGTACCTGCCCTTGGGTACTGCGCATGCTGAACGCAGGTTCAGCGGCCACTCTCTGCTCGTTGTCCCTGGTCCAGACTGCGTCGGGATCATCGGAATCCACTGTCCATTCACCCTGCAGCGGCAGACCTTGGGGCAGCACATGCATGTGGAGGAAATCCAAGTCCGCTTCCTGTCCTTCCATGACCATGAGCGCCGCCGCATGCAGACCGGGTTCGGCAAAATGGTGCACAAAGGCCGGTTGGGTGGAGCAGGCTCCATCGTCGGTCTCCCAACGATACTGCAGCGCCTTGTGGTTCTGCCCCTGGCTGGCAGCGGCGGAGAACGTGATGGGTTCGTTCACCACTGCCCAGGACGCACTGGCCGCAGCCACCGCTTCCACGAAGCCCGTGGTGTCAGGGCCTGCATGCACCGTTATGTGGCGGGTATCGCCGGCGTCAAGAATGTCTCCATGCTGGTGTCCGCCCATGATGTTGCCGCTCAGCCACAGCCAGTGGGCGTGATGGAGGTAGAAAGCGCAGCCCTTGTAGCCTCGCGGATCGTCGGCATTGTTTTGGATAGTGTTGTTCTGGATGACCCAATGGTAGGAAGGGGCCTCGCTGCCATAGCGAATGGCCACACCGGGCCCGCGGTTGTAGGATACATCATTGCCAAGCATGCCAATATGGCTGCCGGAACCGTTGACCACTGCTATACCGGCGTTGCCAAAGGCTTCCGGGGCGTTTTCCGGTGTGCCTGGAAAGAAGCCGCCGTTGTAGCGAACCTCGTTGTTGATCAGATCAG
The DNA here is from genome assembly GCA_003559095.1 of Clostridiales bacterium. Classification (GTDB taxonomy): domain Bacteria; phylum Bacillota; class Limnochordia; order Darwinibacteriales; family B1SED10-159; genus SLOZ01. The sequence goes on along the minus strand of PWMW01000033.1, from coordinate 5,440 downwards.
TATTGTCTGATCCACCCAGCCAGAAGCCGTAACTAGAAAAGTTAGCCCGATTATTGAGGTATGTATTGCCCGGCGACCAACTTTCCACCGCGTTGTTGTTGGCATGGGAACAGTCGTTGCCTTCAAAAAGGTTCCCTTTGGAGGCCCAACCGTTCAGCATCCGCACAAAGATGCCATCACCGCCAAAACGGAAATCGTTGTTGCGCAGTACGTTGTCGTCGGAGCCTGATTCCATCAGCATGGACGACGAATCCCTGGCATGCACTTCGCCGGGGTCAATGCGGATGCCCCAGCTGAAGTCGTTGTCTGCAATTAGGTTGTGGCAGGCATTCCACATGCGCAGACAGACATTGGAGCAGTGCGAAAAGACATTGTCTTCGATGACGTTGTGATGGCTGTAGCGTAGATCCAGGCCATTCCAGCACTGCTGGCCGATATTGCGGCGGACGCTGCTCTGCTCAACGTGTTCCAGCAGCAGCGCCCCGTATGCGGGACCGTCGCCCCAACCGAAGGCGGGATCGTGATAGTTCCGGGAGAGAACGTTGTTCTCCACCGTCCAACCGCGGCAGTGACGCAGATGGAGCCCTCGTTGAAACCCAGATATATTGAGGCCAACGATAGTGACGTCGTTGGTGTGCTCGCTGAAGACGCCAGTTCCTGTATAGCTATCCGGTCCGGCATCCACGCTGCCCGGGCCTACCAGCTGCGCCCCTTGGCCGTTGATGGTTATGCCGGAGGCAGGGATCTGCAGTCCGTTGCCGTCGGGAAACTGGTACGTTCCCGGCGCCAATGTCACGCTGCTGCGAATCACCATGCCTGGGTAGGGAGTGATACTTTCTTGGACGTTCGGCTCTGACATAGTAAATCCCCCGTTCGCTGATTCCGCAAAGACTGTGTTGATCATGGTACAACGATGGCTCTGACACGCTCTGCCTACACAGTGAGGCCGGAGCGCCAGTGAGCTAGGCAGTACTCACGCAGAAATGAACATGTTGAACGCCACCGTGATGAAGTCCGTTCGCTGTATTGGTTCTAGACGTTTTTTTGCTTTCCTGCTTTTACTTTAATATTTTTTTGAGTAAATAAAGATTCTTTAACCAAAAATGTGTTGAGACCTTAAATTTGGGTTCAATTGGTACCATATATTTCGTTTTCAAACTATTGCTTTGGCTATAATTCCTATTAACTCAAAGGAAACATTGACCAAAAGTAATGACTGCGTTGCATGGAACAACACATTAAGACCAAAGAACTCTGCATCCCCGGCCTCGATGATCAGGCACGGCCAAACTTACGCGGCATCCCACAAACGACAAAAACCACCCCAACAGTTTCAGCTGTCGCGGTGGCTTTTGTGCGAATAAGGCCCCTTTGGTATCTAACCGGAGTTCGGCAGCAGGCGAGGACCAACGAAGCTACATCGGCTCCGGCCTCGGGCGACGGAGCGCTGCATCGGCTCCGGCCTCGGGCGACGGAGCGGCGCCGCTGTTACCGGTTCAGTGCATGGCTGCCTGGCATCATCTTTGTTCCCATTGGATCAACGGCACCTGACTGAGCAGGTCGTAAAAGGGATCCGACAGCGGATGTTGGAACAACAGCGCCTGCATACCGAAGTCCGGGTTCTGGGTACCGGGAGCGAAAAGTTCGAACCTACCGTCCAAAGCTGGCTGTGTGCGGGGCAGGGCTCGTTGAAAGCCGTTACCCTGGATAATCGTCATCCCCAGATTCAGGGGAGTCTCCGCACCCACCACGGTGCCGAACAACCGCAGTCCCTGATTGGCCTCTTCCCAATGCTCCTGCCCTAAGGTGTGGCGCACAGCGTCCTCCAGCTCCAATACCGGCGCATCATCACCGTGTCCAAAGATAACCCGATCCCATACCACCAGCAGGCGATTGGTCGCTTCCACAAAACGCCGGAGCGAACCTGCGTCGCTAAGGAGAAGCTCGAAACTGTTCTGCACCGGCTCGATGCGCTGCTGCCGCCAGTGAGAGGGAAGCTGCGTTACAGCTTTCCATGCAGCCAGTACCGCCTGCATCCGCTCGTTGTAGCTTACAGCGTCATCCAGTGCCGCAAGATGGCCGTCTGCTGTCGTCAGCAGTTGGCTCAGGTACTGGCGGCGTTCTACCCCCGTGGCAGCGTATCCCATGTACAGATCCACATCGTCTAAGGCCTGTTCCAAAGCCGGCAGCTGTCGTTCGGACATGGCCGTGAACCCTTCCCGGAGAGCATCCGAAATCTTCTGTCCGTGCATACCCCATTGCGGGCGGTAATACTGGATCTCTTGGGTGACCCATTGCATCTGCGCCAGCCAGCCTTCCTCTCCTGTATGGCGTTGGGGCAGATAGGCCCCTGAGGTTCGGCGAGCGGCCGCTGCCTCGTCCTGCAGCGCCGTCATATCCGTCTCTTCGGCGTCAGTCGAAGCGGCTGCCAGCAGCAGCTCTTCCAAGTTCACTGCGGTCTGCTCCGCGGCTTCACCGTCGGGGACAGCCGGCGCTTCATCCAGCAGATCAGCCATGGCTGCCAGCAGTTCTTCCAACACCACAGGCAGCTCTCTGTACCGAGCAATGCTGGCCGTGATGTCTTCTTTCATCTGTGTGACTTCTTCCTCCGCATCTATGGTTGTCATCGTCTGGCCGTAGGATGTCATGTTGCGGGCCGCAGTCCGTGTCTGCGCCGACGCGTCATGTTCCAGCCACTCATCATCATAGTCCTGGGAACGCAGATCCTCCGCCTCCCGCCGCAGATCCTGCAGTTCTGCCCAATGCTGACCGAACTGATCGGCGGCTCGCTCCAGTGCCTGTAGATCCTGCGCCTCCTGCTGCTCAAAGCGGGCTTCGTCCCACCAAGCACGGCTGTACATTCCACTCCACAAGAGCGCCTGACGGCCAATGTTGTTGAAGTCCCGCAGCGGAGTGCCCAGTCGTCTCACAATTCGTTCCATCTCTATGTACACGCGCTGCAGCTGCTGCGCATTGGCGCTCCGCTCTTGCTGCCGCTCTCGCTGTTCTTCTTGATACGCCTGCAGCGTCTCGCGAAAGGCTGTCTCTCCTTCCTGAACTTCGTTCATGGCCTCGCGTTGAAGTTCCCGCTCGGCCTCCAAGCGTTGGATCTGTTCGTCAGTTCCAGCCGCATCACCGCGTTCTTCCCGCAGACGGCGGATTTCACCCATGAGGATCTCCACCCTGGCCAACATAGCACTGCGTATCTGCTGCTCATAGGCCAAGAAGGCCTCCAAGGGATCCGGCTGCTGCAGGATCTGTTCCATATCTGGTTCCTGCCACGTGATTTTGTCGGGTATGGCAGTGGCACCGGGAATGGCCAAAACCTTGGCCGGTTCGTCCAGTGCAACGTCACTGGAGGCACTGCCCACCACCAACTGGTAGCGTCCATAGGGGCGCGGGCCTGGCTGGTCTGTTGCCTGACTCCGGGATACCCTGGGGCCGTAGAGCTGGAAGCGCACATCCTCTGCCAGCGAGAAATCGCAGAAGTGCATTACCTGCATCGTCGGCAAGGATGTTTCCAAGCGACCGCCGCTCATAGTGATTCCCGCTGCGCGCAGGAGGACGGGCAGAGTGGTCTGCACTGGCGCTATGTAGTGATCCTGCAGCGCGCCTGTGGTCCGCTGGAACTGGAACCCCAAGGGTTCCCAGTCCGCAGCCACACCGTTCCACAAAAGATACAGCGGCCCCTGCCATTGGTAGCTGCCATCATTCACCGCCGCGGTTTCGCTGTGCCCATCTGCCCAGGTAATGAGCATGCTGCCCTCTACAGGATGCTCTGGTAGATATTGCTCGACCACCCGGCCGGTGATCCGCACCGGTGTGTTCTGCCATTGGGTGACAAAGCTGTGAAAGTACTCAATGATAGCCTGACTGCTCTCCTGCTGGCGCCGGCGCATCCATTGGGCCAACAGCGGATCCGGTGGGGCTAACAGGTACTCATGGATGTATTGAAAACGATAGGCATCGCGGGCGTTGGGATACATGTCCTCTAAGGCCCGCAGCTGGCGAGCATATTCGACTTCCTCCTGCTCCCAAAAGGCATCCAGCAGGGAGAACAGTCCTGCGGTGCCCTCCTGCTCCATGGCGCCGATCACATCCTGCTGGCTGTGCCGCGCCTGGTATTGCTGGTACTGCGTCCAAAATCGCTGATTCACCGAGGCATAGACACCCCGGGCAAAGCGATCTAAGGACACTTCCAGGATGACCTGGGCAATCCCCGTGGCTGGTGAAGACGCGATGGTGTACGTATGGGATGCCAACGTAGTCAGACGATCCCTCAGGGTAGGATCAAGGCGGCTGGGGTTGTTCACCTCAGCGATCTCCACCGCGGCGCTGAAGAGAATAAAGTGGGTCAGCTCCTCGTGCAGCGCCTCCGCTGCCGGCCAGTGGGCCATAATATCCTGACTGGAAAGCTGCCTTCGCAGAAAACCAAGATCGACCCGCCCATCATCCAACATGGCCCAGAACGCATCGTCCACGGAATCGTAGTAACCCACATCCACCCGGATGTTGTGAAGAATGTCGAGAAAGTGCACCGTCTCAGCATTCGCCGCTGCCAATGGTAATGAACACAGCAGTACGGTTATCAGTACCAACCCCATTGTTCGCCGCATACCCAAAACCCCTCTCTCTATGTAGCCCGTCCCAACCACCGCCACTCACCATCAGCCAAAAAAGTTCCCCCAACGCACCTCCAGAAGAGCACGGTTCCAACAATGCTGGCCAATGGCGTTTGATCAGCAAGGCGCAGCCGGACGCATGCAACGCTAACGCCTCCGGCGCCTCCGTTCCTCGAATCCAAAACCAACGCAGCCTGCGAGGCCTTGTCCAAAAGCGTTCCCCCGACGACATGGCCCAGCGCAGTTTTCAGGCCCGAGCGGACGTGGCAATGGCAGGCGGGTGCCCCTGTCCACCGCATAGCTGCGCCTTCGGGAAAGGTAACGAAGGTGTCTGCCCAGTTAAGAGAGCAGCAACCCGTTGACGACTGCCAAATGTCCATCTCCGGCGAGATAGGTGATCCATGAGTTGTCTGCTAGCCAACAAAAGACAGTTTGGATCTAGCCAAGAACACACATTCCTCTGCGAAGCATGCGCGAGCAGCGCCCAGAACGTCTTGTCCAAGACGTAGTGCGAGCAGAAGGGCGTGCCCCGTCGGCACAGCCACTGCACGCGTTGATGCTTCGCTGCGCGCAGGCAACGGGCTGCTGGTCACAGATCCGTGCGCGTCACCCGAAAACCACGGTCACCAGAGGTACTGCGGGTCATACTGCTTGTCCGCAGAAGGCCAACGGCGAGCCCGTCGCTGTTGTCGTTGAAATGTCCACCCCGTACATACCGCAGATTGGCACTGCGGGCAGTGAAAACCCATTCTGCCACATTACCGCTCATATCGAACAATCCTAAGGCATTGGCTTGCTTTGTTCCTACCGGCTGGGTG
>PWMW01000124.1 GCA_003559095.1 Clostridiales bacterium | reverse complement strand
TAGTCTGCACACAGACTGAGGCTGGTTGAGCAAGGCTATGCCTAAGTAAGGCTTGCAGCCCCTAACCCGAAGAAAGAATGCTAGGATGGCATTTTTCGAGGGTTACGTCGAGCGCTCAACGTTCACACTGTGAGCACTATTTGTCCTCTTTCAGCAGCCGGTGCTCGCCTTGGATAGCCTGAATGGGCTTGATATCCTGGGTCACCTCGATGGTGCCCAAATATTCCCCGTCCACATCCCGCACCGGAAAGTAACGGATATACACGTATTGCTCGCCCATGGTGATCCAAAAATCCGCCGAATCTCGTTTGCCAGCTTGCAGTTCTTCCACGATCTTCTGAACGATGTGAACGCTGGCCGGGGGATGGCAGTTCTCCACACGGCGCCCAATAATGGTCTTGGGCCGGGCAAAAATACGCTCTTCTGTCTGCGAAAAATACCGGACAATCCCATCCTTATCCACGAAGGTAATGTCCAAGGGCAGCGCCTTGAGCATGGCGTTGAGTTCTGTTGGCAGCAGCGCTCCGGTCTCCAACGGGATGCGCCCCAGGGGTCCGGTAGTTTCGTCCCCGGCGGTTGTGGGTACGCGCAGTGGCTTCCACTCCGTATCCGGTTCCACTAGACAATAGCCGAACTCACTGGTTGACTCATACACCGACCACCATTCATCTTCCGTCAGGGTGTCCTGTACCAGCGGGAAGAGAATGTTCTCTTCCTTGGAGATCATTTCCTTTACCTGCCGCACGGCCTCTTCCACCGCTGCCACCACATCGTCGCGGTCGCCCCGGTAGTGTTTCACCGTACGGCGCGCCTTTTTGATCAAATCGCGGATTTCGTCGTCTACACCCCACATCACCTTGGGAGGTGCGGTTATACCGGCCTTTTCAAGGTACGGGAACAACAGATTTTCCTTGCGGGCATAGTGTTTGTCCAAGTCATAGAGTTCGGCCAAGTGCATCTCTAGAGCCTGCAGATAGCGGCTGGCACCCGTTTCGGCGAAGGCCGCCAACGCCGGCTGCAGCTTCGCTTCTAGCAGCTGTTCCAAAGCTCGGTTTTCTTGTTTGAAGACCTGTAGGGGATGACCTGGTTCGTCCCCAGGCTGACTGCTGCCGTGAATATCGGCAATGGAACCTTGGAAAAGGCTGGCATGGACATCGCAGAGCCGTTGAATTTCTTCCACAGGCATTCCCTCTGCCACCAGTCCTTGTTCCATGCTGACAATTTCCTCTGTAGAGACATCTCCAAATTCCGCTGCAAAGCGGTCTTTCACGTCTTCCAGAGAAGCTCCTTCATGAAGTTCCATGATGAACTCTTTGAGCTTCTGCTGGCGATAGGCGCGGTTATCCAAGCCTTCACTCACATTCATGCCCTCCCTAACAACTAGCACAGTCTGTGTTTGTTCAAAACATTCGCCATCCGTCAGAAAATCCCTCGTTGCAACTGCAGGATGTACCAAGTACAATGGGACTGAAGGTAAATGACCAAAAGGGAGGCAGTGCAGATGATCAAAACATCCGCTGATATGCAATGGGACATTCGTGAGAATATGCGGGGCGGCGACGGCACCACAAAGATTCAACATATTGTCAACCAAGATGAGTTGAAAGGCCATGCCCGCTTGGTGGGACGGATTTGCTTGGAACCGGGGGCATCCATTGGACTCCATCCCCATGACCAGGAGGAAGAGATCTACTATATCCTCTCGGGACAAGGGATCGTGGTGGATGATGGCAACCGACAGGTGGTAAACCCCGGCGACGCAGTGGTCACTGGTGGCGGGGCCACTCATTCCATCGCCAATGCCGGCTCGGAACCCTTGGAGTTCGTGGCTGTCATTCTGACCTATTGACACCAAAAAAGCCCAACACACTGGGATCCAGTCCTTAACACAGCCAATCGGCGTCGTGCGCTGCAGAGCCAGCTCACGACGCTTGCCATTACGATCAGACCTATGCCGGGTGCGGAGCACGGCCCCACCGCTGCGGATCCAGATGGAAAAACCCGGCGTACGAATTCCAAACCCGTAGGAGATGAGAAACCTGAAACCTATTCATTTGGAAGACCTGACCCAATTCAAGTTTTTGGCCAATGTCAAACACAACCCGCAAGGCACATTGGCCTGCTATGTAGTGCATCGCTCGGACCTCGAAGACAACAACTATAAAAGCAACCTCTGGCTCTATGATCCTGCCAACAATACCCAACGCCAGCTGACAGCCATGGACGATGAGCGCAGCTTCAGCTGGCTGGATGATGGGCGCAGGGTTCTCTTTCCTTCGACCCGTGATCCCAAAGATAAGGAAGCCAAAAAGAACGGTGAAGCTCGCACCGTGTTCTACGAAATTTCTGTGGATGGCGGCGAAGCGCAGGAAGCATTCCGAGTACCACTCAATGTCCGTTCACTGAAAGTGCTTTCAGAACACCGCTATCTGCTCTTGGCAGACTATGACCCGCAGGAAGAAGCCCTTAACGAACTGCGGGCACAGGACAAGGAAGCTGCCGAAACAAAGCGTCGGGACGACAAGGACTATGAAGTACTGGAAGAAATCCCCTTTTGGCAGAACGGCGCCGGCTTTACCAGCGGCCACCGCTCCCGGCTCTATCTTCTGGACTCGACTACTGGAGACGTTCAGGCCTTGACTGAACCGGCCTTTGCGGTGGAAGGTGTGGAACTCAACGAAGACCGCACCGAAGCACTGGTGGTCGGCCGCTACATCCATGGCCGGATGGAAGTGAAGGCGGATCTTTTTCACCTGCATCTGCAGAATCGGCAGTGGACGCAGTTGGCTCCCCAGTCCGGTTTGTCGTTCTCCCAAGCCCATTTCCTGACAAACAACACGGTGATGGCCGCTGCCAGTCCTAAGGCAGAGTATGGCCTCAACGAAAATCCGCAGTGGTATCGCATTAATATGGACGAAGATCCCCATGCTCCGGTATTGGTCAGTCCAGACTTCGATCGCACTATGGATAATCGCGTGGGAGCCGATGTCCGCTACGGTGGTAGCCAAACAGCCCAGGTGGACGGTGGTGTGTTGTACCATCTGACCACCGACGGTTTTCATTCGTTTCTCCAGACTGTCCAGGCCGACGGTTCTCTGGAACGACTGACAACATCCAATGGTTCCGTAGACAGCTTTTCTGTCCATGACGGTCAGGTACTCTTCATCGGACTGCGGGGCTTAGCACTGCAGGAACTATATGCCTTAGTGGACGGCGCCGAATCCGCTGTGACGGCACACAACGCATGGTTAGCTGCAGAACGGACGATCATTGAGCCGGAGCCGCTGACCATCGAAACAGAGCCTGGCGTGTTTGTGGATGGCTGGGTGCTAAAGCCCGCTGGCTGGCAGGAAGGTTCGCAGTACCCGGGCATTCTCAATATCCACGGCGGTCCCAAAACGGTGTACAGCGATGTCTACGTCCACGAAATGCAGGTTTGGGCGCATCAAGGCTACTTTGTGTTCTTTTGCAATCCTCGGGGCAGCGACGGCAAGGGCAACCAGTTTGCCGATATTCGAGGACGCTACGGTACCGTAGACTATGATGATCTCATGGCTTTTACCGATGCTGTTTTGGAACATTACCCGTCCCTGGATCCGCAGCGGCTTGGTGTTACGGGCGGTTCCTACGGGGGCTTTATGACCAACTGGATTATCGGTCATACCCATCGTTTCCGAGCTGCCGCTTCCCAGCGCAGCATTTCCAACTGGCTATCGAAGTTCGGCACCACAGATATTGGGTATTTCTTCAATGCCGACCAAATCGGGGCCACTCCTTGGTCGGATCACGAAAAGCTGTGGTTCCACTCGCCCTTGAAGGCTGCGCACAACGTGCAAACTCCGACGCTGTTCATCCATGCGGAAGAAGATTATCGTTGTTGGCTTCCGGAAGGGCTGCAGATGTTCACAGCCTTGAAGTATCACGGGGTCGACAGCCGGTTGGTTATGTTTCGCGGTGAAAACCACGAACTCAGCCGCTCCGGAAAACCGAAACACCGCATGCGGCGATTGCAGGAATTGACCCAGTGGTTCGATCAGTACCTCAAATGATATAGGGATGCCGCCCCAAAACGGCAGCCAGCGCCGCTACCTGGTTAGGTGGCGGCGCTGGCTTTGCGGCGTTTGCTTGTTGGCAGCGCTATTCCTGCTCAGTGGGAGGCTGCTGAAACCTCCAAAGCTCGGCAGCATTAGGGTTTTGGCTGAGATCAATTCCGAAAAAATCGTGCAGAAGCTGCACCAGCTCGTCGGCAGACTGAGCCACCTTCGTGGTCACCGTATCCCTGTCAAAGATCTTGAACTGGCGGCCATCATAGGTATGCCTTCCTGCTTCTGTGCGCACCATGACCATCGGTTGGCCGCGAAAGATTGACTCAGCGGCGTGCTCACACCAGAAGGACGTAGTCAGAAAATCCCGTTGCAGCTGGGGCTGCTCGGCAAAGGAAAAAATCGGCCGCCAACTTTCCCTGACGTACTCTTCCAGCATCCATCCATAAGGTGAACCCATGTGGACCATACGGTAAGTTTCGTCGTCCTGTTCCTGCACCAAGCCGTCGGCCAGCAGCAGCGGCCAGCGGGGCACAATCCCCCCTACCCCCACATCCACTAGATAGCGTTCCTTACCAAGGGTGACCACCAAGATATGATGCCGGGGCTTAGGCGGCGGATTGCCCTCATCCCGCCAAAACCGGGCAAAGTAGCTTGTCAGTGGAAAACCCAACGCCACCAACAGCTGGCGAAACAGGCCGTTGGATTCAAAACAATAACCGCCTCTACCCTGTGCGACGATCTTCTCATAAAGATGGGAGATACGGAGATCCAAAGGTACGCCCATAAGAATATCGAGGTTTTCATAGGGAACGCTGTGCAGGTGTCGGTACTGCAGTTCACGGAGGGTTTCCCAGTCCGTGTTGGCGGTGCCTTGGAAGCCGATACGCTGCAGATACGCTTCCACATTGAAACGACCTAGTTCCAAAGACTCTACAGTGTTCATAGGGTCGACATCCCTTCTATTTCTGTACTTGGACGCGCTGCTGCAGTGCTTGGCATGCTGGCAGCGCCGCTAAAAAACAAGGGCAGCTGGCGCCGCCCTTGTTGGTCATCAGGTTGGTGGAGATGAAGGGATTTGAACCCTCGACTTCCACAATGCGAATGTGGCGCTCTCCCCCTGAGCTACATCCCCAGCCTCTGCTAGGAATTTCGTCGTTTTCGCAGGAAATTCCTGCTGTGCTCTTAGAAAATGTGTGCTTAGCCATCAGCGCGTGGGCTACCAGTGCCAGCGCAGACCTACACGGCCTTCGCTCAACTCCACCGACAATTGGTAATCCATGGTGTAATAGCGCAGATTAGGCTGCAGTTCCCAACTGCCGCGGGTGCGCTGCAAATGCAGGCCAGCACCCCACTGCCCGTACTGCCACTCCAATTCTGCATGCAGCGTGGGCTGCCAGGCATTGCGTTCGGCGATGCGCTCTAAACCCATACCCAGCCAGAAACGGGTAATGTAGGTACTAAACACGTCGTATTCGAGAAATGTGGAGGCGTCACCAGCATCCCAGCGGGCCCCCAGACGCAAGCGGTACAACGGCGATAGCCGAATCTGCGCCAAGGCATCGCCAACGAGTCGGCGTCCATCATAGGGAACTCGCACTTCCATTTGGTGGCGTTCCCGTTCGGGAACATGATCGAAGGGAATCCCCGGCACATACTCGGTATATAACTCGTGGAGCCACATCGTTTCCACATCTGCCATATGGCCCACGTCAGGTCCGCGAAACAGCAGTGGAACCAAGAGATCCGTACGATGAACTCCTTTGTGGTTATAGATGTTTGTGACCAGGCTCTGAGCGATTCGGGGTGGATTGATTACCAGCAGCACGTCACCGGCGTTGTCGTTCTGGGCCGCGCCAAAGATGTTGGGGATAGCCCCTGGGTACCGGGAATGCACAGTGAGCTCCAACCATTGGTTGTGGTCCAAGTATTCGCCGACGTAGCCCAACGCATCGTAACCGAAGGGATCCGGTCCTGCCAGCACTTGGTACGAAAGGCCCGTTCCCTGTTGTTTGATGACTGCCGTTCCATACTCGCTGATGCCAAAGAGCTGTTGGTCATCCAACCAATAGAAGGCCCAGTCCACTTCGGCATGCTCGACAATGGTCTCTGCCGTGGCAGCAGCCGCTTCCGGTTCGTAGAGATAAACGTTGGGATAATAGATCTTGCGCAGCTCATCACCTAACAAAGAAGGTCCGATATCTTTGATGGGTACTACATACGCATTATCTTCACTGTCATAGCTCTCACCGAAGGACATTCCATGATCACTGTATAAGATAACATTGACGTCGGATAAGTCCGCATGTTCCAGGAGATGGCCAAAGTGCCTGTCAAAACGGTACAGACTGGCTAACTGCGCCTCCCGGCCGGACACGTGGCCGGCATGGTCCGTAGCGAACCAGAGCACTTCCAGCACGTCGTACTGCTGCAGCAGGCTGGGTACATTCTGCATGGCCATGCCCGCCAGAAAGTCCAAGGCCGGAGGATGGGCATACAGTGTGAACATACGCTCCCGTCTGGGAAACCCAAAGAACATATTCAGGACGCCCTCCAAAGCCCAGACCCAACGATCTTCTTCCTGGCTCAGGTACTGCCAGCCCGCTTTGGGGTGCTCAGCGTTGCTGAGTCCCGGTTTCAGCCGCGGGTAGATGATCTCGGTGCCACCGGGAAAAAGGCTTAAGCCCCCCAAAACTGTGTGCCCGTCGGCGAAAAAGCGTTCCAGGTTAGGAAGGTTGCCGGCAGCAATTTCATCGACATACATATCCGTTGAGATGGCGTCCAGATGCAGAATCAGATATTTTGGAGAAGCCTCTGCTGCTACTCCCGCATTTGCCAGTATCATTGCCATAAGCATTACCACACCGAGGACCATTGCTCGCTGCCTGAGTACGGCCATTGTAACATCTCCCTTTTTGGTATAACCAACGTCAAGGCCAAGCCATTGGAGACAGAGCTCCTTTGCCGCTGACTTCGGCACATTTATCTTATTTTAACACATCTTCTGTGTTTTGGTGCTATATTCCAGCGAGAAATCCTAAACAATAACTATTCGCACTAATCCTCAAGGTTCACTTGACCTCACGAAACGTCGAAGAAAGAAGACAAAGGAGCGTTCTGTCATGGATGAAATCTACAACCATCCCCTCTATTACGACATTGCCTTTGGCTATCGCGATTTCGCCGCGGAAGTACGCGAACTTGAACGCTGCTTTGCAGCCTTTGCCGGCCAACCTATCAATACCATCCTAGAGTTGGGCTGCGGCAGTGCCCCACACATGCTGCGGTTGCTGGAAAATGGCTATGATTATCGCGGTCTCGATCTCAACCAAGGCATGCTGGACTTTGCCGCCACTAGAGCCGCCAGAGCCGGCTGGCAGCCCCAGCTTTTTCTGGGCGACTTGACGGAGTTCTCCCTGCGCGAACCTGTGGACGCCATTTTGGTAATGTTGGGCTCCCTTTATGTGCAATCTACGGCAGAGCTTTTGTCGCATCTGCAGAGCGTGGCCCGAGCCCTTCATCCAGGCGGCATCTACTTTCTAGATTGGTGCATTGACTTTGAGCCTTTGGGCAACAAAGATCAATATTGGCAGGAACGGCGGGGAAACATCCATGTGAATGTTCACTACCGCACTGCAGTGCGGGAACCTGCGGAGCAGTTGTTCGATGAATGCATTACTCTCGATGTCTTCGATGGGCAACAGCATCACACCGTCGACAATCACAGTCTACGGCGGGCCATTTATCCGCAAGAGTTTCTCTTGGCGCTGCGGCTAACGCCGGAACTGGAGTTCGTGGGCTGGTACCAGGATTGGAACATCCAGCGACCCTTGGCCGGCTGTAAGCAGGTGGAGCGTCCCATCACGGTTGTGCGCCGTCGGGTTGATTCCGTGATTTGAACCACGGAAGCATGGTACCCTGGAATCCTCGAGCAGTCCCCTGGGAGCGGGCCGCGTTCCCTCTCCAACGGCACCGTCGCTCAGGCCGACGGAGCGGACCTGCTGCGTATTCATCGTGCGAGCGGAGGCTCAGTGGCCTGCAACCAGTGACGCTACTGGTCCAGGGTAAGAATTCAATGAAAAAAGCCTTTGTTGGGCACCTCCGGCTTGGAGTTCCAACAAAGGCTTTTGTGTTCTCAGCGCTGGGGCGTGGCGGTGTAGCGACTGCGCTTGGTGTACTGCGTGTGCAGAAGTTCATGGCTGCGATGTCCCAGGGGTTCGCCCAAGTACTCCTCATAGAGAGCCTTTACAGCGGGGTTCTCGTGGGACTTCCGGACCTGCATGGCAGCGTCTTCATCATAGATAGCCGCAGCTCGCAGCCGGCGCTTTTCTGCTGTGGATGGCCGTGGCTGCCCGCCGCCGCCAATACAGCCACCAGGGCAGGACATAACTTCCACAAAATGATAGTCCGCCTCTCCGGCCTTGACGCGCTCCATGATTTCTTTGGCAGCGCCCAGGCTGTTGGCCACGGCCACCTTTACCTCAATCTCCGTTGGGCCGCCATTCTGTGCTGCGGCTGCGGGCAGTGGCAGGGAAACTGCTGCTTCCCTTACACCTTCTAAGCCGCGGACTGCGTGAAAGTCTAGGGCACTCAGTTCTTCCTCCGTAACCAGCTCATAGACGGTCCGCAGGGCAGCCTCCATAACTCCACCGGTTGCTCCGAAGATCACAGCGGCTCCCGTGGAAATTCCCAGGGGTGCATCAAATTCCTGTTCGGGGAGATTGGCAAAGTCCAAGCCAGCCTGTTTAACCATGCGGGCCAACTCCCGGGTAGTCAATACGGCATCCACGTCCGGTATGCCCTCTCGACCCATCTCCGGCCGCTGAGCCTCGAACTTCTTCGCCGTACAGGGCATAACTGATACCACATAGACATCTTGGGGATCGAGCCCTTGCTTTTCGGCATAGTAGGTCTTGGCCAAAGCGCCGAACATCTGCTGCGGCGACTTACACGTGGACAAGTGCTCAAGGTAATCGGGATAGTAGTGCTCGATATACTTGATCCAACCAGGACTACAGGACGTTATCATGGGCAGTTTGCCGCCATTTTGGATGCGCTGCAGCAGTTCACTGCCCTCCTCGAGAATGGTCAAATCTGCCGTGAAGTCGGTGTCAAAGACACCATCAAACCCCAACTGCCGGAGGGCCGTGGTCAAGCGCTGGGTGACCCGGGTGCCCACGGGCAGGCCAAGGTCTTCACCCAAAGCGACCCGGACGGCAGGAGCAGTCTGAACTACCACATGCTTTTTCGGATCCGCCAACGCACGCCACACGGTACCCGTTTCGTCCTTTTCACGGAGGGCACCGGTGGGACACGCTTGAATGCATTGACCGCACAGAACGCAGGCGATCTCAGCCAAGGGATCATTAAAAGCTGTCGACACGACGGTATCGTAGCCGCGATGCGTTGTGGAAAGAATACCCACAGCCTGAACATCACTGCAGGCTTCGACGCAGCGCTTGCAGTTAATGCACTTGTCAGGGTCCCGGACAACAGCATTGCTGCTGCTGTCCACCGGAAGCTGTCGCCGCTCTGTCGGGAACGGTTGTTCGGAAACTCCCAGCGTGTGAGCCACTTCCTGCAGCTCACATTGGAGATTCCGCTCACACTGCAGACAGTCTTGCGGATGGTGGGACAAAATCATTTCCACCACCGTTCGGCGGGCTTCGATGACAGCCGGTGTATTGGTCCGTATCTTCATACCCTCCCACACGGGATAGGCGCAGGCCGCCTGGAACACTCGGGAGCCTTCCACATCAACCATGCAGACGCGACAGGCAGCCTTCACCGCTTGGTCAGGATGGTGGCAGAGGGTTGGAATATGCACCCCGGCCTCCTCGGCCGCCTGCAGCACGGTGGCCCCGGTCGGAACCTTCACTTCGAGATCGTTGACGAAAACTGTTACATTCAACTATATCACCTCTTCCACAACGGTGCGGCAGGTACCCACTGGGCAGCCGCCTCCATCAACATGCGCTGCAAATTCGCTGCCAAAAAAGTCCAGCATGGTCATGACCGGCGTCGGCACCGTTTGGCCAAGGCCACAGAGGGACGTTTTCTGCATAGTGAGACAGATGCGCCTCGCCAGCTCAAGATCCTGCAGGGACCCCTGGCCGCTGGCCACCTTGTCCAGAAGCTTCTTAAGCAGGGTTGTCCCTTCTCGGCACGGTGTGCACTGTCCACAGGACTCATGGGCGAAGAACTTCAAGAACACCCGGGCCAAATCCACCATGCAGTGCCTGTCATCGACAATCAAAAGCGCGCCGGATCCCAAGGAACTTCCTACTGCGGCCAGATGGGGAATATCCACTGGAAGATCCAAGTGCTGTGGTCCGAGACAGCCGCCCGATGTCCCACCGGTCTGCGCCATCTTGAATGAACGTCCGTTGGGAACGCCGCCACCGATATCTTCAATGATCTCCCGCAGGGTAATGCCCATGGGAACCTCGATCAAGCCGCGGTTGGAAATGTTGCCCGACAAGGTAAAGACCTTTGTTCCCGGACAGTCTGGAGTACCCAACTGTTGGTACCACTGGGCTCCGTGCAGCATAATCGGCGCAACATTGGCCAGTGTTTCCACATTGTTGATGAGTGTCGGCTTTCCCCAGAGGCCAGCATTAGCCGGGAAAGGCGGCTTGAAACGGGGCTCACCCCTTCGGCCTTCCAAAGAATTAAGCAGTGACGTCTCCTCGCCGCAGACATAAGCACCTGCCCCGGAACGAATTTCGATATCGAAGTGGAAACCGCTCCCCAAAATATCCTTCCCTAAGAGACCATACTCAATGGCCTGGGCCACGGCCCGGCGGAATCGCTGCAGAGAAAGCTGGTATTCACCGCGGATATAGATAAATCCCTTGGATGCTCCCACGGCGTAGCCAGCCAAAGCCATGCCTTCAATGATGGTGTGGGGATCACCTTCCAGAATCAACCGATCCTTGCTTGTTCCTGGTTCGCCTTCATCGGCGTTGCAGACTACATATTTCGTCTCTCCCGGTGCTTTGCGGGTAAACTCCCATTTGCGCCCAGCGGGAAAGCCAGCGCCGCCACGTCCTTGGAGGCCCGAAGCGGTAACCTCGGCAATGACATCATCCGGCGCCATGGTGTCCAGGGCTTTGGCCAGCCCTTGGTACCCGTCCCGGGCCAATGATTCTTCAATGTTCTCGGGATCAATAAGCCCCACATTGCGCAGCACTACACGTTTTTGCTTCTGATAAAACGCGGTCTGAGGTAGTTCTACCGCTTCTTCGGTGCTGCCTTTGAAGAGCAAGCGCGTTACAACGCGGCCTTTTCCCAGGTGAGTTTGGACGATTTCGTCGACATCTTCCACCTGGACCCGACAATAGTGCACTCCCTCTGGATAAATAACCATGATGGGCCCCTGCTGACAGAGACCAAAACAGCCTGTTTCGATAACTTTGAACTCCTGATCCAAACCAGACTCACCAATGGCTTCCCGCAGACGGGCTCGTACCGACCGCGATTGCCGATGGGAGCAGTTAGATCCAGAACAAATCAGAATATGACTCCGATGAATGGACAACAGCAATCTCCCCCTTATACCGCACTGTTTGTAAATGCCTTGAACGCTGACCACACGACGATGCCCAATTTAAACTGAGGCTTCATCCCAAAATGAGCTCCGGGGAGCCGTTGGCTGGATCAGCGTTTTCCCAGGATGGACACGGCTAACTCCGGTGTGAGGTTGCCATGGACATCATCATCCACCATCATCGCCGGTGCCACACCGCAAATGCCCAGACAGCTGGTGGTTTCCAACGTGAACAAGCCATCCGCTGTGGTTTGATGCACATCGATGCCTAAGTGCTGCTTAACAGCCTCCAAAACCGCCGCCGCTCCATCTATGTGACAAGGAGCATTTTCACAAATCCGGATAACATGTTTGCCCCGGGGCACCGTGGAGTACAGAGAGTAAAAGGTAGCGGTTCCGTACACCTCGGCAGCCGGGATATCCAACTCCGCAGCCACAGCCAACAGTGTTTCTTTCTCCAGGTAACTGCGGCCCGTCTGCAGATACCCTAAAATTTCCAAGAGATACTGCCGTTCCCGTCCGAACTTAGCAACGGCCTTCTTAACCTGATCACACAATAGGATCACCCCCTGGCAGCTGCAGAACGTACTCATTGGCAATTTCGCCCTGAACCAAATGCCTTGCTACAACACTGCGAGCTTTCTGCTCATCCAAGGACCCGTAATAAACAGGTTCCTGCTGGGGCATTTGAACCTTAATCATGGGCTCATGTTCGCAGTATCCGGCGCACCCCGATTGAGTTACCACCACAGAGTCCAAACCCCGTTTGGCCGCTTCATCCACAATGGCCATCATGACATCACGGGCTCCCTTGGCAATCCCACATGTGCCCATGGCCACAGCGATGACAGCTCCCTGTTCCTGGCTTTCACGAACTTTGAGCGCCTTTTTCGCGCGCTCTCTGATGGCCTGCAGTTCTTCCATAGATTTCATACCTCATGCCACGTCCTTTCTTCTTCATATTGGCGATCCAAAAACGACTTTAAAGCTGCCAGCGTACTGACGTCGCATGGTGGTCCACCAAACTCTGCACTGTCTAGCTTGATCTGCCAAACCAAATTGCCCTGCCTATCGATGCGGCGATGCTCAAAATCCACTCGACACGGCATAGCAAAAAAAGCGGTAACCGTATCCGCCATACGCCCCAACGGCGCCCGATCCCAATGGCTGTACTGCCAAACCGCCTTCACGGTGGTGCCTTGGTCCACTACACTGCAAATGTCTACATGTCCGCCGCACTGCTCAGCGGCTTGGCAGAGGAATGGTATTCCAAGTCCCGTGGCCTTAGCCTTTGTCGTGATGAAAGGATCCCGGACCCTTGTCAAGAATTCCGCATCCATTCCACACCCATCATCGGCCACCGTAAAGGACAAGGTGTCCCCCGCCAGATCCTCTGCGACCAAGACATGAACTTGCCTAGCTCCCGCCTTTGCGGAATTTTCCACCAAATCCAGCAAATGCAGTGCCAGTTCCTTCATCAAGGCCAACCACCACCTTTCTACCTCCATGCCCTGCCAACCCCAGGCAGAGCTCATCGAATGATGGTTCATTTCCCCAGAGATACGTGTAGCGGTGGCGTGGGCGAACCATAGCTGCCAGCGTGTGGGCATCGGAGTTAACGATAATCGGCACAGGAGCGGTGTCCGCTGGAGAGGGCTCCAACATTTCCACCGCTGCTGGGGTAAGGCCAGCCGGGATGGCGCCTAATACGCTGAAAAGACCAAAGCTCCGACGCTCAGCGTGGGCTGGAATCAGAATGCCCCCGAGGGCCTGAACTCTGCGCATGACATCGTGCAGCGACAACTGTGCTGCCTGGCTAAGGAGCCAGGGGTAATCATTGACATTCCCGTCCACACCAACCACCAGCTGCCGTCCCCAGACATCGGGGCGGTGGGAGCGCATGGGCAGATGCTTGTGGAGGTACTCTTCGAACAAAAGCAGACTGAAGCTGTTGGCGAAATAAACCAGGACATGGACCCCCTCCCGGGTCTCTACCTCCATGCCGTACAGCCCCACAATTCCTGAATCCTCAGCCACACTGGCAGTATCGAGACTGTTGCCCGCACTATTATGGTCAGTGATGGCCAGCATCTGGATGCGTTCCAAGGCTGCCATCTGAACAATGTTCTGCGGTGTCATGTCATCATCGGCACACGGCGATAGGCAGGTATGAACATGCAAATCCATCCGGTACCACTGCCTGGTCATGACGCGCAGCCACCCACTCCAAGACGGAACAAATGCCCAACCACAGTATAGGCAGGAGCTGTCGTTGAGTACAAACCAACGCCCTGCTGCTTCGCCTTTTTGACCGTTTCTGGGTCCGGATGAATGCCATTGGCAATAATAATGCCCGCAATGTCCGTAAGAACAGCCACAGCAACAACATTGGGGTGCGACTGCCCTGTGACCCAGATGCAGTTCGGGGCAGCACTGCCCATAACATCACTCAGCAGATCGGAAACATAACCTCCAGATACGGTAATGCTGGCATCAGGAGGTGGAACAACCTCAACCAACTGTAGTTCTTTCGCTAGTTCTCGCATCTGCAACTGACATCCCTCTTTCTCTCAGAAACGTTTCGCGGCTCAGCTCTCTGTGTCGTCGATCTGGTTGCGTTTATGGAGGGTCGGAGGCACCTGCTGCGCCAAATCCCAAAGCTCTTTGGCCACATTCTGCACAACTTCCCGCAGAACGAAAATGCAGTCCATCTCCGTAGTCCATCCCCGCACAATATCTTCAGCTAAGGACTTGCAGTTAGGTGAGCCGCAGGCACCGCAGTCCAGGCCGGGCAACTTCCGCAGCAGCTCTTCCTGCTGCAGCATTAACTGCATAGCCTGCCCCATATCTTCATGCAGCGGCTGCGCTGGCCTTGACTCTAATGGCAAAGCCATGCGATAAAATCCATTCTGGTACCGACGCTGAAATTCCCCTTCGGGCAGCGGATTGCGCGTCGATAAGGCCCGAATATTCCGATGCATGTTTACCTGCCCTTGAAACCGGCTCTGGACAGTTAGGCAGCCACCGATACAGCCACCGGGACAGGCGTTAGCTTCAATGAAATCCACCCCCGGCAGTTTACCAAGGGAAAGATCATCCAGCACTTCCACAACCTGATCCAATCCTTCCAGGCTGAGATGGGTACCCCGAACCTCAAAGGCCTGGGCTGCTGTGTATCCCCAGCGCACGCCGGGCCGCGACAGAGGGAACAAACGCCTTCCCTGAGGGTTTCCCTTGTGATTCAGCCTTGGATAGAGCTCCTGGTACACATCGCTCATGGACAACACACCAGCAATATTACTGCCACTGCGGCCGGCCGGCTGTTTGACTGCCGTTACCTTGGCAGGACAGGGAGTGATGAAAAAAATGCCAATATCCTCTGGATCCCTGCCCTCTTGCTGCAGCAGTTCCCGAACCAGCGCTGCTGTTGTCTCCATGGGAGATTCGATGGGAATAACATTGGGCAGCAGCTCATCAAAACGAACCTGAATCAGACGCACCACAGCGGGACAGGCAGAAGAAATCAGGGGACGGACCGTTGATTCCCGAAGATACTCCTTATAAGCCGCAGCTGTGTGCTCAGCACCATGTCCTACGTCGGCTACGGCATCAAAGCCCAGAGCCGCCAGAGCGTTCACCAGCGAATCCACTTGGAACTGTTTCGGCGGGATTTGGCTGTACAGCGACGGCGGGATCAAAGCCACTGCATACGGGTATCGAAAGACATCATCCAGAGGATCAACTCGCCCCATCTTTGCTTCTTGGGGACATGTGCGCATGCATTCGCCGCAGTCAATGCAGCGTTCATCCAAAATCCGCGCCTTGCCCTGATACACACGGATCGCCTCTGTGGGACAGCGCGTGGTACAGATCGTACAGGCCTGGCAGCGTTCTTCATCCAGATGAACAGAGTGGAAGTATTCCATGGCAGACATTCCTTCCTCAGGAGGCATCGGATCGCAGGGAAATAACAGCGGTGATCACCGTACCAAATTCCAGATCCGACTCGATCTTGAGTTGATCAGCACTGCGGCGCATATTAGGCAGACCCATACCGCCGCCGAAACCCAACTTACGGGCTTCTTGTGGGGCAGTGGAATAGCCTTCGAGCATGGCTTTTTCAACATCCTCAATACCGGGACCAACGTCCACGGCACGAATGACCACTTCAGCGGGTGACACAAGAAGCTCCAGGGTACCGCCTTGTGAGTGAATGATCATATTCAGTTCAGCTTCGTAAGCCACAACCACGGCCCGACGGATAAAGGCTGTGGGGATAGCTGCTTGCTTTAGAAGCTGCTTGACCCGCGACGCAGCATCGCCCGCCTTGGCAAAACTGCGACCTTCCACCGGGAACGAAAACTCCAAAGTATGCGCCATGCTCAGCTCCTTCCACCCAGCACTACGCCACAAACCATCTTCCGAACAATCCACGGGATCCTGCATTAGGGTTTCCATTACCATACTCCCTGCACCCCCTCTAGCAGAAATTGTGTGTTATTTTTCACATATTCTCCATCTCATCCTGGAATCCTTCAAAAAACCGCAGAATTATTTATATTTTTTACGATGATGTTTTTACCAATTTAGCTGGTAATATGTGAGCAAAGAGCCCGCGAAATTAAAAAATGCTTCCGGATGATAATTCCGTGCATTGTTAGAAATTGTGTATTTTTTGACAATTTTGCAGTTTGTGTTAGTCTTTTCGTAATGAAATTCTGAATTGTTGTCGCTTTTCGGCACCGGCGATCTGCGCCGTTCAAAGCAGGAATCTTCTTCCTGGAACCAGGTATGTGGAAGTTATTGCCAGCTACCAGGTGTATGGAAGTGATTACCAGTTACCAGGTGCATGGAACTTTCTTCCATATACCTGGTAACTGCCGGCAAAAGCAGAAGCAGCCGCAAACGATCTGCGGCTGCTTAGGGTGTTTCCTTGCTCAACGAGTTCCCGTCATTACGGCTCTCACTGGTTGTTCTCTACTTCTGGTTGGTCTCTACTTCGCAATTGCGCCCAAGTACGCCCTTCCTTACGACTCGTATGCGAATTGGTTCGCTTGGGTTCTCTACTCCTCGAGCCCTGGGGCTCGCTGACCTTATGGTTCTATGGTTCTTCGGTTCTTCGATTCTTCAGTTGTTTGACCCTCGTAGTTTCCTGCTACACGTCACGGCGGGCTTTGTTCTGCAGCAGAGTCTTCCAAGCATGCATGGCCAGTGTTACACCAATAACACCATAGGCTACAAAGACCCGAAAGTACTCTCCCACCTGAGCATCACCAAAGACTTGCCGCCCCGCGGCCGGCGAGACAATGAACAGTGTGTGGAACAACAGCACACCGAGCAGGGCTTGGCCGATGGTGGCTTTGCTCACGGTGGCTCCCCCAATCAGCAGCGCTGCCACGGAATACAGGCCGATCTGT
>PWMW01000195.1 GCA_003559095.1 Clostridiales bacterium | reverse complement strand
TCTTGGGCAATGGCTTCGCGGACATTGATCTCGTAGACGAGGTTATCATCACAGAACTGAAAGATATCCTGATTATCCATGCGAAATGGAGTAGCGGTCAGACCCAGCAGGAATTTCGGCCGAACATAGTCTAGCAAGTCGCGGTAGCGCTCGGCAGCCACATGATGAAACTCGTCAACCACAATGTAGTCGAAATGGTCCGGGGCAAACCACTGCGGCTGTAGATACTGTTTCTGCCCTAGGGTCTGAATGGAAGCAAAAACGAAATCCGCTTCAATGTTCTTTTCGTAGCCTTGGAAGAATCCCCGAGAACGATCGGGCAGAACCGCAGCGAAGCTATCTGCTGCTTGTCGCAGAATTTCTTCGCGGTGGGCAACAAACAAGACGCGGCGAAATGGGCGGCTGTCGAAGGCGGCTAGAAAGGTTTTCCCGGTACCAGTAGCCATGGCCACCAAACCCCGGGCAAATCCTTCGGCCCTGGTTCGCTTCAGGTAGTGCAGGGCTTCAATCTGCGGTCCTCGAGGCTCCGGACGCTGTTTGGACGCGTCGGTCGTCTCCGTTTTCAACCAACCCGGCCGCTGCCAGGAAAGGCTGTAGTCTTTGAGCCAACGATCGTCTACGACTACGGCCTGGGCAAACAGACCATCGAAGTGCCTCTCGAAGAGTTCAATGTCTTCGGCAGCACGTTCTGCGGTTAAACGGTAATTCCACTCCACCCCGCTCACCAGGGCGCTGTGAGACAGATTCGAAGAACCCACGAAGACCTCGCCACCGGCAGAGTGGTTGAAGATATAGGATTTGGGGTGAAAGGCGATACCGTCCTGTTCATATACTCGCAGATCAAGCTGCGTATCCAATGCGTCACGCAGCATGTACAGCGCCGATGGCTCCGTAATGCCCAAATAGCGGCTGGTTACGATCCGGATCGGAACACCTCGAGCTGCTGCGTTCTGGAGATCCGGGAGTAGCAGACGCACACCGGACTCCATGATAAACGAAACCACCAGCTTAATCCCGACGGCCTGGCGAAACGAGATCTGCAGTGCTGTGAGCATGCTGTTAGGGTCGTTGGTGATGACACGGTTGGCAAACGAAGGATTCGGCTGCAGTTGGCACACTCCCTTTCAAGGGGCACTGCGGGGCCCAACATCCCCTTGCAGATCTGTCGCGTAGCGACCCCCATACGTGGTTTACCGTTACGTGCGAAACGCCTTACAGGTGGCGCTTCGCCGAGTTAAACCGCAACGCTTGGACGGCGAAACACGTTTGTGACACAGGACTGCTTGGTTATGGAACCAGCAGCACCTTCACAGTATGGTCCCGCTCCTTGGCCTTCTGGAAGGCAGCAGCAAACTCGGCCAGGGGGAATGTGTGGGTCACTGCCTGGCCGATGGGCACGCGACCGGTCTGAGCATACTCAATGGCCAGCGGATAGGTATATGGGCTGAGATGAGCACCGTAGATATCCAGCTCCTTGCGGTCCCCAATAATGCTCCAGTCCACCGTGGTTGGGTCCGTGAAGACGCTGAACTCCACAAACCGTCCCAGTTTGCGGATCATCTGCAGGCCCTGGGTAACACCGCTGGGATCACCGGTAGCCTCAATGTAGACATCACAGCCATACCCGTCGGTTTGCTGCAGCACAGCGGTCACTACATCGTCTTGGTCCGGATTCATGATCAGATCGGCGCCAAACTGTTTAGCCAGTTCCAGACGATCGTCCCGCAGATCCAGGGCGATTACGCAGCCCGGATTTTTCATCTTGGCAACAGCCACCATGCCCAAGCCTAACGGGCCAGCACCGGCGATGACAACGGTATCGCCCAACTCGATTTGAGCTCGGTTGATCGCATGGATGGAGCAGGCCAGGGGCTCGATCATCGCGGCCGCATCCAATGGGATATCCGGCGACACTTTGTGGTGGCGGCCGCGAGCCGGAAATAGCATGTATTCAGCCATGCCACCATTGACGTTCTGTTGGAAACCGTAAATGTTATGCACTTGACACATCCAGTATTGGCCTCGCTGGCAGAAGCGGCACTGACCACAGGGGACAATCTGCTCAGAAACCACTCGGTCTCCCACCTGAATGCCGTGCAGTTCAACTGCACCTTCACCCAAGGCCACCGCAGTACCCACGAACTCGTGGCCGGGAATCACAGGCGTCTCCACATACGCTTCTTGGATTCCGCCACCCCAAAACATAGGTGCACCCTGGTAGGCCTTGACATCACCGGCACACACGCCACAGGCCTCCACCTTGACCAAGATGTCTCCGGGCCCCGGGGAGGGTGTGGCCACTCGCTCCAAACGGTAATCTCCGATACCATGACAAACTACAGCTTGCATCGTCTTGGGAATCAATGCTGAACCCACCCTTCTATATTCTCCACACAGCGTAGACATAGTCGTTTTCTTTGAAGGACGCCTGATTAAACAGTTCCGCCTTTGGAGAAATATCCCTTTTTGTGCGCGAAAAAGTGAGGCCTGCCGACCTTTCCCAGCAGTCCTCACCAGCAAACCCCGTCTTAACTTACTGCGCCGCGACACCTAGTGGATCTTTGAATGGGCTCTCCTGCTGTGCCACCACTGACAGACAATCTTTTCCTCACATCGCCACAGCCCATCAACCTAGCACCATCGGGGCGAGTGTCCAAACCTTAGCCCATGGGATCTGGCATCGGCAATTTCAGCTCGCTGCCGATGGCCTGCAGTTGGCTCCAGACCTTGGCCGACAGCGGAACCCCTCGAACTGCGCAGTCCTGTTCGTGGAGATGCTCCTTAAGGCCGGCGTAATACACCTGGGTTTCACCCGCAGCTGGCTCTGCGTTGCGCAGAGCTGCTAGCATCGTACCCATATCGTTCTTGATGGCTTCCGGATCGCGGAACAAATCCAAACGAATAGCTCCGAAGAAATGAGCGACCCGCCCCGATGTGCCTTCAGCGTCCACCACATCCTTGCCGAACAGGCCTCCGGACAGCACCGCAGTGAAGATGTCGACCATAACGGCCAAACCGTAGCCTTTGTAACCGCTGGTCAGTTCGCCGCTGCCGCCTAAGGGCAGGATGCCACCGCCCAATTGGTACAACATATCCGCTAAGAGCTTCTCGCTGTCCTGCGTGGGGATACCGCGTTTATCCACCGCCCACTGCTCCGGAAGCAGACGTCCCTCCCGCAAGTACGTTTCGATCTTGCCGCGCGTAACCACTGTGGTCGACATATCCAGCACAAAAGGCGCTTCCTGGTTTGCTGGCACCGCAACCGCCAACGGGTTTGTTCCAAAATAGGCATCCTTGGCGAACGTGGGAACACCTAAGGCTGCGGTATTGGTCATCGCTATTCCAATCATATCCTTCTCCAAGGCCATTTTCGCATAATACCCGGCAATGCCGAAATGGTTGGAATCCCGAATCGAAGCAAAGGCGGCCCCATGAGCTTCCGCCCGCTGGATGACCTCGGCCATCGTCTTCTTGCTCAAATGCAGACCCATTGCGCCGTGCCCGTCGATGACCAAGGAAAGCGGTGTACTATGCACCACCTCACCGGCAACATTGGGCAGCATAATCCCAGCACGAATACCATTGACATAGCGTTGAAGACGGGCCACACCATGGCTCTCGATTCCTGCGGCATCAGCTGCCACCAAGATCTCCGCTGCATCACTGGCTTCGGCGTCCACTACTCCAACAGCCTCAAACACTTCCGTGCAAAACCTCACCAGCTGCTCCCGTTGAACCCGACATTCACTCATATCTGTGTCCACTCCTATCTATCCCGTAATACGGACGATGCGTCCACCCATCTCTAAACATGTTTGACTCCTGTTTCTTGTCGTCAGACACTATGGAGGCTGGCACCGAGACTGGAATCCTTTGTCTATTTACCCAAGCAGCGACGGTTTTCCTTCTCGGAATCGCCGGAAGCCATTGGACCCAGCCCATGGAAAAAAACGTCTCTCCACTTCGAGGTTGCAGCACGGGTTCAAGATCAGAACAAAACACCGAGGAGCGTGGTTATGCAGCCACGTTCCTCAGTGTTAGTCGGCAGACTATGCTGTTATCCCAATGCACCTAGGTCGATCCCACAGCCCTGACGACCACGGGAAGGATTCCAACGCCTTAGGGGCACTGGCCCCGACGCACTACCCCAGCAGATCGTAAACAAACTGGCAGAACACCGCCGCTCCAGGAACCAGAGCACCATCGTTGAAGTTGAACTTTGTGTTATGCAGGTGGATTGGTTCCACACCCGGCTCCACAAAACCCAGCTGAAAGAACAAACTTTTCGGCACGTGTTCACCATAGAAGGCAAAGTCTTCCGAGCCCATGAGCGGGCGCACGGGATCGACGACGTTGTCCGCTCCAACCACCTTCGCGCCAGCGGCGTACAAGCGGTCCACCATTTCATCATTATTGCTCACCGAAGGTATGCCGTCCACGAAGTCCAGCTCATAGCCGCAGCCAAATGTCTTGGCCACACCTTCAACCTTCTCTCGCAAGCGCCCTTCCATTTCGCTGCGCACCCCTTTATCCAAAGTACGGATCGTTCCCTTAAGTACGGCTTTTTTCGGAATAATGTTAAACG
>PWMW01000213.1 GCA_003559095.1 Clostridiales bacterium | reverse complement strand
CACGTCGAGGTCAGCAAACGAATCAAGGAAGAATTCGAAAACGGCCGTGATTACTACGCCTATCACGGCACACGCCTCAACACGCTGCCACGCAACGAACAGGATCGTCCCTCCCGGGAATATCTGGAATGGCACTATGACTATAGATTCGAACAGTCTATGCGTGGGATGGGCTCTTGAGGCAACATGTTAAGTCAGTCCGCTTCAAGATTTAGTTTGCTTTAAGGCCAGCGCGTTTCGGAGCGACTCCTGCCTTACAACGCGAATGGGTATCAGGCTGAAGCGAGACGTATTCCAAGCGGTGGCTTCGGCCACCTCGAAGATCCCATTCCCAACAAACGGATATACGATCATGATGTTTGGCGGTGTTTCCTCGCGTTTGCGGAGAAGTTCCGCGTAGACAGTGAGCTGGCGGATGTCATTCGTGTTAACAACGCGGTGCGCGTATAAATCCCCAGCGCCGTCTTCCGCCTCTTCCGCAATAATGCTCTCAAAACGGAGTGAGTTCTGTTGCCCTTTCGCCAGGTGCTTGTACTTCGCATCAGCGATCCAGCGCTCATCGCCGCTGGCCCATACATAGTCTGGATACTGGCGGACTTTTTCCGGGACCCTGAAGAGCGTTCCCACGTATGCCTGCTGTTCGATAGGGACGCCGAATGCAGACTCGAGAACAGCCCCGGCATAGGCCTCGAACAGGGAGTTCATATCAACAAGGAAGACAAATGTCTCAGCGCCACCGGTTCCCAGGCTGTAGCCCGTACCGGCGAGAAGCCGGAGCGCCATATCGAAGCTGGTCTTCAGGCGGTCGTTCGATCTGTCCCACCGAAAGAACTGCACGTCCATGAGGGCAGTTTTCGGATCAACGTCTTCAACAGAGTCAAAGTAAACGAGACAATCTGACAATAGACGCGCAACGACAGGGTTGCTCACCCGGACGTTCAGAACTCGGCATGCGCATTTGAAGAGCCTATTGACAGGAATGTTAGGCGTGAATTCGTCCCAGATGCAGGCGATGCGATCCATGCGATTCCACTGGGTTGTAATCTGTTCGAGAATGTTGATCCGTCCCCGGACAGCGGGCACGGCGTTGCGCATGGTTCGGTAAGCGTGCGGCACTCCGGCTTGCAGCTCCTGGAGTAGATTTCTGGCCATCAAGTAGGCAAAGACATCGTAGAAGGTGACCGGATGCTCCTCCAGATGGGCAGTATCCACTTCCGAGATGTCCATATAGCCGGCGGCTTCCAACATCCAGAGCAGGTTGTGCATTACAGCGCCTGTCTGCTGCGGCGATATTATCTGCCCCCCGTCGAGAAAGTGCTCATCCAGCTTTGGGTATATCTCGACGCTGGCACCGGGCACCTCGACTACACCAACATACTGAGCAGCGCACAACAGTTCCCCATGAGGCCCGGAGAATGAAAGCGGTGAGGACGAGAGGGCGTTCGAAATACGCCAGGCTTCGGCGGCCTCGCACAGAGCGTCTCGCTGATCGGAATCGAGGATCCCGGCAACCGAAACGGCAGACCATTCTGAGACCGCAATGGGGGCTTCAGGCTTCATCTTCTTCCGGATTGGACTTCAGGCCGTAGTTTTGCAGGAGCTGCCCCAGACAGTTAACGCTCTCACCTCGGTCGGTATACCACGCCCAGTGATTGCGTACCCATTTGGGCTTTGCGTCCCTTAACCGCCGGATGAAGACACCGTCTTCTTTCTGCTCCTCTGCAAGAACGTATCGAAGTCCCTCCCAATCGTTGTAGAAGTATTCCTGAAGTAGAGGGATGATTGCGCGCTCGAACCTATCATTAAATGCTTCCTCGCTACCAACATCAATAAAGTAGGAATGCCCTACCTGGTGGTCGCGATCTTTACGCAGAACGATCCGGGCGTTGAGCCCTTCCAAGACCGCCTTCATATCATCGGTAAGCAACTGACAAGGAGTCCAGTCAGGCATCAGCTCCTCAAACTCAAACCGGCGCCGTAGCGCAATGTCGACAAGAGCTATACTCTTGTCGGCCGTATTCATCGTTCCCAGGATGTACAGGTTCCGCGGGACCCCAAACACCTCTTCTGAATACGGCAACTTCGCGCGTAGCTGGTGAGGGCCGCCTATGCGCTTGTCTCGTTCGAGGAGGGTGACCAGCTCGCCCAGGATCTTCGAAATATTCCCCCGGTTGATCTCATCGATGATCAGCACGTACCGGAGCGACTCACCGGAAGGCTTCAGACGGTATCCACTCTTTTCCAACTGCTCCAGGTACTCAAGGACGATCTCCTTCTTCTCCTCGTAGGACGCAACCTCCGGCGTAGCGTCCGCTGCCTCGCCAAGGGACAGGGACGCGAGTTCCTTGAACACTACGACGGCAAGATGGGCATGGTTCCCAACCCCGAGGGCTTCATTGATTTCCTTGATTGTAATTCCCTTTTGATCAGGATTGGCAAGGAACACATGTTTCATGTTCCTGCGACTGCACATGTAGACACCGGCATCGGGATTCACTTGGTTGTGACCCTTGATATTGCCCTGCGTGGAAACCTCCAGCTTGTACCGAGTCTTTTCGCTCAGCCCTGCATACTCTCGCTCGGGATCTTCCTCTACGCGGTTAAGCAGTGCGCTCCAACGCTTCTCGAATTCGGCCTCTCTACTCGTCTTCTCCAGTTTCTCGACAGAGGCGAAGAGCGCCTCGATCGCCATTCGCTTAAAGAGCCCGTCGCGGCACTCATATCGGGCAGACCCCGCACTCGCGTCTCTGCCGAGAACGGGTCGGATCCCTTCAACGAAGTCCTCGTAAGCATATGACTGATGAAATGTGATGAAAGCTATCCGCCCTTCATCTACCAGGGCATCGAACCGCTTCTGATACTCCTCATCAGTGCGAGCATCCGGGCCGGCTCCGTCGACAATATCCACGGCCGCATGGGTGGACTGGTAGGTTTTGCCGGTTCCCGGCGGGCCGTAGAGAATTGTGTTAAGAGGCATCATTGGGCTCTCCTGTTTATCCTTTGTATTCCCGTAAAAGACTGTGCGAATAGTTTCTCGGCTGGCCACCTCCAGAAGCGTCCCAAACCAATTGCCCTTGCCCCCGTGCAAGGGAGCCTTTCCGCGATAAAGATTTCGCTCAAGAGGCTTCAAAGTTAATTTTGCGCTATCAGGATCAACCGCGGTGACTTCTCCAACATAGTGCACCACCAGGTCGTTTCTTCCTCCGTAGCCCTTGATAGCAAATTCATCGCCCACCCGTATCTCCCGAAACAGTTCCCAAGTCTGTTCTCCCTTGGGATGTTCTTTGGAATAGCCATGCTGCCAGAAATTGCCCGATATAAAGTCATTTAATTTGCTTTTGTCCTTCCAAAGGAATCCTCCTGCCCAATATCTCTTGGCAATGAGGCCGTCGCCCTTTGCGCCTAAGTCAAATAGTCCTTCACTGAAGTACCATGCCAAACCCGCAACCTTCCATAGACCATGTTCTTCACCGAAGTACCGGATGAAGGTCGGCGTTTTGGACAATGCGGCTGCAAACTTCCCAGCCGTGCTAATTTTTACAGCATGGCTGTTACCCTTACAGAGGCGCTTATCCCCACCTGTAACCAACTGGAACAGACGGTTCCAACGACTACCGCGATAATCCACATATTGGTTTGGATATGCTGCGCTCATCAAGACGCTTGCAAATTGCGCAGCACCGGAGCTGTCTCTGCCGTCACGGTCGGTGTAGTCCTCCTCCACTGCATCGTTAATAAAATGATCAATTCTGGCCACTTCGTCACCTTCAGATGGATCAATGAGGGTTCGAATCAGTTCTTCCGCCTTCTCTGATTGGAAGAATACTCTTTGCCGTGATGCATCCGAGCGCGTCCCAAACACCCATAACTTTGCCAGAGCTGATTGTAGAGCCTTAAGATCAAGTGGGGTGCGTTGTAGTATCTCACGCACATGGCCTAGATGAACAATGCGATTAGTTATATCATTCTCATCATGACCACCACCGGAAATGAGGGCGCTGGAAACGCTTTCAACACTCACACGATTTCGTTCTGCCATGCGGCTAAGCAAGTCAGCAAAGCCCTTATCCAGCTCTTCTCTGCTTGCGGGTATGTCATTGGCATGCAGATACGCTTCTCTCGACAATTGGGGGTAATCAGATGAAAGCACTTTGCTGGCCTGCTTAATTGCATCAACATATTCTTTTAACGTCTCGATCTTGGATGGATTGATCTGGATTCCCTGTTTAGCCAAATATTTCGCCATCACGGAATCGAGCGCCATGTATTTATGGGGATTTATCCAGAATAGCCCCATCGTAAGCTTGGGCAGGCCAACCTGTCTGATTTCAAGACAGCGCTGAAAAAGACCCGGGGCTAATTGCTCTGGACCGTCCTTCAAACTAGCAGAAGCCAAATCCCAAAGGGCAGCGACATCGCCTTCCTTGCGGCTGTGCGCATAGGGAAAGAACCATGCCTTACGCAGATCAGCAACAGGGATACCGTGGAAGTCGGTTGGCGTTGGAGACTTCAACGCAAAATGCCTTTTCAGATAATCCAATATTTGGATTCGGTTGTCTTCCTTGAGGCCGCGATTGAAATGGGCAAAAAATGT
>PWMW01000052.1 GCA_003559095.1 Clostridiales bacterium | reverse complement strand
GACCCCATACGGAATCTAAAAACCCCGAGCTGCTTCTCCAAAAGCTGCTCGGGGTTTTTTGGTGCAAACGGCGTCTTTCATGGCAAGGTGGAGCCAATATTGGTGGCCAGCGCTGCTGGGAAACAATGCCTACGGCCGTGATCAAATGATGTCATCCTAGACGCGGGACAGGTAGGCCCTCACCGTCCAACCGGCACCAAGGCTTATCTGGCATGGGTCAAGGACACCGGTTGGCTACCTCCATCCATGTTCCCAGGCCGTTTTATAGAGCGCCACAATGGTCTCGGGAGCGCTGACCGGTTGGATATTGTGACATGGAGCAATAATATATCCTCCGCCTTCACCAAGAATGCGAATGTTCTCCAGAACCTCCGCCTCCACATCCGCGGGCGTGCCAAAGGCCAATGTCTGCTGATTATCCACACCACCGTGGAAGACCAGTTGGGATCCAAAGTCCGCCTTGAGACCCTGCCGCTCCATTCCTGGGCAGCGCCATTGGATGGGGTTGAGAACATCAATGCCCAGATCGATCAGATCGGGGATAATCCGGCGGATGGCTCCATCATTGTGATGAAACACGTAGGCTCCCGCTTCATGGGCCAAATCGACGATGCGCTGCATACGCGGCAGCAGAAAGGTTCGAACATGCTCCGGCGAGAGCATTAAGTCTGTTTCGGAACCCATATCCTCCGCCACATAGGTAATATTTACCTGGCCGGGGAGCTGCTCGTAGATGCGCAGCGTATCTGTATACGCCAAATCAAAGAGTTTATCCAGGCAGTAATGGACCATGTCTGGATTCAGGACCAGGTCCATGAAAGCTTGTTCCTGCCCCCGAAGATCCTTATACTTCAAGAAGGGCTCTGAGCCACCACCCCGGACCGGGTATTCTTCCATACCTTGAATCTGCTGGGAAAGCTCCTTATAGTCCCACCAATCTGGATCCGGCCACTGGTAATCGTCTTCAATCTCGGCCACCGATGCATAACGTGCCAATGGATGCGTGACACACTCCCGATAACTGCCAGTGCCGTAGTTCACGTTTCGGTAGCGGCAGCCGAAGACATCTTCGTCGGTCGCTAACTCCGGCCCCCTATACGCAGGGCTAACTGAAATAGGAACATCGATGTGCAGGGAAGTAAAAAGCTCTCGGTCGGTGGAAGTCTTTGTGTGTCGCAGCAGCATCTCTGTTACTTCCGAAGTAGCCCAATAGTCAGTGGGCAGACGGTCCGGTTTCTTTCTCTGCAGAACTGCCAACCAACGTTCCTTGGCAGTCATCGTTTCAGTGGGCACAAGCAGGCCTCCCTCTAGCAGATTCAGGATCATGCAAGACACCAGTATGCTAATAACCTCATGCTAATACTGACAGCGTTCTATCACGGTGCAGCTCCCCGGGCCAGTCAACGCCCTTTTGATCAGCGTGTTCAAAGAGCTGAACTATAGGCAGCCAGTGCAAAGAACAGCGCAAGGCCCAGATGACATTTCGCCGCGGCCTGGCGGCAGTCAAACGTATGGCGAAGCTCTTCAAATCAGCTGTAAGGGTCCGCTGCATCGCGCAGGCCATCGCCGAGGAAGTTCAATGCCAAGATTGTGAAGAGGATGACAACTCCTGGAAGCATGATCCAAGGATTGTCCCCAATGGTCTGAAGATTTGTTGCATTGCTGAGCAGCACACCCCAACTGACCATGGGTGGCTGAATCCCCAGCCCCAAGAAACTCAACGCGCTTTCCGCCAAGATCAAGTTGGGAATGGTCAATGTCAGTACAACAATAATGTGACTCAAACAGTTCGGTAAAATATGAAAAACGATGACATAGAGATCGCTGGCTCCTGCAGTCTTCGTGGCCAAAACAAAATCTTCTTCCCGATACGAAAGCACTTTGCCCCGCACTTCCCGGGCCAGCCAGGTCCACTGTACAGCGGCCAACACCAATACAACCCCCAAGAACACGCCCATGGGCGGCCAGGTAGATGGGATAGCTGCACTGAGCGCCATCATAAGTGGCAGCTGCGGAAACAGTTGTAACATCTCGACCAACCGCTGCACCAACATATCCACGGTGCCGGAGAAGTACCCCGATAGACCACCCATAAACGAACCCAACGTGGCACTAACCAATGCTCCCGTTATGCCGATGAATAGTGAAACACGGCTGCCGAAGATAATCCGGCTCAACAGATCCCGCCCGAGATGATCCGTGCCCATGAGGTAAATGCTGCCGCCTTCGTCCACACCGAACAGGTGAATGTCGGTCTTCCAGGAACCTAGTATACTGTATTCCCAACTGCGCGTGAAAAACCGAATGGTATAAGGCTGCGTTTCATCTTCCACGTAGATGCGCTCCCAAGTGACTTCGTCGAATTCCTGCGTCAACCCGTACACGAACGGTCGCGTCAAATTACCTTCGGCATCGCGGACACGTATATGCTGTGGAGGCGTATAGGCCTTGCGGAACTCCGGTTCGGTATAATCGTAGGGACTAAAGAAAGGCGCAAAAACACTGACGATGATCAAGAGCAGAACCGCTATGGTTCCGATCATGCCCAGCTTGTGGCGCCGGAAGCGCCGCCAGATCAACTGCCCTTGAGAAAATGACTTCTTTTTTTGCTCCTCAGGTTTATTTTGTTTGCTCATTGATCGCAACCCTCCCATCAATCATAGCGGACACGGGGATCCAGCCATGCCAGTGTGAAGTCAGCCAAGAGGTTACCGATGACCAAGACAACGGCAATCATCATCAGGAATGATCCAGCCAAATACATGTCCTGGTTTACCAGCGCCATGTAGAACGCCGGGCCTGTCGTAGGCAGGTTTAGAATAATGCTGGCAATAATTTCGCCCTGGATCAAGAAGGGCAGTGCCATACCCATATACATGATGACGGGTTGGATGGCATTGCGAACCGCGTGCTTGTAGATGACCTTGTGCTCGCTCAAACCCTTAGCCCGAGCTGTCTCCACATACTGGCGGTTAAGAACATCCATCAAGTTGCCGCGCATGATCCGCATATTCTGTGCAGTACCGGCAAGACCGACCACAACCACGGGAACCCAAAGATGTTTCAATAAATCGACAAAACGGTCCCAAGTCCAGGGCGCAATTACATATTGTGGTGAAAACAGCCCTCCCACATGCACACCCATATGAAATGCCAGGAAATACATGAGAACTAAAGCAAAGAAAAAGTTTGGAACCGACAACCCTAAGAAAGCGAACACCGTGAATATATTGTCGCCGATACTGTATTTATGCGTTGCTGAAAAAATTCCAATCGTCACACCCACAATGACGGAGACCGCGTGACATAGGGCTGCAATCAGCAGCGTCCAACCCAATCGTGTCCAGATCACCTCAGAGACTGGCCGGTTATGTTGGAATGAGTAGCCAAAATCCCCCCGCAGAACGATCCCAGAAATCCAATCATAATACTGAACGACAAAGGGTTTGTCCAGTCCGTAACGGGATCGCATGCGCTCGGCCATGGCAATGGCATCTTCCCGGGACATTCCCGCTTGGCTTTGGAGGGTCATCTGCATCGTTGTCAAGTAGTCACCCGGGGGCAGGTTGATGACAACGAAGGAAAAGAAACTGACCAAAACGAGCATCGGTATTGCGTACATGATCCTGCGAATCAGATAGGCAAGCAAGCACTCTCCCTCCTTCGTATTTCGAAATTGCAGAGCGTTGGCGAAAGGATGTGGGCTGAGAGCAGCCCACATCCCTGACTCTTACTCTTACTTACTGGTTCCAAACACGGTTGCTGTAGCTCTCCGACGTTGGAATGAGATGCTCAAAACGAGTGTCGAACTGCAGTTCTTGGGGTACATAGACAATCTGAATCGGCATACTGCTGATAGTCCAGTTGTACATGTAGGACGGAATGTCCGGCTGCACGTTGCGAATTCGATTGTGAAGTCCCAAGCCGCGGCGTACTTCATAGACACCAACGGTATAAACATTCTCCGTGGAAAGCTGCAGAACTTCATGGAAGATCTCCATTTGACGCTCTGTATCTGGCGTCACGCGAGCTTCCAGCATCAATTCACGGATGCGCTCTTCGAACGGCAGCAGATAACGCTCGCCATCGGGACCAGCTTGGTGCCAAGACGGTGAGTTGTTGAAGATCGGACCCCAGTTGGATGTGTGGATATGCGGAGTCGTTTGGTCGAGACGATACATTGTCATATCGAAGTTACCAGCATCAACGCGATTGGAGACAACCGTACCCGCCATAACGCGCACACGCAGATCAATGCCCACACGGCGCAGCATGGGCTGCAGCGCTTCGGCGATTTCCACGTTGGCTGCGGCGTCTTCACCGACGATCATCTCGATGATCAGTTCCTGACCAGCCAGCGGCGATTCTTCAGGCCAGTTCAAGATACCATTGCCGGTTGTATCCGCAAAACCCAGTTCCGCCAGCGTATTGCGGGCATCATCTAAGTTGAACTCATAACGAGTTACCAAATCGTCACGATGGAAGGAAGAACCGGTGGGATAACCGCCATACCAGCCTTGGGTGAGCGGACCCGGGAAGGCAATG
>PWMW01000360.1 GCA_003559095.1 Clostridiales bacterium | reverse complement strand
GAAGCAGGGCAAAGGATACTTTGCCCTGCTTTCCTTGGAGGTAGTTTGTGTGAAACGATGGACGAATGTCATTGCACCGTACCTATTCGTGGCCCCGGCGCTCTTGATTTTTCTTCTTTTCGTGCTCTATCCAGCCTTAAACACGTTCCGCTACAGTTTCTTTGATTGGCGCGGCTTCGGGCCGATGGAGTGGGTAGGGACAGCCAATTACCAGCGGGCTCTGGCCATGGATACCATTTTCCACATGGCCTTTCGCAACAATATTACCTACTTCTTCGGCACCGTGATTTCCGAGGTCGTTTTCGGCTTGGCGGTGGCTTTTGTGTTGAGCAAGTCCCTGCCGCTTTTCGGTGGCTTCCGGATTATGTTCTTTACGCCGATGGTGTTGTCCATGACCATTATCGGTATTCTTTGGACCTATGTCTACCATCCGCAGATCGGCCTCATTAACTCGGCTCTGCGAGCGGCGGGCTTTTCCCAGTGGGTGCAGCCTTGGCTTGGCAGCGCCCGCACCATTATTCCAGCGGTGGTGGTAACGTCGGGCTGGACCTATGCCGGCTTCTTTATGCTGCTCTTCTACGCCGGCATCAAGCGGATCCCGTCCAGCCTTTGGGAGGCGGCCAGGTTGGACGGTGCCAGCGAAATGCAGGTATTTTTCCGAGTAACGCTGCCGCTGCTGCGACCGGTGATGGTCATTGCTATGCTGCTGTGCTGGACTGGCTCTTTCAAGGCCTTCAACCTTTTCTGGGTGATGACTGGTGAAGGCGGAGGACCGTACCACTCGGGAGAGATTGTGGCCACCTGGCTGATGAAGCAGGCTTTTCAGTTTTCCCGCTTGGGGTATGGTTCTGCTCTGGCCGTGATCATGACAGTGGTGGTGGTCATCTCGTCCGTGCTCTATCTTTTCTATTCATCCCGGCAGAAGCTGGAATATTGAGCCCTGGCAGGACAGGCTTGGAGGTGCGATGATGAACAAACTGCGTGTGCGAGACTATTTCCTGATTGGGTTCATGCTGGTACTTTGTTCAGCTATGGCCTTTCCCATGGTCTGGATGGCCTATTCGGCCATGAAGCCCAATCGGATTATTTTCACGGATCCTTGGGCGCTGCCCACAGAGTTTTCCGTGAACACATTTATCCAAGCATGGCAGGTGGGAAACCTGGGGCGCTACTTCACCAACAGCATGATCGTTACCAGCCTAACTGTGGCAGTGATCCTGTTCATTGGCAGTTTGGCGGCCTATGCCTTTGCCCGCTTGGAGTTCAAGGGCCGGCAGCCGCTGTTTTATGTCTTCTTGGCCGGGCTGGTTATTCCCGCCCAGACATTTGTGATTCCGCTCTTCGTGTTTCTGCGTCAAGCAGGACTTATTGATACCTACGCCGCTCTGATTCTTCCGTACACGGCATTGGGGCTGCCCATGGCTATCTTTATTCTTCATGCCTTCTTCGCAACGCTGCCCCGGGACCTGGATGATGCTGCCGCCATCGACGGCTGCGGCCTGTTCCGCACGTACTCGCTGGTGATCATGCCCATCTCCAAACCCGCCCTGGCAACTATTGCTATTTTGTCGGCCATTGATGCCTGGAACGAGTTTCTTTTTGCCATGTTGTTCATCCGGGACACCATGATGCGCACCCTGCCCATCGGACTGTACACGTTCTACGGCTACTACGACATTAACTATCAGATGCTTTTCAGCGGTCTGACGGTGGCTACCGTTCCTCTGCTGTTGTTTTATATTTTCTTTCACCGCTACATTATCGAGGGATTAACAGCGGGAGCGTTGAAAGAATAAGCCAGGACCAGGCCTGGTTCCCCTATGGTCTGCAGTGAACCGGATGTTGCGGGGACTGTGGGAAGAGGGATGGTTTCCCTGGAGGATTGGGAGGTTGAGGTTATGGCAGGTAAGCAGCGAGCCGCCGCGCAGCGAGATACCCGCTCAGCGCATCAGCGGATCGAGCAATTATACCCACGGTTGAGCCGTTCGGAAAAACGAGTGGCAGACCACGTTCTAGCCGCTGCGGATCAGGTGGTCTATGAGTCCATCAGCCAGTGTGCGGAAGCCAGCGGTGTCAGTGAGCCTACGGTGATCCGTTTTAGCCGGTCCCTGGGATTCGGTGGTTACCAGGATCTGAAGATCGCTCTGGCCAAGGAACTTGTCAGTCCCACCAGCAACGTGACCGAGGAACTGCGCCCCGAAGATGATATGGACGCGGCCGTAGGTAAGGTCGCTAACATGGCTGTGCACACACTGCAGGATACGCGGGACCTTTTAAGCCTGCCGTTGATTGCCGAGCTGGCGCAGCGGCTGTGGCGCTGCCACAGTATCGTCCTGACGGCTGTGGGTACGTCCGGTATTGCCGCCGAATATCTGCACTATAAGCTGTTGCGATTGGGCCTGCCCAGCCACTTTAACGCCGACCCCCATCGCCAACTGGTATCCATTGGCCTGCTCAAGGAGGGAGATATCTGTGTGGCCATCTCCCAAAGCGGTGCCACCAAGGAGACCTTGGCCGTGGCCGAGGTGGCCAAGGGACAGCAGGCTTCCTTGGTAGCTGTGACCAGCTACGCCAATTCTCCATTGGGGCGTCTGGCAGACACCTGCGTGCTCACCTGCGGCCGGGAAACACCTTTCGGTAGTGGTTCTGGTTCTACCTTGATGTCGCAGCTGCTGGTGGCCGAATGTCTCTTTGTGGCCGCTGCTTGGTCCCGTCGGGAGCAGGCCCTGGCAGCCATCGAGCAAACGGGCAATGCCGTGAAACAGCAAAAAATCTAGTGAGGTGATCCGATTGAAGCGTGTTTTGGTTTTGGCAGGAGGACATGGCAAGCGCATGTGGCCGTACAGCAGTACCCAAGACAAATTGATGCTGCCTGTGGCCGGGTACCCATTGGTGCTGCCGCTCCTGGAAACCCTGCAAGAGCAGGGTTTTAGCGAAATCTATCTCAGCGCCAACGGGCGGGGCTGGACGCAACTGACGCAGTATCTAACTGCATCCGGCCGCCTCGGACTGCGGGATGCTCTGCGTTTCATTGAAGATTCCAAACTGCAAGGTTCAGCGGCCGCTGTGGCCCATGCTCTGCAGCAGCTGCCAGCGGATATTTCCCAACTTTTAGTCTGCTGCGGTGATGTGGCGTTGGCCCCGGAGAATCTGATCAACTTCCTGCAGCGGGCAGACTCCTTCTCGGGACCGCTGTCCATGCTGGTGCAGCCGCTGGATGATGCCGAGGGGCATGTCCGGGAAGCGGCGGGCGACTGGCTCTGCGCCCAGGTGGCCGGCGACCGGGTGCAGGCGATCCTTGGTCATCCACGGGGTGGAGTGAGCCATCGCTTAGGTGGCTGTTATCTGCTGCGGGAAAAGGCCCTCAGCGAAGTACAGTACACTGCCCCGTACATGGAGGCCATTCAGGTAGGTATGATGCCGCCTCAGGAAGCGGACTTGGCGCAGACCGTGGCCAATCTGCTGCAGCAGGGCTGTGAAGTCCAGGCCGTGGTGACCGTGGATTATCTGGTGGACGTGGACAAACCGTGGCATATTATGGAAGCCAATCGCCGTCGGCTGCATTATCTGAGCAGCAAGTTGGCAGAGTCTGCCACGACGGAGTCCTGCCAGGTGGATCCCACGGCTATGATCCGCGGCCAGGTGGTGGCCGGGGAGAACGTTCAGATTGGCCCGGGCGTGATGCTTGAAGGGCCGGTGTGGATCGGCAGCAATACCACCATTACCCGGGGCGCCATGGTGTACGGCCCGGTTGTGATCGGCGATAACTGCGTGGTGGAGGAATACTGCCGCATTAGTCCCTACAGCAGCATTGGTTCCCGCTGTCAGGTAGGGCACTGTGCCGAGATTGACGGCATTCTGATGGACAATGTCTATGCCGTGCATTATATGGAGTTCCACGGCATTATTGGGCGCAGTTCGGACTTGGGTGCGGCCACCGTCTGCGGAACTTTGCGTTTCGATGATGGCAGCAGCAGCATGAAGGTGGAGGGGCGTCGGGAAACACCCCGTTATTACGGGAACGCCTCGTACCTGGGCGACTTCACCCGCACTGGTGTGAATGCTATCCTGATGCCCGGTGTGCGCGTCGGAGCCTACGGTGTGGTGGGACCCGGTGTACTTTTGTCCGAAGACGTACCTGACCGGACCATGGTTTTGGCCGAGCAGAATCACGTGCGCCGGCCCTGGGGTCCGGAGAAATATGGCTGGTAGGAAAGGGGTTGGAAGCAATGTTGTGGTTTCCGCAACCAGCTTGTCCTCGGAAAGCTGGCCAACGCAGTGATACCTGGCAGCAAGTTCGGGGTCCCCTGCACCTGTTGGGACCCCACCGGGAGTTGGCATTTCGTACCTTTTGTGATCTGCTGCAGCTGGAAGTCCAGAACTTCGTGGCCTGGGCCGGGGAAGAAGCCCCAGCCTCTGCCAAGGCCGTGCTGCAGCTGCAGTTAGTAACGGACCTCCCCGATCTGCCGGCTGGGGTGGATCTGACCAAGCCCGAGTCCTACTATTTGGACGTACAGTATGCAGACATCATCCGTATCCGGATCTTGGCCGGGGATCGGGCCGGCCTTAAGTACGGCGTGGTGGCCTTGGCTGGCAACTTCTGCCACCGGGAGCAGATCCGTACGGGGTGGGAATACGGCTGTCCGGACTT
>PWMW01000276.1 GCA_003559095.1 Clostridiales bacterium | reverse complement strand
CCTGAGCCAGGATCAAACTCTCCGTTGAAACTTCAAGTTTGTCCAGCTCTTTCTTTGCCAAATTGACAAAGCGCTGTGCTTAATTCGTTCTTTCCACTGTTTAGTTTTCAAGGTTCCAACATCCTTAGATAGGATGCCGCTTTTTACAGCGAATTCATGATACCATAATCAGGTGACAGTGTCAACACGGAATATGGAGCAAATTCGCTGGCAATGGGTCATTCCGAAGGCTGACCCACGGTCGGCACTGTATGGTGGCGACATTTATAAACATTATCACAGAAAGGATCGTCGGTCAAGCTTTTTTTTCGCCTTGTCTTCCATCCGAGCAAAGTCGAGGACTGGAGAAACGTAAAAAAGAGCGCTCACCGCTCACCGGCCAACGCTCTCTTGGCATTCAACTTCGCTGCTGCCAATCAATAAGGCAAATGTCTACAGACCCAAGACGTTGTGAATATAGTTCCGGGAATCCATAGCCGCCTTATAGTTACAGATCGGCGGCTTGTCCAGCTCAACGCAGATAACACCGTCATAACCGTGCTTCTTGAGAACCTTGAAGATGCCCTTGAAGTCAATGGTTCCCTGCCCAAGGGGCATGAAACGCGCCATAGGCCACTCCGGGCTCACCGTTTCGTCGGGATCCACGTCTTTGAAGTGCACGTAACCGATTCGATCCGCATACTTTTCGAATGCCTGGACGTTATCCATGCCAGCAATATCCGTATGGGCCGTGTCGAGACAGAGGGTCACCAACGCAGGGTCGGTATTGGCCAGGAACAGATCGATCTCTTCTTCGCGGAAGATGGCGGTGTTTGCATGAGGATGGAAACAGGCCACCAATCCATTTTCCTTACACAGTTTGCCGATCTTGTTGGACAGCTCGGCATACCCCTTGACGGCCTTTTCATCCAGAGGACGATCATTGGGGGGATCATGCCACATAACGGCCTGTAGGTTCAGATATGTAGCACCCAGCTGTTTCATAAAGTCCACATATTCCACGGCGTTTTCGTAATCTTTTTCTGGATCATCGGAGTAGTGAAGATAGAGATTAGCCATTTCGAGACTATACTTGTCCAATAGTTCCTTGATCGCAGCTGCGTCGCCATCGAAGTACTTCTTGATAAACGCGAAGTTCTCTACCGCTTCATAGCCCAGATCAGCAACTTCCTTGAGAAACTGTTCGAATTCCCACTTGTGATTGTCTTTGTGGTTCACCAACCATGTCCAACCGGTGTATGCGACTTTCATGGAAGCCTCTCCCATCTTGTGATATTAGCAGCGCAAAACAACTCTCGTATCTGCTAGACTGCGGTGAAGCGGATGTTTGCCAGACATAACCCAACCCACTTGCAGACGCCAAAAGCATTCTCCACTGCCTTCTTTACTCTCCATATTCTCCATTGATCAAGCTCATTCCTTGCCTTTCCGGCAGACATTTGGCTGCGCCGTGACGTTTTTTTAGTGATTAAACTTTCTTGTCCGCTCCACCGTGCACTGGCCCAAGCGCTCAACGAACGGCATCCAGCCATTTGTGCCTGGGCGAAGCCCCATGGGCCGGCAGACGCATATCTGCAGCAGCCGGCCCATGGAACTCCCAACAAGGGCGGCCGGCTGCATTCTCCACGATCCCACAGCCATCCGTCCTGTCTCCCCGTTATCGTTCTTTATTGTTGGCAGCATCTCCCGTTAGGCATACACAATGTTCGACAATGCCCCAGCCGACACCACATCATTGCATTCCTGCTGCATCCCGGCTACTCTTGAGCACGGAAGTTGCGGCCCAACCGAAAGCCAATGTGATGCAGTGACGTCTGCAAAGGCGCGTTCGGTCCCGGGTTGCCAATCTGGAATGTCGGGGCAAAAAAGCTGCCGCCGCGAATCCCCTGCAGCCCCACGAATGGAGCCTCAGACCACTCGTACACATTACCGCTCATGTCATAAAGGCCTAAGGCGTTCGGACGCTTCTGCGCCACTGGTCGCGTTCCATCCGGTGCATTATCATAGCCCCAGGCCACGTCCATCCAAGCAGTAGGATGATCCATGCCGGCATCAGCACCGCTGGCATAGTTGCCCGGCGTCCAATAATACTCGCCCACGAAGATTCCACCTGGCTTGGCCTGCGGTCCTTGAAAACGAGCCGCCAGTTCCCACTCAGCTGTAGTCAACAGGCGAAATCCATCGGCATTGAGATTCCGGCGGGGCATCTCGCCACTGTACATCAACGATTCACTGTCGCGCACCACGGCGCCATGCAGGCTATATACCGGTGTATAACCTAAGTATTCACTGAGTGCATTGCACCAGACAATGGCCGACCACCAGTTCACCCGTGTGACAGGATGCTGCCGGCGCTCGGTAGGCGGCCCGTGCTCTTGGACCTGGCCCTGCAGAGCTCCCTCCATGCCGGATTCCAACATGACATAGCCGTTGGCCCGCGCCCACTGCAGCACAGTGTACCAAAGCTCGTAGGTCACCTCGGTCTCGGCAATCCAAAAGTTCCGTTCAACCACTTCCGGCCGCGAATCATCCATCATGGTGGGAAACGTTGTACCCGGGGCTAGCCGCATGTAAAACGACACGTCTGCAAGCCTGTGTTGCACCCGTGCAATATCTTCAGCCCCATCAAAGCCGCCAATCACCGCTGTTCCTGTTGCGCCCTGACTCACAAGGTCGTCAACCGCCGGCACAGCCGCTTCGTCCTCCAATACAGCATCGTTGTCTCCATTCAAGGGCCTTGGTCCGTCCGGTGACAGCGAAACACGGTAGCTTCCATGCCAATGTCCATAAGAGTGTGTG
This sequence comes from Clostridiales bacterium, assembly GCA_003559095.1. Taxonomy (GTDB): domain Bacteria; phylum Bacillota; class Limnochordia; order Darwinibacteriales; family B1SED10-159; genus SLOZ01. The sequence continues at coordinate 14,440 of PWMW01000276.1, read as the reverse complement.
GTAATCCCGTGCCGTGTTGTACCTTCATACTGGTCCTGCCCGGGGAGAACCGTCACAAAAACAACCGCTTGCTCCCCTTCCCGGACCAAGCCGGCATGGATGACAGCAGCCCCCAACGTGGAATCATCGGTATAGATATCCGTTCCCCACACAGTTCCCTCGGGATCACCAACCACCTCGAATGCATAGACTGCACCGTGTTCGCCGCGGTATGCCATGAGGTTCTGCGGCTGTGGATGAATCGTCCAATCACTGTATGCAGCTGCCGCTGAAGTGCCATCGCTGGAAGCGTCAGCAGACAGCGGCGCTGTAGTCTGAATGTCCTCGCCCGCAGTGAACTCCCGCAGCAGCCCCACATACTGCTCTTGGAGGTGATGCAGTTCCTGCTGCAGATCCACCATTTCGAGAACATCCGTCAGTATGTTCCTGTACTCTGCGTTGAGAGCAGCGCCCGCTTCACGCTGCAGAGACACCATATATTCCCGCAGCAGATCATCGAGCTGAACGTTCATTTCGATCAACTCCGACATGCTAACGAGATCGTCAACATCAGGCGCAGCTCCCTGACCAGATGCTTCCAGTTCATCGAGGATAAGGTTAATATATAGTAGCTTGAGTCCATGAAGCTCCTGCTGCAGTTCAACTACTTCCAACGCTCCAACCAGCAGATCCGAGGATACCTGGTCCAATTGCGGACCCACTTCACTGCGTAGTAACGTAAGGAATTCCATAACCAGTTCGTCCAACTGCTGGTTGAGCTCCACCAGTTCCCGCAAATCCGCCAAATCCTCCCTTGGCGCAGAAACAACCGGCAGCGTGCTGATCAATAACAATACGAGAGCATACAGCATCAGGCGACGGAGACATTTCATGGCAGTTCCTCCCAAACAGGAAATACGTAGCTGTTCCTTCATTCCCTGCTGGTAGCTGATATTCCTTTATCCGAAGATGATTGCGCTCGCACAGGCAGAGACTGGAGTCGCGTGACTTCCATATATTCCCATATACCAGGTACGAAATCCCCAAAACGCTCCCCGGCACAAGAAAGACCCTGCCAGTCTTCCCAATAAGGAAAAACCACAGGGTCTCACACTGTATATCCTTTATATCCTGTCTAGCCGGCCAAGGCCTCCAAAAATCTCCGAATAACATCGGCACCACCGATGAAGGTGCCCACGGTGCTGCCCAAGTTGGTCAGGGCCACCACCAAGAGCACTTTCGTTACCTTATTGGTCCAAAAGCCCCGGAAGCTGGTAAGATCATCGCCAAGGCTCTCGAAATCCTGCACCTTCGGCCGTCTCACCAAGGCTTCCACAATTCCCGCAATCCACCCCGCTGCCAGGAACGGGTTCAAGGAACTCAACGGAGCTGCCAAAAAGGCTGCCACGATGGTCAGTGGATGGCCCCATGCCGCTAAAGCTCCCAATGCAGAAAAACTTCCGTTCCACAGCACCCAGCTGATCGACTGGCTGATGCCTACATCACGGTTGAGAAAAAATGTGTAACCGATGATGCCGAGAATAACCAGGGGTATCAGCCAAGGTATCGCACGCGGCCAACGAGCCTTCTGCGGAATGCGGGATAAGGCGAACAAATCCTGTTCATGATGGATCTGTTCGAGAATACCAGGCACATGGGCAGCGCCCAAAACAGCCACAATTTTTTGGCCGGGCGCTGTCTTGATCTTCTGGGACAGATATCGGTCCCGTTCATCAATGAGCGGTACCTTCAGTTCGGGAAAGGAGTCGGTGAACTCTTCGAGCATGGCTGCCAGCATATCCTTGGATTTCATAGCTTCCATTTCTTCTTCGGTAATTTCCTCGCCGGCCACCAAACTCATCAGGATTTGCACCATAAGTTTGACCTTACCAAAGAACTTGATGCCATGCCAAACTCGCTGGAACGTAATCTGAATGTCACGATCGGCCAGCACTAAGCGGGCGTTGTGTTCTTTGGCGGATTCAATGCCCTGGATCATTTCCTGGCCTGGTGTGACGCCAAACTGCTTGGCCATACGGCGCTGGAACGAAGAGATGATCAAGTTCATCAGCAGCAGCGTTGCTTTCTTTTCCTTGATGATTCGGAAAATATCCGTGTCTTTCCACTTTTGCCCCGCGGTAATAGACTGGTACCGCTGTTGGTCCAGTTCCACACATACTGTGTCGGGCTGCTCCCGTTCAATGATCTCTTTCACCTGCTCAGCGCTGCGCTTGGACACATGGGCTGTGCCGATGAGGATCAGTTCTTTGCCTTGATAATCCAGGCGCGTGACGTTTTCTTCGTCCACCGGCGGGTTGTTCACCGTACCCTGCGCCTCGTCCTGTGCCGCTGTCTGCGGGGCATGTTCCGCTGCGTTGCGATTCGCAGCTCCTTTTGGAATGCCCGCCGCCGCGGATTTTGCACTCGTATCCATAGTCTACTTTCCTCATTTCGCCTTCTGTTCATAGCAGGCCGCCCTGATTTTCGGCGGTCGCTTTGTCTACCATGACCCGCTGCTGGGCCCGTGAGCTCGCTCATTTCACCGTCAGCACAGAGGCGACAAAGGCGACTGTTTAGCGGGTGGCAAGCTTGCATGCACGCTCATTGTACCATAGAATGGTCGCTATTTCCTGGATTTTCTGGGGTTTTTTCACAATGCTCGCCCGGACCTGTTTAGCAAAAACCAATACGTGGTCTACAACGGCATTCGCAACGCCTTTAACTGGCGGTTCTCCCAGCTGAACCGTTAACGGCACGGGTTGAGGCAGGTCTGTGCAACCGGCCGCGTGGAGGGCGCTTCACCACGGTTCTCACCGATCACGGCAGATCCGCTGCCACCTGCCGGAAAATGCTTGTCATGTCCGCAGTATGATCGGCCCACCATTGGACCTGCTCATAGTAATGATCCCACTCCCGGGCTAGGACATCTGCCGCTAACTCCATATTGTCAAAAGGCCACATATTCAACATCATGCTGAACAGCCACATCTGTGGATAGGCCACCACTTCCTCCCCGTGGACGTGGGCCGCCTCCGCATACGACCGCAGCGCCAGCCGCAGCAATCGGGGGTCACTGCGAAAAGACTGGTCAAGGGCATACATGAAGTCAAAGCCGCGCATCAAGAACGATACGTTATCAAAATCCAAAATGGCAGCTACCCGACCTTGATCATCAAAAACGAAATTGCCAGGATTACAGTCGCCATGGACCCACTGCCTCGGCGGCACGGTCACTCCCTGCATATCCTGAATATGGTCCTCGTAGAGGCGAATATGCTTTGCCAATGCAGGGATCAGTACATGCGGATGCGGATACTGCAGCTGCTCAGCCTGCCGCAGTCGCTCACGGAGCCTGCTGCGGCCCCACTGGATGGTCAGTTCCCAATTGTAATCTCCCACCAGACCAGAAGCGTCAAAGTGACACATAGCCCGTTGGACATCACCAATGATCCGGCCCAAATCCTGGGCCGATGGCTCATCGAACCGTCCATCAGACAGTGTCCGGCCTGCAATGAATGGGTATACCACATACCAACCGTCTTCCAGCTTGGTACTGAGGTCACCGTTCAATGTTGGTACCACTGCCGCCACAGGAATTCCCCAAAGCCGGGCATGCTCATTGGCCCGCAGCGAGCGGCGGACCCGGTATTCATCGGCAGTTTTCACGTCATACCATTTCAACGCCAAGGAGCCTCGGGATGTTGTAAGCTTTTGGATGCCATGAATGGCTCCGCCATCGACCCTCTGCAAAGCTTGCACGTTCACACCATAATGCCGGTGCATAAGTTCACTGATCCCCTGTTCACTGAGCATGTCCTGACCTCACAATTCCGGAGTTTGGAGTATAGAGTTAGGGTTGCTGTCTGTCATTCACACGCGACTGTGAAGCTTCGCAAAACTGCGGAAGCGCTCCTTCGGTATGCCTAACTGCTCCAAGTACGGTTTCAGCTTCATTGTGTTACCGATCTCGCTCAGCTTGTGAGCATCGCTGCCCAGGTGGAACTGGCAGCCCATATCCCTGGCTATGCTGAGAACTCGCAGGAACGAGGCATCATGGAAGCCCTCTGTTTCCCGCCCCAAGCTTCCCGGAAGCATATTTGGCTGGATCTCGATACTTACGCCTAACTCCGCCGCCCGGCCGAAACAATCCTCAAAGGCACCGTCGCTGATGTGCAGAAAAATAGCATCCACGCTGTCCTTAAAGCCCAAAGGCGAAAATGGATGGGCAATGCCTGTTGCCAAACCCAGTTCGATGACTTCGAGAAACCGCTGCACTAGAAGGTCAGCCACAGCCTTTTCATTGGCCACCTGCCATTTTTCCACAACAAATCCAGTCATATGAAAATGCGACATCGGAAGCAGCACGAAATCCAATTGCTCGGCGGCTTCCCGGCTGATCCCCACCCGTCCCTGGCCGCAGTATTCGCTCTCGCAGCCCACGAGAACATTGACTCCTTGCGTATCTTCCGGTATTTGGCTGCGGATGGACAGAATGTGGTCGAGGTTCTGTGGTACATACCACTGAGACGCCCCGGGGATGGAGGCATCCCAGACATGGTTGGCAAAGCCCACAGTCCCAATTCCCAGAGCCGCGGCCCGCTTGATGATCTTGGACGGAGTGGCTTCGGAATCCTTGCAGCATTCGGAGAGAGTCGTGTGAATGTGCAGATCATGATCGTACAGAATCTTCGGATCCAATGTATGACCCATGGTGGAACACTCCTTATACAAAAGCACCAAGAGTGCAGCGTCTGCTGGACCGTTGGTGCTCGTTTTCGCTGCAGAGCTCCGGCCATTGGAGCCAGAACTGTTGACTATTCTTCGATCTTGCTGACCAGATTAGCCAAGGCCACGACGCGGTCGCCTTCCTCAAGACGCATCAAACGCACGCCCTGTGTGGAACGGCTTTGCAGGGAAATGTCCGCTACGGACATGCGGATCATAATATTGTGGTTAGAAATCAGCATAATCTCATTACTGGAATGAACAACCCCAATACCCACAATGGCTCCAGTACGGTCCGTGCGCTGCAGCGTCTTGACACCTTTGCCGCCCCGCCGTGTGACCCTATACTCTTCCACAGGTGTTCGCTTACCGTAGCCATTTTCCGTAAACACAAGTACTTCTGCCTTGGGATGGATCACATCCATACCTACGATATAGTGATCCTTACCAAGGGTCATCCCCTTAACGCCGTGGGCTCCGCGTCCCATGGCTCGAATGTCGGCCTCCGGGAAGCGAATGGCTTGGGCTTCGCTGCTGACCAGCAGCACTTCTTCACTGCCATCGGTCAAGCGTACGCCCACCAGCTCATCGCCTTCATCTAAGTTAATGCAGATCAGACCGCCGGTACGGGGACTATCGAACTCCGACAGACGTGTCTTCTTCACTACGCCACGGCGGGTACCCATGAGCAGGAACTGGTCCTCCCCATATTCATCAATGGGAATGGTGGTCTGAATACGCTCACCAGGCTGCAGCTGCAGAGCATTAATAATGGCTGTGCCCCGGGAACTGCGGCTCCCCTCGGGAATTTCGTGGCCTTTCAAGCGGTAGACGCGCCCAAGGTTAGAAAAGAACAGAACGTAGCTGTGGGTTGTGGCCACAAACAGCTGCTCAATGAAGTCGTCGGCCTTTGTGTGCAGGGCACTGATGCCCCGGCCGCCCCGCCGCTGCGAGCGGTAAGTGTCTACTGGCAGACGTTTAATGTAGCCTTGATGGGTCATGGTCACTACAATGTCTTCTTCAGCGATCATGTCCTCAATTTCGATCTCGCCATCACTGGCCACGATGTCGGTTCGGCGTGGATCCGCGAACTTATCGCGGATCTCCTGCAGTTCGTCCTTGATAATCTCATATACCAACGCCATGTCACCTAAGATAGAACGCAGTCGCTGGATCAGCTGCTGCAGTTCTTCGTATTCAGCTTCAATCTTGCCCCGTTCCAATCCCGTCAAACGACGCAGCTGCATGTCCAAGATGGCTACGGCTTGGCGTTCACTCAACTGGAAGGTTTCCATCAAGCCATGTTTTGCTTCTTGATCATTGGCCGCACCGCGAATCAACGCAATAATGGCATCGATGTTATCCAGAGCAATGCGCAGTCCTTCGAGAATATGGGCGCGATCTTCAGCCTTTTTCAGTTCGAACTGGGTCCTGCGAACGATAACTTCTTTTTGGTAGTCCACATAATGGGCCACCACTTCCTTGAGGTTCAGAACTTTTGGTTCACCATTGACCAAGGCCAGCATAATAACTCCAAAAGTATCCTGCAGCTGTGTGTGTTTGTAAAGTCGATTCAGGACCACATGGGGATTGGCATCGCGACGCAGCTCAATAACGACGCGGTTACCACTTTTATCTGATTCATCCCGCAGGTCCGTGATACCATCAACTTTTTTGTCCCGCACCAGTTCGGCGATCTTCTGTACCAGCGTCGCTTTGTTAACCATATATGGCAGATCTGTAACAATGATGCGTGTCTTGCCATTGTTCATCTGCTCCACTTGACTCTTGGCCCGAATCCGCACGCGGCCCCGTCCGGTTTCGTAGGCTTCTTTGATCCCATCACGGCCGAGAATCGTGGCTCCCGTGGGAAAGTCCGGGCCCTTGATAATGCGGCGCAGATCCTTGATCGTCACCTCAGGATCATCAATATAGCGAATAATCCCATCCACCACTTCACCTAAGTTGTGCGGTGGAATGTTGGTGGCCATACCCACGGCAATCCCTGATGCACCGTTCACCAAAAGGTTAGGAAAACGGGCTGGCAGCACCGACGGCTGTTCGAGAGTTTCGTCAAAGTTCGGTACAAAATCCACGGTATCTTTCTCGATATCCCGCAGCATCTCCATGGCCAGCCGAGACATCCTCGCCTCCGTATAACGCATGGCTGCGGGCGGATCGCCGTCAACGCTGCCGAAGTTCCCATGACCATCTACAAGCATGGATCTGTACGAGAATGGCTGGGCCATGCGTACCATAGCATCATAGATAGCTGAATCTCCATGCGGATGGTATTTGCCCATAACTTCGCCCACAATACGGGCTGATTTTTTGTGAGGCCGGTCCGGCCGATTCCCCAACTCACTCATACCAAAGAGAATACGCCGCTGGACGGGCTTGAGGCCGTCTCGCACATCAGGAAGAGCTCGTTCAACGATGACGCTCATGGCGTAGTTGATGTATGATTTTTTCATCTCGTCTTCCACACGAATGGGGACGACTTTTCCATCCTGAAATTCCATTTTACGCCACCTTTCTAGACATCCAGGTTCGTTACCTCATGGGCATGATCCTGGATGAACTCCCTGCGTGGTTCGACTTTCTCACCCATCAATGTGTTGAACATCTCATCAGCCAACATCACATCTTCCAACTGCAGCTGCAAAATGGTTCGTGTTTCAGGGTTCATGGTTGTATCCCAAAGTTGATCCGCATCCATTTCGCCCAGACCTTTGTAGCGCTGAATGGAAATCCCCTGGCGGCCGATCTCAGCCAGCAGTCGATCTAACTCCCGATCGGAGAATAGATAGTGTTCTTGCTTGCCCTTCTTCACTTGATAAAGAGGGGGCAGAGCGATATATATGTGGCCTTTTTCGATAAGGGGCCGCATGTAGCGATAAAAGAACGTCAGCAGCAGGGTCCGAATATGAGCTCCATCCACGTCGGCATCGGTCATCAAGATCACCTTGCGGTAGCGGGCTTTGCTCAAATCAAAGTCTTCACCAATGCCTGTACCCAGCGCCGTAATCATGGACCGAATTTCGTTGTTGGCCAAGATCTTGTCCAAGCGAGCCTTCTCTACATTGAGGATTTTACCCCGCAGAGGCATGATAGCCTGAAAACGGCGGTCACGGCTTTGTTTGGCAGTCCCTCCCGCAGAATCACCTTCCACCAAGTACAGTTCACAGACGTTGGGATCCGTCAAGCTGCAGTCCGCCAGCTTTCCAGGAAGGGATGAAACATCCAACGCACTCTTGCGTCGTGTCAGTTCACGGGCTTTGCGAGCAGCCATCCGTGCCCGAGACGCCTGTACCGTCTTTTCGATGATGCGCCGAGCTTCACTGGGATGCTCCTCAAGAAAAGTGCCCAGACAGTCTGCGACAACCGAATCCACAATGCCGCGAACCTCAGAGTTACCCAACTTTGTTTTTGTCTGTCCTTCGAACTGCGGATTCGCAATCTTGACATTGATGATCGCTGTACAGCCTTCCCGGACATCATCGCCTGTCAGATTATCCTCGCCGTTCTTCAAGAGATTATTGCGCCGGGCATAATCGTTCAGGGTACGAGTTAGAGCTGAGCGAAATCCACTGAGATGGGTTCCGCCTTCATGTGTGTTGATATTGTTAGCAAAGGACAAAATAGATTCGCTGTAGGCATCCGTATACTGCAGGGCTACTTCCACGTGAACGTTGTTGTTTTCCTGTTCGAAGTAGATGGGCTCCTTGTGCAGAGACGTTTTGTTCTTATTCAAGTGCTCGACAAAGGAGACAATGCCGCCCTTGTACAAGAAGCGGTTCTCCCGTCCTGTGCGGTGGTCTTTGAAGAGGATAGCAATGCCCTTGTTGAGAAAAGCCAGTTCGCGCAGGCGAAAAACCAGGATATCTGAATCGAAATCCAAGGTTTCAAAGATTTCACTGTCCGGGCGAAACCGCACGTAGGTGCCCTGCTTATCTGTTTTGCCCAAATCCACCAGTTCTGAGGACGGTACGCCCCGCTCATACTCTTGGCGATAATGGCGCCCCTCTGTCCACACCTGAACTTCCAAGTGCTCTGACAAAGCGTTCACAACAGATACGCCCACGCCGTGGAGACCTCCGGCCACTTTGTAGCCACTGCCTTCTTCGCCAAACTTACCGCCGGCGTGCAGGACAGTTAATACGGTTTCCAACGCGGACTTGCCCGTTTTGGCATGGATGCCCACAGGAATACCGCGCCCATTGTCCTCTACGGACAACGAGCCGTCGTTGTGTACATCCACCTTGATGGTATCGCAGACACCATTCATAGCTTCGTCGATGCTGTTGTCCACAACCTCAACGAATAAATGGTGCAGGCCCCGTCCGTCGGTACTACCGATATACATACCCGGCCGACGCCGTACTGCCTCCAAACCCTCAAGTACTTGAATTTGATCCGCCGTATAGGCTGCACGTTCTTTCATGTTCTCCACCGCACTCTACTCCTTACACACATGGAAACCGTGATACGGGATCACGGTTTTCCGAAATTTGCTCAACGTCTGCAGTGACCATAGGTCAATGGCTGCTGTTTGGCACTGCGCCGCATCCGAGGATGACTGTCCGCTAGGTGTTCACCGGAAAACTTCAGTGGCAGGGACGGTTTGGGAGCTCGTGAGTACGAAAATCCCAGCTAACGATATTGCACAGTTCCTACCTTGCCTTCCAGGCCACGTTTGGCGTGGACTTCTAGATCACTTAACCGCGATGAAACTCTGTTGCTCGCTTCCGCAGCGTCAGGGCTGATATGGGTGACAAGTATACTTTGTCTGAGGTTACCACGAATGAGTTAGGGCTTTCACTTAAGTGTACCACAAATCCCTCATCATCCGCTACAGACAAAAATTCGTTGGTGCTTTCCGAGTTGTCCTTAGCCTCGAGATCCATAATGGCCACGATGCTGCGAATAGGGATTACTACTTCTCCGCCAAGATGAAGAAACACCCTGTCACCTTCTTCCTATCGAGCCTGGACTTGACCATTGGTGATAGTCAGTACTTGCGCTTGTTCCAAAATAGACTGCGAAAAACTGCCAAGATGCGTTGTGGTAATGACTGTCTGAATCTGCTCTTTGAGGATGCCTATAAGAAACTGCCGACGGGTATGATCCAACTCGGACATGACATCGTCCAGCAAAACCACGGGATACGTTCCTGATTCAGACCGCATGTATTCCATTTCGGCCAGACGACAGGCGAGAACGGCTGTTCGCTGTTGTCCCTGACTGGCATAGATTTTGGCATCCAGACCTTGGATGAAGAATCCCAGATCATCCCGCTGCGGTCCAACCAGCGAAAAACCCCTTGCCCTTTCCAGGTCTCGCTTGGCTGCAAGTTCCCTCTGGAACTCTTCTTGGACGAACGCAAGCTCGTAGGTGCGGCTGGGTTCGTCGGCGCTGCGAAAGAAAGGCAGATATTCCAGGGATAGTTCTTCCCGGCCATTGGTGATCCTGCGATGCATAAGCCGGCTCAAAAGACTCAGTTTGTGGATGGCTTCACTGCGTTTGACCATAATGCGACTGCCAATGTCAATCATCTGTTCGTCGAAGACATCCAACAACGCCAGCTGACTGCGCTGCGAGCTGTGTTCTTTCAATACCTTGTTGCGCTGCAGAAGGACCTTTTGATATTGGCTCAACAGATCACGGTACACCCTATTAACCTGTCCTATCTCTTCGTCAAGAAACCGTCTTCTTCCTCCTGGTGACCCTTTGATCAACTGTAGATCATCGGGAGTGAACAAAACCACGTTTAGCTGACCAAAGAAATACCCCGGGCGGGTAGGTTTCTGGTTTACCAACAGTTTCTTGGGGGTATCCAAACCAATCTGCACATCCAGCCTAATATCGGCATCCCGAGCTACTTTGGCCGCTATTTTCATCTGGTCCTTGCCAGCCATGATCAACTCTTGGTCTTTGGAGGCCCGGAACGAACGGCCGGCCGCCAAGACATACATCGCCTCCAAGAGGTTAGTTTTGCCTTGGGCATTATCACCCACAAAGATATTGAAACTAGGCTGCAGATCCAGATGAAGGCGTTCGTAATTGCGAAACTGCTGCAGAAATAGCTGTTTGATCCACATAGCGCCGCTATGCGTCCTTCGTTAACTGGAACTGTTGAGCGCCCACTTCCACGGTATCGCCCGGCAGCAGTTGGCGCCCTCGGCGTACCTCTACCTCACCATTGACCTTCACCAACCCATCCTGGATCAGTTGTTTGGCTTCACCACCGGATCCCGTGACATTGGCCCATTTGAGAAATTGAGCTAAGAGGATCGTTTCACTGGTGATGGTTACGGTCTTCATAAAAAGCCCTCCCAACAGCAGATGTCGATTAATGTAATGACTGCAAAACTAAATCCTGACCGGCATTAAAACGTAAATATGGTGTCTTCCCTCCGCTGGGCGCAGCACAGCCTGGCGCAGATCGGAGTTGTATTCCAAAGTGATTTGCTCGCTTTCACAGGCCCGCAGCATGTCTAGGATATATTTCGGAGAAAAGGCTGCCCGACCATTCTGGCCAGTGTGCTCCACATTCAGCTGTTCGCAGGCAAAGCCCATATCCGAAGACGGTGTTTTCACTTCTAAGACGCCGTCCGTTACTTCGAGGACGATGGGCTGCACGCCCTTGGGATCCAAGAGAGACACTCGATCCACGGCGGCTTGTAGATTGTTCTTGTTGGTAGTGATGGTAATGGGTTGTTCTCCGGGGATCACAGACCGGTAGTTGGGGAACTGACCATCAATCAATCGCGAAGCTATGATCGTATGATCAAAGGTGAACACCAACTGGTTCTTGGCTTTATGCAGAGACACTTTCAGCTTCTTGTCCTGTGGTAGGCTGCGATGTACCTCCGTCATGGTCTTGCCAGGAACAATGGCCGTTATTTCGGCCGTATGCTCTGCTTCTAGTTCCATCATGTAGGTCGATAAACGGTTGGAGTCCGTAGCGGTGAACCGGAGAGTTGTTGGGTCCAGTTCAATGTATACACCACCAAGATAGGGACGGGTTTCATCTTGGCTGGTAGCAAACACGGTATTTTTGATAAATGTATGGAGGGTGTTGGCTGGGATGGTGATAAGTTCGTCTTGTTCTTTGGCTGGAAATTCCGGGAAATCTTCTCCTGTTAAAGAATGGATGGAGAACTCGGCTGTGCCTGCGGTGATTTCCACTTGATCACTGTTTTCTTTCTTTTGAATGACCACAGTTTCGTCGGGTAGTTTGCGGACAATAGCTGCAAAAAGCTTACCATCAAGAACCAAGGATCCCGGTTGCATTACGTGGCAGGGTGCCTGGGTACGAATACTCAGTTCCAAGTTTGTCGTGGTTAGAACAACATTGTTGTCGGTTACCCGAAGATGGATACCTTTGATTACCTGCATGGTGTCGGTGGTAGATACGGCCCGTTCGACAAGGGCGATGCTTTGAACTAAGTCTGCCTTTGTACATTGAAAATGCATAAATATACCTCCTGTGGAAGAATATGCAGCGGTGTGGCAAAGTGCTGTTTATCATATGTTTTATAGTCGTAGTAGTAGTAGGGGCTGTGGATTTGTGGAAAACCTGCCTCACTTGGCAGGGATGGCGTTTTCCACAGATCACAACCTGTGTAGAGTTACGCAAAGTTATCCACAGTGCCCCCAGATCAAAAGATGCGAATACTTTGTCTTCACAGTTCATGAACACGTTACGGACATACTATCCCCAGTACCGGATGGCGCTGTGGCTGCAACAGCTCTATGGACGATGGATAACCTCTGTAATATCTTTGATGCTGGCCTGGAGACTCGGATCCGTCTGTAGGGCTCGCTGAATCTTTTCGCAGGCATGGATCACAGTGGTATGGTCTCGGCCGCCAAATTCCTCGCCAATGGCCGGCAGAGACGTTTCGGTGAGATCGCGTGTTAGAAACATGGCAACTTGCCGGGGAAAGGCAATACTGCGCGTCCGCTTCTTGGATTTCATGTCGGAAATTTTGATGCCAAAATGATCGGCCACGGCCTTTTGAATGCGGTCGATGGTCACCGGACGCTGGCTCTGGGAAGGCAGAATATCCTTAAGGCCGTTCACAGCAGTTTCCATATTTAGGGGGGAGCTGTTCAGATTGGCATACGCCAGAACCCGCACAAAGGCTCCTTCCAGTTCGCGGATGTTGCTCTGAATATGGCGGGCAATGTATGTGAGCACGTCATCGTCCACGGTGATCCGTTCGGAATGCGCTTTTTTCTGAAGGATGGCGATCCGTGTCTCCAGATCAGGAGCTTGAATATCTGTTGTAAGTCCCCACTCGAAGCGGCTCCTTAAGCGCTCTTCTAATGTGGGAATTTCTTTAGGAGGCCGATCTGATGAGATGATCAGCTGTTTATTGGCTTCATATAAAGCATTGAAAGTATGAAAAAATTCCTCTTGCGTCGATTCCTTGCCGGCAACGAACTGAATATCATCCACCAGCAGGATATCCACATTGCGGTACTTATTACGAAAATCTACCATGGACTTCTTGCCAATGGCATGGATAAGATCATTGGTGAAGGTTTCTGATGTAACGTACATGACCTTGATATCGGGCTCTTGGTCCAAGGCAAAATGACCAATGGCGTGCATAAGGTGTGTTTTACCCAGCCCGACACCACCATACAGAAACAACGGATTATAGGCTCTAGCTGGTGCTTCAGCTACAGCCAGTGATGCAGCGTGGGCAAAGCGATTTCCGGAACCAACCACAAAGGTATCAAAGGTGTACTTGGGGTTGAGGGGGCTGGCGGTGGCCTCGCGGACCATCTGTTCTTCCACAGCCGAAATTTGGGCTGTCTTAAAGCGCGACCGCTTGGAAAGCTTGTCACTTTGGAAGCCCTGCGGCAGGACGAAACGCAGTTCCCAATCCTGATCCGTAACATGTCGCAGTGTTTTGCGCAGGGCCAATGCGTAGCGAGCTTCGACCCAATCGCGCGTGAACTGGTTGGGAACTTCTATATAAAGGGTGTTCCCCTCCTGATAGCTTGCTCTGGTCTGACTGAGCCAGCTATCAAAGGATGATTTGGCAATCTCACCGGCCATCATATCCAGCACTTGCTTCCACGTAACTTCCATCTGCGTCATTCCAGCATCCCCCTAAGACATTTGAGCGGCGAAACCTAGTGATAGATTCTTTGCCTTATCCACAGCCTCCTGCTTTTCTCTCAGGCAATTCCTGGCTTACATGAAAAAAGCGATCCCCATCTGTGCATAATTGTCCACGGGTTTTACACAGATTGACGATCGGGAAAACATTCGCTATGGCGTTATCAAGAAAAGTTGTCCACATAAACCACAAGTTATCCACAGACAGATTGTCAACAGTGGAAAAGTGTAGTATCAAGGGATCGTCCACGGACAATCCACAAAATAATCCACAGGAAAAAAGTGAAACAATTGTTCGAAAAAGCACCACAGAGAACAGGTTTTCGGGAAACCACCCAGATGCTGGCGGGAAGGTTATCCACAGTCATCGAACAGAGGTGCCTGTCCACACGTTATCCCCCGCCTTGTGGATAAAAAAAGCCGCAGTGGCGGGTGCTCCTGTATATTCTATCAGACAGGCACCAGTTTATCAACAGCCATGTGGACTGATTCGTACCCAGTTTTGACTGGTGATTAAGAAAAAGCTGCCTTGAAGCACCAGAATTCCGAAGTAGTCGGAAAAAACGCGCTCTATGGTTACGGTGTTTGGCTCAATGT
>PWMW01000340.1 GCA_003559095.1 Clostridiales bacterium | reverse complement strand
TGTGACCCCGAGCGAGCATCGGCCCAAGTAATGCATGGGTGCAGTGGTCGTCCATGATCATCCACCAACACGACGCCATGCATTTGACCCGCCAAACCAATACCTTGGATTTGGTCGGCCTTCACTCCGCTGCGGGCTCGCACTTCCTGAACAGTACTGCACACTGCCTGCCACCAGTGTTCCGGATCTTGTTCCGCCTTCCCCGCTTCTACAGTGGACAGTTCAATTACCTGGTATGCGGAGGCCATGACCTCACCATCGGCACTGAGAAGAACGGTTTTCAAACCAGTGGTGCCCAGATCGATACCCAATAGATACCTCATGCTGCACATCCTTTTTGACAATGAGCAAGCAGACCTGTTGCATAGACGTGTTTCCACGCCCAACATTTACGGGCATCCTCGGAGAAACGCCTGACAAACGGCGTTTCGCACTCGGCTTTAAACCACGTGTTGGTCTCTATGACACAATGACACAGGTTTGCAGGGCTCATGCTCGTGATCCCAACATCGGGTCCATACTCGGGCCTGTTGGCGGAAGACGCCTCCGCGGCGTCACAGGCTGCGCTGCTGATAACCGACAATGTGCGGCTAACCCTGGATCCCCATTCAGAGCGGAGGAACAACAACCACTTCCACCGTCCGGAAGCTCGTCAGCCCAGGCAGTCTGCCTCTAGAGATGGGTCACTTTACCCTCATAGACAGCTGTGATCTTTGCATTGTGTTCCTTAGCGGCGCTGATGTTGCTGCTGATATAAAACGGCGTCTCTTGGCCTCGTTTTGTCAGGATTTCCGCGGCGGCCACTGAGATCCCGTTCAAGATGGCTGTGACCGCTATGGTAGAGCCTGGCCCCACTCGACCGGGCAGCCCTTCAACATCCACTAAAGCATCGCCCGGGGGAAGATGATTGTCGATGACCATATCCGCAATATCGGTCAAGCGCTGTCCGATCTGTGGGTCGATCTTGGCCGCTCTGGAATACTCCACCGACGAAATAGCGATCACCTTGAGGCCCCTTCCCTTAGCATAGAGGGCCGCTTCGACAGGAACGGCATTCACTCCAGAGTTGGAGACCACTATGAACAAGTCGTCTTGCTTCAGAGCATACCTATCCAGCACGGGCGTTATGTAGCCGTGCTTGCGTTCGTTAAGGGTGCTCTCCCGGGCACCTTCGTGCAGCATCAAAGAAGGCTCCAAGATGGGATTAAAACAGGCCAGACCACCGGCCCTGTAAAGGACTTCTTCGCCAGCCATGTGGGAGTGGCCCGTTCCGAATACGTGTACAATGCCCTGCGTTGCCACAACATCGGCCACCCATTCGGCTGCCAACTCCAGTCGCTGGCGCTCTTTGCTCAGTATTGTCGATAGAAGGTTGTTCAAACCGTTTACATATGCTGTGATCCCACTGGAACTCATCTGTTTTCCTCCCGTCGTGATAGTTTCCGCTTTGAGTGCACTCCTGATCGCAGTTCAGGTGGATATTCTTTCCAGGCACCAGGTATGTGGAAATATTTACCATGCACTTCCTGGCGCCAGCCATTTGGAATTTTCTTCCATGTACCAGGTACTTGGGAATTATTTCCACCTACCAGGTAAAAGGAAATTTCTCCCAAGCATCAACACACGCCGACCACAACCTTCGGACCCGCGGCCCATCAATCCGTCAAGCATAAGGACCGCTAGTCGGTTTGTCAATCCGAAACCCAAATACTCCCGACTCCGCAAACCCCAATGCTCCAGGCTCCGCAAACCCTACTGTTCCAAGCTCTGCAGATAATCCAAAAGCTCAGACTTCATCACCCGATTCACGCCACTGTGCTCGATATCAAAACGCGTATCCACCGGGTACCCATACTCACGCTCCATAACCTCAGCCACACGCGGCCGACAGAAGGTTCCCTGGCACCATCCCATTGACGCCCGCGTCCGGCGCTTAACTCCATCAATCGCTTTCACGGGTATTCCCCGGTGCAGCGCATCCACAATCTCAGACTCCCGCACCTGTTCACACCGGCAGATGATCTTCTCTGGAGCCGACGGCATATCGATTAAGTGCTTCACTTCTGGGAATGGCAGCAGTTCCTTTTTGGTGATGATGGGCGCACGCCACGGGTCGAACTCGGGATTCTCCCGCATGACGCAACCTGCATTCCGCAGCAGCTCCAACACCCGTTGCGCAATCACAGGCGAGGCCGTTAGACCAGGGGATTGAATGCCAGCCACTTGGATGAACTCCGGCACTGCAGCCAGCGGCTCGATGATGAAATCATCTGTGGAACTGCGGGCTCGGATGCCTGTAAAACTACGCAGAAACTTCTTCGGATCGATGGCATCATAAAGCGCCTTTGTCTGCTCATAGATTTTGGCAATTCGTTCAATATGTGTGGAGGTATCGTCTCGAGGCGAGTTGTCACTGGCATCGGGGCCGATCAGTAGGTTCCCATGATATGTGGAAGCCAACAATACACCCTTACCCAGCTTGGTCGGCAGTTGAAACACCACAGTATGAATGGCACGGCCGCTATCCCGTGCGAAGATCAGGTATTCACCGCTCCGGGGCCGAATCTCAAATCCTGCCTGTCCTAACATGCCAGCCACATGATCAGCAAACACACCGGCAGCATTCACCACGTAACGGCCCCGAAAGCTTCCCTGATTTGTGTGGACCAAAAATCCCCTGTCATCGGTCCCTTTGTGATTCGGCTCCATGCTCTGGACTTCATGTTCCAGCCGCAGGTCCACCCCATTGTGAACCGCATTCTCAGCCATGGCTATGGCCATCTCATAGGGCGAACAAACCCCTGCTCCACGACAGTAAAGAGCCCACTTAATGTCTGCACTCAACTCCGGTTCCAACTCCCGCACCCGCCGACCATCAACAATTTCCAGATCATCCAGCCCATTTTGTACACCGTTGGCCAGCAGAGCTTCCAAAGGTGCCCGATCATCGTCCACCGTTACAACCAGAGAGCCCGTCTCGGCAAAGCCAAAGTTGAGTTCCTCATTGAGTCGTCGGAACTGTCGGCGGCCGGGATAGCACAGACGCCCCTTCAAGGTCGTATGCTTCTCGGCGTAACCCCCGTGTACAATGGCACTGTTCGCCTTCGTGGCGCCCATGGACACATCATACTCCTTCTCCAGCAGCAGTATGTCCAAATGGTAACGGGCCAGTTCCCGGGCTATGTTGGTTCCCACGATCCCAGCACCGATAACGATCACATCATATGTATGCATGCTGCATCATCCTTCCGTCTGCAAGAACTTCAGAGGCGAGGCCCAACGTCTCTGGCCACAACCACAGCATTCAACAACGATGCACCGCCGCTGCAATGCATCCAGCCAATTGTTAGGTTAGGATAATGTTAGTGATTGCGTTTCTGTTATCCTTCCTGGAATCACGAATTGCGCCGCAGACCTTACGTATGGCCAAACGGACAAACAGTCAAGGCTAGGAGCAGGCGCGGCCACAGCCGCCCATCAGGACGGCTGTGGCAATCAGGGAGGCATGGTCTTTGGTAGTTCAGTTTGCCCTTCCGTTGGAGATTCCAAACTCAGCAAGTGACAAGAGCTGACCGCATTTTCAAGAGAATTTCCCCACCAGCATGGTACTTTCCTCCAAGAGGGCGAAACGCCATTTTTCGGCAACGCGTACGGAAGCAGAATTGCCCTGCCAGCATTCCCAACCAACATTGATGCGCCGCTTTTGTGCCTCTAGAAGAAACTCATGAGTCAACCATGTGGCTAAGCCTTGGTTGCGGTACGATTCCACCGTCTCGATCCCTACACCGCAGCGGTCATCACTGACATACTCCGCTGTGCACCAAGCCAATACTTCGTCCTTGTAGGCAATGGCTACTCCAAAACCGTGTTGGCAGAAGGTTTCCAGGGATGGCCACATCCCCTTAACCTCCACCACCACAGACTCAATGTTTTCCAGGGAGCCCCTGTTGAGAAAATCGCGATCGATGGGCAAAACGGAAAATCCCAATCGCTTGATGGGTTCACGCTGTGGCAGTGCTTGGGTCCAAGGTCGCTCATAGAAGACCTTGGGATAGCGCCCCGTTAGCCACGGCTGCACGCTGTACTCCCACATATCTTCCAGCTTATGACTGAGGCATTTTGTGCTGAAATATGGTTGATCCAGGTCTAGACACTGCGGCCGGATCACATCACGCATCAAGCAGTCTAGGCCTTCAGATAGGGTGTGGGACGGTTCGGCTGAACCCGAGCAGTAGAGGACATTATTCCCCCTGTCCCACAAAACGGTACAAAAGCCGTCGGCATCAAGTTCGAGAACCCACTGCTTCGCAGGGCTCGTCCCTGCCTCGATGGCAGCAGCCACCATAGCTACTCTAACGCCGGGAAACGATTCTTTGGCCGAAACAGGTGGAACCGCTGTCCATTTCATACGTTCCTGCCCCCTCAAACGCGTTTAATGCGTAGATCAACTCCATGGTCTTACGGCAGTTCATGACAAGCCCAGCCAAGTTCCACCGCCAAACCAGAAATTCCCAACACTCGCGGACATTTTACGCCGACGTCCTCAAAACAATCTCAAAATTAACACAAACCAGTGTACAGTGTTGCATCGTCGAGGTTTGGCTGGCCAAGCCAGCTGGACCCAGGCTGCTTACGTCAGAATAGCTCCCTCGCTGGCCAAGCCAGCTGGACCCAGGCTGCTTA
>PWMW01000242.1 GCA_003559095.1 Clostridiales bacterium | reverse complement strand
CGCCCAAATTGTCCGCCCGGCCACCCACCAGCAGGGCGGCGGCGGCATTCAAGACCACGATCTCCCGGGCCGGGCCGGGCTCGCCCTGCAGAACCTTTTCAATGATGGCAGCATTAGCAGCACTGTCGCCACCCCGCAGGGACTCCAGCTGCACATAGGCAAACCCATAGTCCCGGGGGTCCAAGAGATACGTGTGCACCTGACCATCCCGCAGTTCACTGACCTGCGTCTGGGTAGTGAGCGTAATTTCGTCCAGACCATCCAACCCGTGGACAACCATGGCCCGCTGCACGCCCAGGGCACCCAATACTTCCGCCATCACCTGCGTCAACGAACGGTCAAAAACTCCCAAGACCTGACCCTGCACAGCAGCGGGATTGGCCAAAGGACCGAGAATATTGAAGATGGTCCGCACACCCAACTCCCGCCTGGGACCCACCACATGCTTCATGGCCTGATGGTACGCAGGCGCAAACACGAAGCCGAATCGGAACCGTTGCATACACTCCTGCACAGAGGTGGGCTCCAAATGGATGTGAATGCCCAGAGCTTCCAAAACATCGGCACTGCCGCTGCGGCTGGACACCGAGCGATTGCCGTGCTTGACCACCGGTACACCCGCCGCCGCCGCCACAAAGGCCACAGCTGTTGAGATATTGAATGTGTTGGCGCCATCGCCACCGGTACCGCACGTATCAATGGCAAAGGGTACACCTGGATTCACAGTTAAGGCCCGGCGACGCATGACTTGAGCACCCGCAGCAATCTCCGCCACGGACTCCCCCTTCATCCGCAGAGCAGCGAGAAAGGCTCCAATCTGAGCCGCTGTGGCCTCGCCGGCCATAATGGTCTCCATGGCCGAGGTCATCTCTGCCGGCAGCAGATCCTCTCTGCACAGCAGTTTAGAAAGTACTGGCGTCAGCACGGACAGCACCTCCTCCTACGGACAGCTGCAGGAAGTTGGCTAGAATATCCAAGCCACGTTGGGTAAAAATCGACTCCGGATGGAACTGCAGTCCCACCACCGGATAGCGCACGTGCTCCACAGCCATAATATCACCTTCATCGCTGGTGGCCGTCACCTGCAGCTCCCTGGGTACGCTTTGGGGATCCACGGTAAGCGAATGGTAGCGAGTCACTGTTAAAGGATCCGGCAACCCGGCAAACACAGAACGACCGTTGTGCTGCATGGCGGCTGTCTTGCCGTGTACCGGCCGGCGACCATGAATCACGCGGCCGCCGAAAACTTCGGCAATGCACTGATGCCCGAGACATACTCCCAAGATCGGCACACGATCACAAAATGCTTCCACAGCTGCACAGGAAATCCCGGCCGCCTCCGGCCGACCTGGCCCCGGCGAAATCACCATGTGACTCATGGGCAGCCGGCGCAGCTGTTCTATGGTGACCTCATCATTGCGGAACACCTTCAAGGTCTGTCCCAGTTGCCCAAAAAACTGAAAGAGGTTATACGTAAACGAATCATAGTTGTCCAAAATAACAATCATGGCAAGGCCTCCTCATCTCATCTCGTCTCATCTCTGCTCTGCACTTCTCTTCTTCGCTGTTCTCCGCTGCCGAACTCTAACCTCGTCGGCTCACTGCCTCCACCACATGCATCTAAGCTCTACGCAGGGCTTCCACCAAAGCCCGCGCCTTGCGCAGTGTCTCCTCGTGCTCCGTGGCCGGATCCGAATCAGCCACGATCCCTGCTCCCGCCTGCAGATAGCTCTTACCAGCGGTGAACACGATAGTCCGGATAGTAATGCACACATCCATATTGCCGTTAAAGCCCAAGTACCCGACAGCGCCGGCGTATGGTCCCCGTTTTTCCGTCTCCAACTCCTCAATAATTTCCATAGCCCGGATCTTAGGAGCCCCTGATACCGTTCCTGCCGGCAGACATGCCTTCAAGGCATCGTACATGCTGTACTCCAGGGCCAAATCCCCTTCGACGTTGGTCACAATGTGCATCACATGGGAAAACCGCTGAATATGCATAAGATCCTTGGTCTCCACCGTACCGAAGGTAGCGATCTTACCCAAATCATTACGCCCCAGATCCACCAACATGCGATGTTCGGCCAGCTCCTTCTCGTCAGCTA
The DNA here is from genome assembly GCA_003559095.1 of Clostridiales bacterium. Classification (GTDB taxonomy): domain Bacteria; phylum Bacillota; class Limnochordia; order Darwinibacteriales; family B1SED10-159; genus SLOZ01. The sequence continues at coordinate 2,603 of PWMW01000242.1, read as the reverse complement.
AGAGCTCCTCCGCCAACTGCTGATCCTCGGCGGCCGTCTCTCCCCGGGGCCTAGTACCAGCAATGGGACACGTAGCCACCCGCCCGTTCTCCACCTTAACTAATAACTCTGGAGAAGCCCCAGCCAACTGGTACTCACCGAAGTCCAAGTAGAACAGGTAGGGCGATGGGTTAATACTGCGCAGCCGCCGATACGCTTCAAAAGGATCATCGGGACCGTCTACCTCTAAACGCTGGGACAAAACAACCTGGAATATATCGCCATTGCGGATATATTCCTTGGCCTTAACAACCTTGGCCATAAAACTCTCCTTGGTCTCCGTACTGCGGATAACAACATCCCGCACTTGGTGAGGCTGCTGCACACCACGATTCCCAGGAGCCAACACCTCGGCCTCCAGAGCCCGCAGCCGTTCTTGGGCCTCATCATAATCCCGGGCCAACCCCGAAAGACCGTCTGCATCCGGCATCACATACTGCACCAGAATCATCTTCTGTTCGACGTGATCGTAGACCACCAAATCCTGGGGAATCATCAGCTGGACATCGGGCAACCCGAGGCTGTCACGGTTCCCTTGGGGAAGGGTCTCGAAGTTCTTGACCAAATCGTACGAAAAATGGCCCACTGCACCACCGAAAAACTTCGGGCAATGTGGGAAATCCACGGTCTCGTAGTCCCGCATCACCTCTTCCACCACAGCCAATACATCACCACGGCGCTCGTTGGTTGTTCCCTGTTGGTGGATTTCCACCCGATCGCCAAAGGCACAGATGCGGACCAGCGGTCGCCGGCCGATGTACGAATAGCGTGCCCAACGCTCACCGCCCTCCACACTTTCCAGCAAAAACCCATAGGCTTCTTGGCGGCACAGTTTGTTATACAGACCGATGGGCGTCTCCAGATCCCCCGGCAGCTCCGAAGTTACCGGAATCACCTTGGCCCCTTGACCCATGGCCTTGAACTCCTCTAGAACAGGCTTAATCACTACACCTCAGCTCCTCTCCACTCAACTCAGCTCAGCTCAACTCATACCGTTAATTGGAACTTATTTCCAGCTACCAGGTACCTGTTAAATTCTGGAAATCCGCCACCTCCTCCGAACGCTGGAGAAAACAAAAAGCACTTCATCCTGTATTAGGACGAAATGCTTGATTCCGTGGTACCACCCAACTGAGACAGCCGCAGCTATCCCCCTTGTTCAGGTACGGAAGACATACTGCCCCTTCGATACCCTATCCCTGTAACGTGGGAATCACGGCCTATGCTACTTCCCCGCTCCATCGCCCGAAGCGTCCTGCGCTCCTGGCCTGCGAATCTCGCCGCTCGGTACGGATACGCCAACGTATCCAACGGGTTTTGCACGGCGTCCTCCAGGAACCATTCCACCACCCCTGTACCGCTGGGCTTCCACTATCCCCAACTCGCTGCGGGCCCCGTTGATGGTGTACTCTTTCCCTTCATCGACGTTGCGTATGCTTGCGGTCCTGCCGCATCTGTCGTAACGCAAAAACATAGTAAGTTTCCCCTAATGATACGCACATTCCGCAGACATGTCAACACATTTTCAGGAATTACGCGATTTTTCCCATTTCTTTGCACGTTATCCGCGCAAATTTCACGATATGCTCACAGCTGCAGAAATCCCAGCAGCACGGGTCTCACACGGGTCTCAGTCGCTGCCTTGCTCTGCCGCAGCTTTCTGGCACAGCTGGCGCACAATCTCATCCACCACCTCGGCGGGAGCCTTACCTTCCGTCCAGATGCGAATATCTGCCGCCTTGTTGTATGCCTCGGCTCGTTCCGCCAGCAGTTCACTGATGGACCGGGGCGTCACACCTTGGGCCAGCAGTGGTCGATCTTGGCTGCGGGATACCCGCCGATAAATGGTCTCAGGGTCTGCTTCCAAGAGCACCAGGCAGCCATGACTGCGCAGTAGATCCACGTTACCGCGGCGCAGCACGGCACCGCCCCCGCAAGATAGAACCCGTTCACCTTGGCCGCTGAACTTGGCAATCATTTCCCTTTCCAGCTGGCGAAATACCGCTTCCCCTTTTGTTCGGAAGATCTCAGCGATGGTGGTCCGCTGTTCTTTCTCCAACTGTACGTCCAGGTCCACGAACCGCCGCCCTAGATGGTCTGCCAAGATCTGGCCCACCGTACTCTTGCCTGTACCCATGAATCCAATCAAGACAATGTTAAACGGAAACAGGAGACGCGACTGCATGGTACGGCTGATGCGCATCATGGAACGAAAAAATTGCTCGATCTCCCCGGGAAACTCGGATCCATAGGCCTCCGCTGCAGCCTGCAGTACCCTTTGCTCTCGGGACGCATCAAAGATGGGCAGACCGTGAGCTAGCTTGTAATCTGCAATACCGAGCACCAGCCGCATGCGCTCGGAGAATAAGGCGGCCAACTGCCGATCACAAGCGTCAATGCCCTGGCGCAGTTGTTCCAATTGGTTTGGAGCGTTCGCTGACTCATTTTGTGAATTCACCAACATCAAGAACCCCTTTCCCACGTGTGGCTGCCCTGTTCTTCCCAGAGGAAAGTACAATGGCTGTGCCGGCTGCACAATCTATCTATGTATCTATGTATCTATG
>PWMW01000228.1 GCA_003559095.1 Clostridiales bacterium | reverse complement strand
TCATAGTCGGCGAACTGGGCCTGGAATCGTTCAACGAAATCTTCTGAAATGCGCCGCGACGAAATCATCATCGGTTCGCCGACCTTTGAAAAGTCATCTACCACAGCGTGATAGATGCGCAGGTACTCTATCACCCCCGCGAAGAGGTTCTCTCCTTCGCGCGAAGCCGCGACGAAGTTGCGCATCTCCCTGCCAGGCCTGAAGGCATCGGCCGCCCGGTAATCCGTCCGCAGCGACGCGGCTCTCTGACCATTGATCCAGAGCGAGGCCGTTGAACCATCCATTTCAATACGGCAGCCCGTCCATTCGCCACTGACGATGGGCTCATCTGCCGTCAATGTTTCGCGCTTGCCGCCGGAGATCAGGGAGAGTGCCATCTCGCCGTTTTTGGCGATCGTCAGCATGAAACGGTCGTCGGCCGAACTTCCGAAATCAAAAAGCGTCGCCGCACCGCCATCCCAGCGGAAGGCCATATCCACGGTGATCTCGCCCAGGTCAGCTACGGCAGGATCCGCTTCGGCGTATTGGTTTTTACCGTTGAACGTGATAGCCCGCACGTCACTTTCTTCCAGGAATCCGGGTTCTCCGTATAGACGGCCATCGAAAAATATGAGTGTCTCCAGATGCGACCCGCTGGCGAAGGCCCCGTAGCTGTGTTCAACGAAGTAGTCCTCCATCAGCACTGTTTCCGGGCGATCGAACGCGTAATTTGCGTATAGAATCGGATTCAAAACCTCGAAGAGTTGCCGCTGTTCTACCCCAGTGCGTTGACCTGTATCTCCCGAGAGGTTTCTTGATACGCGGGCGTAATCACTTACTGTCACGTTGCCTGTCACGACCGCCTTGCCGCGGACTCTGGCGTAGTCCTTGACGATGACGCCGCTGCCGCTTACGATGGCGTAATCCTCTATCGCGGCATGATCGAGCACTTTCGCGCCATCAAGGACCATGCAATCGGGGCCGACGAAGGCTGTGGGTGCTACTTCTGCTGTCGCGGCGACCCAGCCGCCACCGTTAGGGTGCCGCGCACCCTGGGCGTTTTCGAGTAGCCACTCAGCACGTCTCTGGACAGCGGTCGCTTCGCGTATGGCGCGGTTTTTCTGGTTTAGGTGATAATCTGTAACATACAGTGACAGATTCACTTCCTCGATCGCAGCGAGCACGACGGGAACCCGCTCCAAAACCTCTTCGAGGTGCCGGCGCGCAAAGGGATATTCCGGACTGTCCGACGGCACGGGCCAGATAGGATCGCGGTTCAGCCCCCAGTTCTCGTTGAAGGCGAACGATGCGTTCGGAGTGGCTGGTCGACAGCCTGTCAGTGTCACATCGTAGGGATAACGATACGTGAAGGCGCCTTGGTAAACGTGTTGTATGGTCCTCTCGCCGTTGAGTTGGGGTGACGTCAGGGCGTAAGGGGTTGCTGTAACCGTCAACCAGTAGCGCTGGTCGCCCGGACGCGTTTCCATTTCCATGACGCCCTTGTTCCACAGTGGGCTGTAGCGGCTGCGCCCGTCCTTGTCCACCGCTACGATGCAGGCGCGCCAATCGCTATGGGTTGCCGCATCGAAATGCCCCTGGAAGTCCACCGATATCTTCTCAGCTCCAGGTTCTGCTTTCAGGCGAATCAGGTTCACCCCGAACGGTTCGGGCGCTTCAGTCGCCGTGCTGCGATAAAGCCCCTTATCGCGGTCGAGCGCGATAAGAATGGCCCGGTTTGGGGCCGGGAACACTTCGCGCAACCCAGTCTCAAGCTCGGTATCGTACTCGGCGTAACGGGCGCCGATCTGCCCCATGAAATCGCCCATCCCCTTGATGCCGTTCTCCCAGATACCGCGCTCCTCTCCCAACCGGGCGATAGCGTGCATAGGCGTATGTTCTTCCATCGTCATCAGCGAAGTGAACGTACCCACCGCGGCGTAACCCCAGTTGGGATCGTCCCCCATCATGGTGTATGCCAAAGCGCCAGGATATTGTCCGTGGAACAGGTTTTTCCATGGGCGTGCAATCTGGTGTTCCACCTTCCCAACTATCGTGGGATCGCCCATGATCATGTGCGCGTCGCAATGCGTCTCGCCTCCACCCATCAGAATCATGCCGTTCCTTGCCTGGCCATGCGCCCATTCGTGATAGAAACTTCCCCATGCTGCGCCCTTGATTTCACAGCCACCGTAGCCTCCACCCGCAAAACCGGGAATAATGCCGGAGCCGTCACGCATCGTACCGGGAACGGTCACAACATACTTGTATCGCTCCTCTCTCTCCCAGTAGGGCATCAGGCGCCCGGCATATTCATTGTATACCCAGAAGTCCTCAAAGTGTCGCAGCGTCGCAGCGCGATACTGAGCTGTCTCCTCTTTCATCTCGGGATCGACCCAAGGAGTGAATTCACCCTCAGGGCTCTGCGACCCCGCGCAGATAACAATGTAATCACCCTCGACGCGGAACGTCCCTGGCTCGTATATCTCTCCATCTGGCCATGTCTCCTCGATTCCCGGCCGCAGTTTAGTCGGCGGCGGCTCCAAGGTCTTACGGATCCGAGCCATCTCGGCTTCATAGACCTGGAGAATATACACCTGATCCTCGTCGACGAAGGCTCCCCGTGTGAAAGTGCGCTTGCGCCCATCCTCCAGCAATAGTACTACGGCCGGCACCATCCCCTGGCCTTCAACGCGTTGTGAGAGCGGCTCCGTGAAAGGATTGCCTAAAACACTTCCGATGCCACGAAAACCCAGGAAATGCGCCTTGAATTCCGTCTTGCCGCGCAGTGTTTGTGGCCACCATTTAGCATACCTTCCCACCGCGACCAGCGGCTCGACATCGCCCGTTCGTATCGTCCATGTGCGCAGCGGAGCACCTTCCGGCACCTCCACAATGTCAACGCCTTGCTTTGGCCACCAATGAACCACTCGTTTATTATAGGCACCTGCTGCGTCGGGGCAGCCCTCCTGCTCAATTAGGTCCAAACCCACATCCGGGCGTTGCTGCCCGGGATAGCGGATGTTGCGAAAGAAATCGTAGTCCTGCGCCTGAACGCTTCCGATGGCAAATGTGAGTGCGATTGCGCTGGCAATCACTACACAACCGAGTTGGGTCTTCATAATATAGATGTTCCTAGTGTATTTCATGTGCAGTCGTATGGTTTAGTTATAGGCTTGCGACATTGTTTTGCTCTTAATGATCTGGCGATTCGAGCTCCGGCGCAAGAACAATCCTAAGCCCCAGAATTGGAAGCGGGAGGTCCGGAATGAAGTGATTACGGGAGGCCGAGCGAATAAAACGCGACCTGTTGGCCGGATCTTCATCTCCCTCGCCGTGGCCGCTGCTATCTGAGCCGCCACGTGCGACACGCCGTGTGCCGGTGACCGGGCCGACCGGGTCGGTTGCGGGTTCTGCTGAAAGCGAGCCGTACCAGTCCAGGCACCACTCGTATTTGATACCGTGCATCTCGTAAAGTCCCCAGGCGTTTGGTTTACGAACTTCACCGTCGACGAGGGCGAATATATCCTCCAGCGGGGCGTCCACGTTGAACGGGCCTTTAGTCCCCGCACGGCAGGCGTATTCCCATTCCGCTTCGGTCGGCAACCGGTAGACGTAGCCCTTCGGTAGGCGTCCGGCGGCGCGTTCGCGTTCCGTCAGTATCTCACAGAAATCCACCGCCGCGTCCCAGAGCACACCATCCATCGGAAACTTGTTCGTATTGGGGCGATACCTGCTGGGCATGGTCCAGGGGCCGCCCTGATGCGGCTCCGGGTTCGAGTGTCCATAGGCGGCGGCACCGATGTAAATGGGATCGAAGTCCGGCACCGCAATAGGCATGTATTGATCCTGCGTGATCAGCATCTTGGCCATGTAGAAGGGCCTGCTGATGGTCACTTCACGCTGGGTCTCGTCGAATCCGCGGCCCAGTTCACCCTCCGGGCTACCCATCGTGAAGGTACCGGGCTCGATACGTATCATGACGATTCCGTTCGTCTCCGGTATGGTAAAGGTCTCAGCTTGCAGGGAAACGATCGACTCGGATGAGGCGAAGCTACTCGCTGCGCCGGTCAGGAGCAGTCCCAGGACTGCCGTTAATTGTAATTTTTTCATTTTCTATTTCTTGGTCATTACTTTATTTGGTTCCTGAAGGGGTTTCAACCGGGCCTTCCGATGCCGCCAGTTCGCTCAATGGTTCTTCGGGGGCAAGAACAACACGAAAGCCGAGGTTGATCTGATAATCTGCATGAGCAGGGAAACTATACCGGCTGGCTGATCGATAAAATTCGTGACGGCTTCTGACTTCCCAATCGGGTAAGCCACCGCCCCGGGCAACCCTTTCCGCTCGCTCTCTATCCCCCGAAAGGCCGATGGGATCCGTTATCGCATCGTTCTTGTAGAGACCATACCAGTCCAGGCACCATTCGTAAACGTTGCCGTGCATATCCTTGAGCCCCCACGGGTTAGGCTTGCGGTCGCTATTGGTATCCACAGGACCGAAAGTCCAGCCGCCCTCGCCAGTCGTTGCGACGTATTGTGCGAAGCGCTCCTTGTCATCCTCGTCCAAATCAAAATCGAAACTGTACGGACTCATTGTTCCGGCACGAGCGGCATATTCCCATTCCGCTTCAGTCGGCAACCGGTAGACGTAGCCCTCCGGCAACCGACCGCTTTCACGTTCGATTTCGGTCAAATACCTGCAGAATCGCATCGCGTCATACCATGACACCGGTGTCATCGGGTAACTCAGGGACACGGGCTTGTGGG
>PWMW01000355.1 GCA_003559095.1 Clostridiales bacterium | reverse complement strand
CGGGTGTGTGAGCACCGGATGCATCCTTGCTGACGGTCATGGAGAATGGAGTGAGCGGTATTACGGACAAACGATTCGATGACAAGAAACAGCAGATTTTTGCCGCTGCCCAGCGTGTGTTTTCCGAAAAGGGGTATGCTGCAGCCAGTATGAACGAAATCGCGCAGACTGTGGGCTTGGCCAAGGCCACGCTGTATCACTATTTTTCCAGCAAGGATCAACTGTTTGCGGCCTTGATGGAGGACCATTTTGCTCAGTTCATCAGTGGGGCTCAGCAGCAGTTGGCCAGTGTGCAGTCTTTGGAGGAAATTGTGCACACATGGGTGGTCTGGGAAATTCAGTTCCTGGCCCGACATCAAGGCTTGATCCGTTTGTTCTTTCACGGCGGCGACGAGATTCCGCCAACGGTCTGCCGCGTGGTGGCCCAACGGCGGCAGGATATTCGCATGCTCTTAACGGAAACCTTGCGACCCCATTTGCCCGGGCATCTTGATGTGGATTTTGCAGCGATTTTTTTGCAGGGAAGCATCAAGGCCATGGTTCTGCACCTCTGGAGTACTGACGAACGAATCCCGGACGATATTTTGGTAACGAAGACGTACCAACTGCTGATGGGTGGTCTCCACCAACGAGAGGCTGTTGTGATGGAAAGGACGACGGAGCATAATGACGAATCCTCATGAGTTAGGGACCGAAAAGGTGTGGCGGCTGTTGGTTCGTTTTTCGGTACCAGCCATTGTTGGTATGCTGGTGCAGGCTCTTTATAATGTGGTGGACCGTATCTTCATCGGTCAGGGTGTTGGAATGCTTGGCATTGCCGGCATCACCGTAACATTCCCTGTGATGTTGGTCATTATGGCAGTGGGCATGCTCATTGGCATTGGCGCCACATCGCTGGTATCGATCCGCTTGGGTGAGCAGAAGACAAAGGAGGCGGGAGAGATTGCGGGCCACGCCTTTGTTCTTTTGGTGGTTTCCGCCGTGGCCCTAAGTACTGCAGGTTTGGTGTTTATGGAGCCGCTGCTGCGTCTAATGGGGGCTAGTGAGGCGATTCTTCCCTATGCAGGAGACTACTTAGGCATCATCCTCTGGGGTACCGTGTTCTCGTCCATCGGATTTGGTATGAACAACGTAATTCGGGCCGAAGGTCAGCCCAAAGTGGCTATGATCACCATGCTCATAGGAGCGCTGTTGAATATTGCCCTGGATCCACTGTTTATCTTTGTCTTTGGTTGGGGTATCCGCGGCGCGGCTGCAGCCACAGTCATCTCCCAGTTTGTGTCCGCTGCTTGGGTCATGTGGTTCTACCTTAGTGGGCGCTCGGTCTTGACGTTCCGGTTTGTGGGCTTTCCGTGGAATTGGCGCGTCGTGAAAAGCATTGCTATCATTGGATTTGCACCATTCGCCATGCAGATTGCAGCCAGTCTGCTCAATGTTCTGCTTAACAATAGTCTGCAGGCCTATGGCGGCGACGTGGCTATCTCTGGGATGGGCGTGCTGCACTCCATCCTCATGTTGATCTTGATGCCTGTCTTCGGGATCAACCAGGGGGTCCAACCCATTATTGGTTATAACTATGGTGCTAAGCAGTACGAGCGCTCCCGAGAGGCGGTGTATTGGGGCTGTTCTGCAGCCACTGTCATCGTGGTCCTAGGCTTTGCCGCAGCCCGCTTGTTCCCTGAGCAGTTGATTATGCTGTTTAACCGTGATGATGCTGAACTATTGGCTTTCGGCGTCCGAGCCCTGCGCATTTTCTTGTTCTGTCTGCCTTTGGTAGGGTACCAGATTGTGGGCGCCAGTTATTTTCAGGCGGTGGGCAAGCCCAAACAGGCCATGCTGCTCAGCCTGTCACGGCAAGTTTTGATCCTGATGCCCCTGATTCTTGTTCTTCCTAGGTTTTTGGGGTTGGATGGCATTCTCATGGCGGGTCCGATTGCCGACGCCAGCTCCGCAGCATTGACAACATTCCTGTTGGCCCGGGAATGGAAGGAACATCAGCGAATGATGACGTTGGAACCACAGGTTGCCCAGGCTTAGCTGGCACTTGATGAACCACTGTTGACTGGAGAACTTCGACCTGGGTGGGCTGCGGAGTTCCGAGGGCACAGGGCAGGGCCCGGTTCATGTCCAGGGGTTGGGCAGGCGCTGAATGGGTCCCCGCGAAATTTCGTGGTGGAATCGCTGTATTTTGGCGGCAGTCTGTGGTATAATAGGTCGAATCCATGAATTCAGACTAGGGAAAACAGAGGCATCCCCGGTGGGGTGCCCTTTTTGTGTGTTTCGGCCACGAAACGCTTTAAAGATTGCAGAGCGATTCATCGCAGCGGCGGTGGACATCGCTGCGCCAAGGTCGTTGTTCGAGACCGATGGTCTTGTACACAACGACCATTGACCCTAATTTGGGTTCGGAAATACAAAGAGTGTTATGAGCTCGTGCCAAGGGCCGCGTTCATAGACACGAAAGGAAATAGCGAATGACAAAAAAGTTTAACGAATTAGGTCTCAGCAGTGCTCTGCTCGAGTCGGTGCAGCAGATGGGTTTTGAAGAGACCACACCCATCCAGGAAAAGACGATCCCACCGGCCTTGAGCGGCCGCGACGTTATGGGACAAGCACCTACGGGAACCGGCAAGACTGCAGCCTTTGGACTGCCGATGCTGGAGCGTATGCAAGAAGGCGAAGGGATCCAGAGTCTTGTTGTAACACCCACGCGGGAGTTGGCTGTGCAGGTGGCCGAGGAGCTTAACAAATTGGGACGTGTCAAGGGTGTTACTGCCCTGCCGATCTATGGCGGGCAAGATATTCAGCGGCAGATTCGCCGCCTTAAAGATCGGCCGTCCATTGTGGTGGGAACGCCGGGTCGTCTTCTGGACCACATCCGTCGTCGCACCATACGTCTGCAGCAGACCAATATGGTGGTGCTGGACGAAGCCGATGAAATGCTGAACATGGGCTTTATTGATGATATCAAGGACATTCTCTCCAATGTTCCCCAAGAACGTCAAACCCTGTTGTTTTCGGCCACCATGCCCCGGGCGATTGAAGAGTTGTCGCGGCAGTTCATGAACGACCCACTGCATGTGCGGGTGATGCCAAAAACAATGACCGTTCCCAACACGGAACAGATCTATGTTGAGGTCAAAGAGAGCAGCAAGTTCGATGTACTCTGTAATCTCCTAGATCTGCATAACCCCGAAGCAGCGATCATTTTTGGCCGCACGAAAAAGCGAGTGGATGAACTAACAGAAGCTCTCATTATCCGGGGTTATTCGGCCGATGGCATTCACGGTGACTTGACGCAGGGTAAGCGAGATACGGTCATGGGACGATTCAAAGGCGGCCGCATTGATGTGCTGGTGGCCACCGATGTTGCTGCCCGTGGTCTCGATATCGGTCACGTGACCCATGTCTACAATTTCGATATTCCCCAGGAACCGGAAGGTTATGTCCATCGCATCGGCCGCACCGGTAGGGCCGGCCGTTCAGGTCTGGCGGTTACCCTGGTCTCCCACGGGGAGATGCGGCAGCTGCGCTTCATCGAGAAGATTATCAAGTCTTCCATCCAGCGCCAGCCCGCCCCAACCTTGGTGGAGGCCCGTGAAGGCCTGCAGCAGCTGACCGTGAACCAACTAGTGGAAGCCTGCGATCATCCGGACAATGAGGATTACCGGCGGATGGCACAGGAACTTCTGCTGACAGCGGATGCAGTCACCATTACTGCGGCAGCCATTCGACTGCTGTCTCGGGAACCCAATACGACGCCCGTTAAGATCACCAGTCACAGTCCTGCCGTGGCCAAGAAGGCTCGCTGGGATGGGCCATCCCAAGGTCACCGAAGTCGAGGACCTGCCAAAGGACGGCGTGCCCACGGGCAGCGGCGCCAGGAAGGCCAGCGCGGACGGAAGTCATGGGCCCGCTGAGCCGGTCTTTGACGGGAAGCGGATGGCAATCAGCTAGCATATAGCACAAAAGGGGACACAGTGGTACAATTCTATTGTGTCCTTTTTTCATACCTGCGAGGAGTGTTGCGCTACGATGGAGCTTAATGCGACCCAACAGGACATTGTGCAGAGCGTCCGCGGCCCCATTATGGTTGTGGCGGGGCCCGGCTCGGGCAAAACAGCCGTGATCACCGCCAGGGCTGCCCACCTCTGCCAAATTCCAGAGATCGAACCTCAACAGCTGTTGATTATGACATTCACAAAGGCTGCGGCCAACGAAATGCTGAGGCGCCTCAAAGACCTCGTGGGTCAACAAGCAGCTGCCATGCACATCCGCACCATTCACGGGTTCGCCTACCAACTGCTGCAGCATGTGCGCGGCCGCGTGACACTGGTGGATGAAGGGCAGCAGCGCCAAGTCATGGGGCAGGTGCTGCGTCGACATGAGTTAAGTGATGAGTTCTTGGAACCCTGTATGCAGGAACTAAGCAACTGCATAAACCGCGGCCATGCCTGGCGAAGCTATGCGCCGCGAACCGTGGAGACCGACGTGTTTCGGACCGTGGTGGCAAGTTATGAGGAATGGAAAGTCAATGCCGGCCGCCTAGACTTCGATGATCTCCTAGACCAGGCGGCGGCGGTTCTCGAGCAGATGCCTCAGCGGCCGGGCCGCTTCTTGATGGTGGATGAGTTCCAAGATACCAGTATGCTGCAATATCGGATAATACGACGTTTGGCAGCGGCCGACAACAATCTTTTCGTAGTGGGCGATGACGATCAATCCATCTACGGCTGGCGGGGCGCTAGTCAGG
>PWMW01000040.1 GCA_003559095.1 Clostridiales bacterium | reverse complement strand
CACCGGCGGCATGCGGGGCAAGATCGGTGCCGGCTCCAACCGTATGAACCTCTATACCATCCGCCTAGCAGCTCAAGCTTTGGCCACGGCGCTCAAAGAGGCGGAGCTCGATCGGCGCGGTGTGGCCATCGCCCATGACTCCCGCCGCATGTCTCGGGAGTTCACGGAAGAGGCTGCCAAAGTCTTGGTGGGCAATGGCATTCCTGTCTATGTCTTCGGCGATATCGCACCTACACCACTGCTATCCTTTGCCGTGCGCCATTGGAAAACCGGAGCAGGTATTGTGATCACAGCCAGCCACAATCCCCCAGAATACAACGGCTTCAAGTGTTACCAAGAAGATGGTGTCCAGATGCTGCCCGAACAGGCCAATCGGATCAGTGAAGTTATGGGCAGTCTTGACCTGGCGGATGTGAGCATCCACGAAGATGCCAAACACTCACCGCTGTTGACCACTTTGGGCACGGAAACCAACGAAGCTTACTTCAGTGCTCTGAAGGCTCTCTTCCCGGCCCAGGCAGAACACGATCTTTCGCTGAAGGTTCTGTATACGCCCCTGCATGGAACTGGCGGGGCCTATGTGCCAGAAGTACTGACTCGGGCCGGCTTCACTACGGTGGATACCGTACCAGAACAGATGTTCCCTGACGGCGAGTTTCCCACGGTGAAGCTTCCCAATCCCGAAGAGCCCGATGCCTTCAAGTTGGCCTTTGCCCAAGCTGGGAACGGTGGCTTCGACCTCATACTGGCCACAGACCCCGATGGCGACCGGGTCGGCAGTGCCGTGTGGCATGAAGGCTCATACCAGCTGCTTAACGGAAACCAGGTGGGCATCTTGATGTCCGATTACCTGCTGCAGACCCTACCAGAACAGCGCATTAAGAACGGTGTGATCATCAAGACCATTGTGTCCACGGAAATGATTCGTCCCATCGCCGCCGAGCATGACGTGGAAGTGCTGGACACCCTGACGGGCTTTAAGTACATCGGCGACCAGATGGGCCGTCTCGAACAGGAAGACCGCCCCTACATTTTGGGTTTTGAAGAAAGCTACGGCTACCTTGCCGGTATGTTCGTGCGGGACAAAGATGCCGTCATGGCTGCCTTGCTATTGGCCCAGATGGCAGCTTACTATAGGTCCCAAGGGCGTACCCTCATCGATCAACTGGAACGATTAATGGAAAAGCACGGTTTCTTTTTGGAAGCCCTGCGTTCCTACTCGTTTAACTCCAGTGCCGAGGCGGAAAAGGCCAAACAGCTCATTGAAACGCTGCGCACCAACACCATGACAGAGATCGCAGGGGAGACCTTGGCGTACCGGCGAGACTACGGACGCAGTGTGGAACTGCATGTTCCCAGTGGTGAGGAAACACCCATTAACCTGCCGAAAGAAGAAGTTATCCAATGGGAAACCCAATCGGGACAGCGCATTACGCTGCGGCCATCGGGTACCGAACCGAAAATGAAGCTCTACATTGGCGCTCGCGGGTCCACCCGGGCCGAAGCGGAAAAAAAACGCAGTGCCTTGGAGACGGCCTTCGATGACATTGTCGCCCAAGGCTTAGCTGGTCAATGACGACCGCAGCAAAGAACAAGACCCATACCCAGCGGGCAGAAGCCCAAACCGCCCGCCTGGAGAGCCCCCTGGATCATTGAGGGGGTTTTCTCACGGGCCAAATGCTGCGATCCATGTTGGGGTTGGCGGTCTCAAGACCGATCCCACGGCAGTTCCGGTGATAGGCTTCCCAGCAGCGATCCTGCGTTATCCCAAAGACCGCAACAAATAATCCAAAACAAAGCAGGGTTTTTCTTTAGACCTTCGAACTATTTATGATGGAGGATGATGCACATGGACTCACTGATAAAATTGCTGCGAACCCTGCGGGAGTTTCGCCTCTTGGTTGGATTGGTTATTATTGGAACCTTAGGGATCACGCTGACAAATTTGGCCGGTCCCTGGATTATCCGGGCAGTGGTAGGTTTGGTAGAGGGAGGCCTCGGGCAGGAGTGGCAGACCATTGTCCGCCTCAGCATTCTGCTGTTAGCCCTGTACTCACTGCGGGCACTCTTTGCCTTTGCCACAAACTACACAGCCCATTGGGTCGCTTGGAGTCTGGTGGAAAAGCTGCGGGTCCGCCTTTATACGCATCTGCAGCGTCTGTCTTTGTCCTACTACCAAGACAAACAGACGGGACAGCTCATGTCCCGCATTGTCAACGATACACAGCATCTTGAGCCGCTGTTAGCCCACGGCGTTCCCGATGTCATCGTGAATGTACTGCTCCTGTTCGGCGTAGCCGCGATCCTGTTCAGCCTCAATGCGTCCTTGGCTTTGTGGACGCTCCTGCCCATGCCTATTATTGCCCTGACCGCGTATTGGTTCGGCAGAAAAGCACGCCCTGCCTTTCGGCGGGCCCAAGAGCGCATGGCGCAGCTGAATGGTCTGCTGCAGGATAATATTGTGGGTATCAAGGAAATCCAGATCTTCACCCGGGAACACCGCGAAGAACAACGAGTGGAGAGGCGAGCCCACCATTATACGCTGGATCTGATGTATGCCTTGAAGTTGAACGCCATTCATCATCCGGCCATCGAGTGGCTTGGTTCCACGGGTACCGTTATTGTGATCTTCTACGGAGGAGCCTTGGCCCTGCGTCAGGCCCTGCCCGTGGCTGATATTGTGGCCTTTTTGCTGTACCTGGGCATGTTTTACCAGCCCATTGTCGTCCTGGCGCGTCTCAATGAAGGCATCCAGCAGGCGCTGGCCAGTGCCGACCGCATCTTTGAGGTTCTAGAGACCGAGCCGGACATCACGGAAAAGCCTGGTGCCGTAGATATGCAGGGTGTTCAAGGCAGTGTTACCTTTGAGCACGTAGATTTCTCCTACATCGACGGCGTTCCCGTTCTGCGAGATATCTCGCTGCGGGTCAACCACGGCGAAACTCTGGCCCTCGTTGGACCCACCGGAGTGGGCAAAACGACCATTATTAGCTTGATCCCACGCTTCTACGACACAGACTCGGGACGGATCTTGATCGATAACCATGACATCAAGGATGTTTCGTTCCAATCGCTGCGCAAGCACATCAGTGTGGTGCTGCAGGATGTGTTTCTTTTCAACGGCACCGTCCGGGATAACCTGCTCTATGGCAATCCCCATGCTTCCGATGTTGACATTGAGCGGGCTGCCCAACTGGCCAATGCCCATGAGTTCATTGTGGAACTGGAGGACGGCTACGATACAGCCATCGGAGAGCGCGGGGTCAAACTGTCCGGAGGTCAAAAACAACGGCTCAGCATTGCCAGAGCTATTCTCAAAGACGCCCCCATCCTGATTCTCGATGAAGCCACATCCAGTGTCGACACCGAGACCGAGCACTTGATTCAAGAAGCCTTCCAGACATTGATGCAGGACAAAACGTCCATCGTGGTGGCACACCGATTGTCTACCATTAAGGATGCTGACAAGATCGCGGTTTTGGAAGAAGGACGGATCGTCCAGTTTGGCACCCATGAGCAGCTCATGCAGGAGGATGGCCTCTACCAAAGGCTTTATGCGCGGCAGTTCAAAGACACCGATGCTGCATAGCGGCAAGTTTCGATAGTTCAGAGGGGAGTGAATGGCGGCATGAAACGGATACTAGTGCTAGTGTGCTTGCTGCTTCTGGTCGCACCCAATGTCGGCGCTGGGGAGCTCACTATGGAGTGGAACATGCAGCGCAGGGAAAATCGTCTCAGTTTGGAAGCGAACCTGCCTATTCTTGATCGGGCCCAGGTGGATCTGGGAATCGCTGCTTTTGGCCGTATGGAGAACCTAGATGCCTTCGGAACAGAGATCTGGAAAGTAGGCCTTCATTACGACGTGACACCGAATCTGCAGGTGTTTGCCGGGCAGCTGGATACTTCCGTGGGCCGCGGCCGCCATCGCTCGCTGCTGTTGGATCCCGGCCAGAACACATTTCTGCAGGCAGGCTATGGTTTTGGCGGCAGCCAGTGGCAGTACACGAAACTCTATGGTGATTTGGCCGTGGAGGAGGACTACAAACGGGTAGGTGTTCATTACTTGGATTGGCAGATTCTACCCCAGCTGACCTTGGGCTTGGGTGAGGCCGTGGTGACCGATTCTACCTTTCCCGGGGACTTCTTTTTCGACTGGGTTCCCTTCCTGCCATACTATGCCGCTAAATATATGCCCGGTGTGTCGTCCGTTCCCAACAATGCCTTCTTTCTGGTGGATGCCCAGTATACATGGGAAGAACTGGCTTTCTACGGTGAGTTCGTGGTGGGTGAGTTCCCCATGACCCCCGGCGCCGGGAACCCACCGCTGTACGGGTTATTGGTGGGTGTGGAGGGGCCTTGGTGGCTTGTGGAGTACAGCCGTGTCATGAACTACGCCTATTCCAACGGCAATCTTGGAGCCACCTATTCCTTAGGACAAGCATCCATTGGCCATGCGTTAGGCGATGATGTGCAGGAACTGTGGTTGGAAGCCAGGGGAGAACTGAATGTATGGGACCTGCAGTGGAAGGGCGGCGTCTTCTTCCGTGGCTTTGGCGCTGAAGATGACGGAACTCGCCAGCTGATTAAGTGGGATCGGACCCGCATGCGGGAACAGCCATTCATGGCCGGCATTCCGGAATACCACTATGGCCTGCATGGTGATGCGTTGGTGTCCCTACCCCAGGGGTTCGACGTGGGCGCCAATCTGGAAGTTGCGTATGTGAACCAATTCCAACATCAAGAGGACAATACGGGCTTCGCCTATCGGGCGACCCTGCGGGCTGTGGTGCCGCTCTTTTAAATGTCCTCTGCAAACCTCTAGTGGCAGCGGAATCTTGCGAGCTCATGGTCACCGAAATTCCTCCTGACCGGGTTTTTCGGTTCTTGTTTGGCGGTTCTTGTTTGGCGGTCCAATGCTGACCTGGCAGTGAAGACCTCATTTGATCTAGCAGTTCCCGATGAAAAAGCCCCCTTGATTCATTCCCCCTGCCTGTGGGCGAATGGGCCGTGGATCGAGGGGGTCTGCTCTTGTGTCGTCAAAGTTTCCAGAAAAAGGAGTCGAAACATCTATGCAGTCTCGTGCCACAAGCACTCCGGAGCCGGGTCCTGCCCTCTGGTGGCAGCTGTTTTCTTCCTGGTTCCGCATCGGTCTGTTCACCTTCGGCGGCGGTTACGCTATGCTGCCGCTCATTGAAAAAGAAGTTATTGACAAACGCGGCTGGACCGATCGTCAAGAGATTTTGGATATCTATGCCTTAGCCCAGTCCGTGCCGGGCATTATTGCTGTGAACACGGCCATCTTCCTGGGGAACCGGTTAGCTGGGCCCCTGGGGGCCATTGCAGCGGCCGCTGGGGTTATCGGGCCTTCGTTGGTGATTATCATTTCCATAGCCTCGTTTTTCCAACAGCTGCAGGAATCCATCTGGGTGCTGCGGGCCTTCAGCGGTATTCGCGCCGCGGTGGTGGGTCTGGTGGCAGCGGCAGCTCTGCGCATTGGACTGCGCACCTGCCGGGACAAACGTTCTCTGGCCTTAGCCATTGTGGTCTTCCTGCTCAATATGTTCACCTCCATCCATGTACTGTATCTGCTAGCCGGTGGGGCTCTGGTCGGTTTTCTGATGTATTATGTCTTCGCACCCAAGGAGGTGCACTAATGGTCCTGATTGATTTGGCATTGGTGTTCTTCCGCATTGGCCTGTTTACCATCGGCGGCGGTTACGCGATGCTGCCCCTGATCCAACACGAGATCGTCAGTCACGGTTGGCTGAGCAATGCTGAATTCATTGACATCGTGGCCATCGCCGAAATGACCCCCGGAGCTATCGGCATCAATGCCGCTACATTCGTCGGATTTCGCGTGGCAGGCGTGTTGGGATCGCTAGTGGCGACCGGTTCCGTAGCCTTACCGTCACTGTTGATCATCGTAGGTCTATCACAGTTTTGGAGCAAACATAAGGAGCATCCCATCACGAAGTCCATCTTCAGCGGTATCCGACCGGCCATGGTCGCCCTGATCGCTGGTGCGGCCATCTACATAGGGAGAACCGCTCTGCTGTATGACCCGTTGGCCGACGCAGATCTGACTGCACTGCCCGTGGATCCTCGCAGCGCAGTCATTGCTGTTGGTGCCTTTCTGGCTGTGCATCGTTTCAAGAAAGATCCCATCAAAACAATCATTGTCTCCGCCGTCTTGGGGCTGCTGGTTTTTTCATATTGAACCAGCAGTCTTTTTCTGTTATACTGAACCCATCAAGTGACTAGGCGGTCACATTGGAGGTGAGACGGTGCCGAAGGAGACCTTTCGCAACTTGCCCCAGGCCAAGCGGGAACAAATTCTTGATGCGGCGGCCCGGGAGTTTGCCCGCCATCCTTACGAAACGGCATCGTTGTCCCGGATCGTGGCGGTGCTGGGTATTGCCAAAGGCAGTATGTACCAATACTTCGCCAACAAACAGGAGTTGTATCGCTACGTAGTGGAGCACGCCTATGGGGTTAAGAAAACCTACCTCGATCCCGTTTGGCAGGCGAATTTGCCATTCTTTGATCAAGTGGTAGCCTACTACAAAGCTACCTACTTGTTTTCCCGTGAACATCCTTTGCTCCATCAGGTAATTCACCAGTTTTGGGAAAGCCGCGATACGGCCATTCAAGAGGACATTCGCTCAGGCCTAGCCCAACGGGAAGCAGATTTTCACCGCATGGTCAGTGAAGCGCAAACTGCAGGGATCATTGCTGGCGATATCCCGAAGGAAGCGGCGTTCTTTGTGTATCATTCCGTGGGCAGGCAATTAATTGACGATTTTCAGCATGTACGTTCCCAGGACTGGCAGGACCATCTGCATTTCATTGAGCAGGTACTGCGAGTTCTGGAGATGGGCTTGAAGGCCCGTTAGGAGGCAGTGATAATGAAAACCGCAGGGAAAATTGCAGGTGCGGTGTTGGTGCTACTGTTGTTATCCGTGACGTTGGGGATGGGCTCAGTGGCCGCCCAGCGTCCGCTGACCATTGCCATTCCCACAGATCCAGACAGTTTTGATCCCCATCGTTCCGTGGCCGCAGCCACTGGTGAGATTGCCTTTAACATCTACGAAGGGCTAGTCAAAGCCGGCCCTGACGGCTCCATTCAGCCGGCCTTAGCCTCTCATTGGACGGCATCGGCCGATGGTCTGCAGTACACCTTTGAGCTGCGCTCGGCGTCCTTCCACAATGGGCAGCCGGTGACCAGCACTGACGTGGTGTACTCCCTGAACCGCCTGCGGGATCCCGAAATTTCCCAGCGAGCCGGGGAATATGCCGTGATTGCCGACGTTGTCGCCGAAGACAGCGCCGTGGTCATCGAACTGTCGCAGCCCCACGGACCGTTCTTGGCTTCCCTGGCGGAAGTGGCCGCGGCCATTATCCCAGAGGGCGCTGATGATTTGGCCCAAAATCCAGTGGGCAGCGGACCTTACCAGTTTGTGCAGTGGCGTCCTAACCAAGAAGTTCGTCTGCAGCGATTTGAGGAACATTGGGCGGACGAACTGCCGCATTTTGCCCAGGTGGTGTTTGCCATCATTCCCGATGACAATTCGGCCATTCTCAGCCTGAAAGCCGGCCAAATTGATGTGATCCCGCGCCTCGACCCCAGCCTGGCCCATCAAGTGACGGATGACCCCCAGCTGCAGGTGATTCCCGGTCCCATGAACTTGGTTCAGTTGCTGGTTATGAACAATAAGCGGCCGCCCTTCGACGACGTCCGGGTGCGCCGTGCTTTGGCCATGGCCGTGGACCGGGATGAGATTATCACAGGAGCGGCTTGGGGTCACGGTACCGCCCTCTACAGCGGCCTCAGCCCGGCCATGGAAGTGTACTTCCAGGAAGGACTAGAACAGACTAACCCGCACGACCTGACCGCAGCCCAGGAACTGCTGGCGGACGCTGGTCAGGAAGATTTGCGGTTTACCCTGGATTTGCCAGCACCGTACCAAATTCACGTCCAAACAGGCGAAATTTTGGCGCAGCAGCTGGCTGCCATCGGCGTCCAGGTGGAACTGAACATTATCGAGTGGGGAACATGGCTGGAACGTGTCTACAGCCAGCGTAACTACGATGCCACCATTGTGGGATTGGCTGGACGATTGGACCCTCATAGTGTCCTCGTGCGCTACCATTCCACGTCCAGTCGCAACTTCTTTAATTTCGACAATGCCGACTATGATGCGCTCATCGATGAAGCTATGCAGGCGGACGACAAGGAGCGGCCAGGTCTTTATCAAAAGGCACAGCAGATTCTAGCAGAAGAGGCTGCAGGGATCTTCATCATGGATCCGGAACAGCTGGCTGTGCTGCGCAGCGGTCTTGAGGGATGGTACAACTATCCGGTGTACGTCATTGACGCCGCTTCTTTGTACGAATAAGTGCGTTGGTAGCTTGGGGAAAGGAGTGGAGCTGTGCGCTATGTCTTGACAAAAAGTGGTGCCCTGCTGGCAGCGGTTTGGCTCACAGCTACACTGACGTTCTTTGCGCTGCAGGTACTGCCGGGTGACCCGGCAGTACTTATTTTGGGAACCGAAGGCGACCCGGAAATGCTGGAGTCCCTGCGTGAACAGCTTGGACTGTCCCGGCCCCTTGGCGAACGCTACGTCACTTGGCTGACGTCGCTGCTGCGGTTGGATTTTGGCGCCAGTATTCGCTATGCCCGCCCCGTGGGGGAACTGATGGCCGCGGCCCTGCCCGTGACAGTGCTGTTGGCCTTTCTAGCCGTCTTCGGAGCGCTGATCTTAGCCATTCCACTGGGCATATATACTGCGGTGGGCAGCGGTAATCCCGTGCGCAGCGCCATCGGCCTCTTGACGCATCTGGGCATGGCAGTACCCACGTTTTGGCTGGGTGTTCTCTTAATTCAATGGATTGCGGTAGCGCGGGGCTGGTTCCCAGCGGGGGGGTTCTATCAGCCCAGCAGCGCCGGCTGGTTGGTGGCGCTTTGGAGTCTGCTGCTGCCCGCGTTGACCCTGGCCATTCCGCGCGCCGCCGTCTTGACGCGGATGGTGCGTGCCAGTATGCAACAGGTACTCGCCGAAGACTATATCCGAACGGCACGCAGCAAAGGCCTTTCCTACGGCCGCGTCTATTTTCGCCACGCGCTGCGTAATGCGGGTTTGAACATATCCACGGTGGCTGCTATTCAGCTGACGCAGCTGCTGGTGGGAACCATCGTGGTGGAGCAGGTATTTTCCCTGCCGGGCATGGGACGGCTGCTCCTAGCTGCTGTGCTGCAGCGGGATCTGCCATTAGTGCAGGGTCTTGTAGTAGTGGGCGCCGCCATGATCGTAGCCTTTCATTACGCGTTCGATCTGCTGTTGGGCTGGCTGGACCCAAGAATTCGCTTTGAATAATGGGGTGGTAACATGAAGCGGAACTGGAACCTTTGGTTGGGAGTTGGAATTATTCTTTCCATGGTTCTTGTGGTGTCTCTGAGTCTTATCTATGTTCCCCATGATCCCATCCGCATCCAGGTTGGACAGCGGCTGCTGGAACCGTCCCGGGTTCACTGGCTGGGTACCGATCACATGGGGCGAGATATGCTGAGCCGCATCATGGTTGGAGGCCGCGTGTCCTTGACGGTGGGGGCAGTGGCCGCCCTCGCGGGCTTGTTTGTGGGCGTCATACTGGGTTCGGCGGCGGGACTGCGGGGCGGCTGGTGGGATCAGATCCTCATGCGAACAGCCGACGGCCTGTACGCGTTTCCGCCGCTGTTACTGGCCATCTTGGCGGTGACCCTATGGGATCCCGGCGGTATAACAGCTGGCAGTGCCATTACCTTAGGCACCATACCGGCCTTTATGCGTTTGACCCGCAATAACGTTCTGAGCCTGCGGGAGAACCAGTACGTGGAGGCTGCGAAAGCCATCGGTGCCCGCGAGACGCGCATTTTATTGCGGCATATTCTACCCAATATGATGCGGCCGCTGTTGGTCCAGGCCTCTGTCAGCTTTGCGGCAGCGGTCTTGGCTGAGGCGTCCCTTAGTTACCTGGGCGTGGGTATTCAACCGCCCACACCCAGTTGGGGCCGAATGCTCCGGGAAGCCCAAGGTTTTGCCGGCTTGGCTCCCTGGGTGGTGCTGGTGCCAGGTACTGCCATAGCCTGGACCGTGCTGGGTTTTAATGTCCTCGGGGATGCTCTGCAGAAACGTTGAGCGGCCGCGAATCGTAGAGGCAGACGGAATCTTGACGATAAAGCCGTTTCGTATGCCCGGGATGGGGCTGCCGGCTGCGCGACGTTTCTTGGGAGCACGGCCGCTGGCTGCCAAGAAGAACACCAACTGGAGGGATGACAATGTGGGATATCTGGTGGCACGAAGTGCTTGCCGCGGCAGCCTTGGTGGCTGTGGTCTTGGTGGTTCATCTCGTCATCAAGCACTGGGTGCTGCGCTTCTTGTATTTTGTGGTGCGGCAGACGCGAGTGGATTGGGACCAAACGCTGTTTGAGGCGGGAGCCTTCGAAGCATTATCGTACTTGGTACCTGCCCTGGTGCTGTATCAGGGGGCCAGGTTCTTTACGCCTGTGACCACTCTGCAGCAGGGCCTGCTTATAGCTATTGTGGTTATTCTGGTCTTGGCCATTCACGGCCTTCTTAACGGTCTCTTAGCCGTCTATAATCAGTTTCCGATTTCACTGCGCAAACCCCTGAAAGGCTATTTTCAGATTATCAAGTTGTTTGTGACGCTGGCCGGTGCCATTATCATCATTTCCATTCTGCTCCAGCGTTCGCCTTGGTATCTGCTCAGCGGCTTGGGTGCGTTAACAGCTGTTTTGATGCTGATTTTTCAGGATACTATTTTGTCGTTGATCGCCAGTATTCAGCTGCTGGGCAATGACTTGATTCGGGTGGGAGATTGGTTGGAAGTACCTAAGTACGACGCCGATGGCAGTGTGGAGGAAGTGGCGCTGCACAGCATCAAGGTGCGGAACTGGGATGCCACCATAACCACCATACCTACGCACAAGTTAGTTCAAGACAGCTTCCGCAATTGGCGGGGCATGACCGAAAGCGGCGGACGCCGCATTATGCGGTCCCTATTCATTGATCAGAACAGCATTGCCTTTCTTACTGACAAAGATATCGCCCATCTTCGGGGCATTGCTCTCATCCGACAGTATCTCGATGCCAAATTAGCTGATATTGCCGAACATAATCGCTCCGCAGCGGGGGATCCCGACATCACGGCCAATGGCCGCCGGCTGACCAATGTGGGTACGTTCCGAGCCTATGTGGACGCATATCTGCGCAGCCACCCGCGGATCCGGCAGGACATGACCTTCGTGGTCCGCCAGTTGGCACCCACCCCGCAGGGACTTCCTCTGGAGATCATGGTCTTCACCAATGATACCCGTTGGGCTGTGTATGAAGGTATTCAGGCCGATATTTTCGATCATTTGCTGGCCGTGGTGCCTGAGTTCGGCCTGCGGGTGTTCCAAACACCGTCAGGGCGTGATCTAGCCCGCGTATCCCTGGGAAACTAGCCAGGGGGGCTGCCAACGGCATTCCGCATAAGGAAATTCCAGCTGAGGAGCGCATCCCTTGGTTATGGGCGGCGCTCCTAATAGCGCGTCAAAATATATAATGACAAAGGTAAGGAATTAAGGTAGGATGAACGTGGGTGCCCTCACTGGGCACGGAAGGGAGCAGGGAGAATGAACATTACTGAAGTACTAATGCGGGAACATCGTTACATCCTTCGGGTGCTGGATTATCTAGATTCCCAAGGGCGGCAGCAGCCCAGCGCTGAGACAGCCCAGCGGTTACTGGAAGCTCTGCGCTTTGTCCGGGACTATGCCGATGCCATTCACCATGGCAAAGAGGAAGACTGCCTTTTCCCGGTACTGCAGGCCGCAGGCATGCCACGGCAGGGTCCCGTAAACGTCATGCTCCATGAGCATAAGGAAGGACGCGCCTATATCCGCCAGGCCCGTGAAAGTCTCGAACAGTGGTTGGCTTCAGAACGTGGCTGGGAAGCGGCTCAGGAGAATATCCAAAGCTACACAAAGATGCTGCGCAGCCACATTGGCAAAGAGGATAGTGTTTTGTTCGCCTTGGCGGAGCGGATGCTCAGCCGTGAACAAAAAGAGACTCTGCAGGCGCAGTACCAAAAGGCTGATGCAGCAGTCACAGCGGCAGCCATTGCCCAATGGGAAGCATGGGTCGAGGCCGTGCAGCCAGCGGCAGTCCCGACAGCAGGAGCTCAAGGACCAGGCTGTCTGCAGTTCATTGCCGCCGATGACGATTTGCTGGAAATCTTCCAGCGGACACAAGCATGAATTCAGTGACTTCAGCCCAGATGCAATATCTGGGCTGTTTTCTTGGGAACGGCCTTCGTGGATATTCAACGAGAAGAGGGACGGCATTGCGAAATCAGCTTCCGGTTTGGCTCAGCCTGGTTATATCAAGGCCGTCCGCCGCGATGTCTACGAAACACGTTGACAAATATTCTCATTCATACTAAAATAGGCAATAAATAACCCCGCGAGTACGTTTATATTAATGGGGGGCTGAACTAAGGAGGAGAACCATGAAACGAAGTTCGATTGTCGTGTTAGCTGTTGTGATTATGCTGGTGCTGTCGTTCGGAACTGCAGCCCAAAGCACCCTCACCATTGCCCAAGGAACAGACCCATCGTCACTGGATTCCCACGTACCTTCGGATTCCCCGGCCTTTACGGTCATTGAACACATCGTTGATACACTGTTTGATCTCACCGCCGATGGGGACATCGTCCCGCTCTTGGTGGACACCTATGAAGTAAGCGAGGATGGAACATTATGGCATCTGCACATCCGTCAGGGCATTGAGTTCCATGATGGAACTCCGCTCAATGCAGAGGCTGTCAAGTTCAACTTGGAGCGAGTGTTGGATCCAGACTTTGGTGCCACATTCCGTTTCTTGATCAACACCATCAGCGAAATTGAAGTCACCGACGAATACACCGTATCGCTGCGCACAGATGTCCCATTCGCACCGCTGCTGGCCCACTTGACCCACTCCAGCTTGGGCATCCAGAGTCCCACGGCTATTGCGGAGTACGGTGAGGACTACGGCAACGAAATCAGTGTTGGAACGGGACCGTTTAAGTTCGAGTCTTGGCAGAAAGGTCAGACCGTTACTTTGGTCCGCAACGAAAACTATTGGGGTGAGCAGCCGACATTCGAGCGCTTGGTATTCCGAGCAGTACCGGAAGCTGGTGCCCGGATGATGATGGTTCAGGCCGGTGATGTGGACGTAGCCGTAAGGGTACCCCCGCACGATGTACCTCGTCTGGAAGCGGATCCCAACGTCAACATTATCTCAACACCGTCCCTGCGCACCATTTATATGGGCTTCAATGTCACTATGGAGCCGTTCGATAATCCTCTAGTCCGCCAGGCGGTGAACTACGCCGTGGACGTAGAGGCCATTATCGAGTTTATCCTCGGCGGCGTCGCCCGAGCTTCCGATGCACCTTTCGCACCGGCTGTTTTTGGTTACCAGCCCATCTACGACTACGCATATAATCCAGAACGGGCCCAGGAGCTGTTGGCCGAAGCCGGCTTCCCCGATGGATTCAGCACCAAGATCTATTCGCCTTCAGGCCGCTATATGCAGGACATTCAAGTGGCTGAAGCTATCCAAGCCATGCTCTCTGACGTTGGTATTGATGCGGAGATCGTGACCTTGGAATGGAACACGTACTTGGCAACCACAGGCCTGCCTTCTGACCAGAGTGAAGCACCCATGTTCCTCTTAGGTTGGGGCACCGTGACCGGTGATGCCGACTATGGATTGTATGCCTTGTTCCACAGCAGCCAGCACGTTCCCGCCGGTTCGAACCGGACGTTCTGGGGACATGAGCGGGTGGACGAGCTCTTGGATCTGGCTCGGACAACGCCGGACCCCCAACTGCGTGTGGAAGCGTATGAAGAAGCCATGACTCTGATCATGGAAGAAGCGCCGTGGCTCTTCTTGCATGTGGAAAGTCAATTGACTGCTGTACGCTCCAATGTGGAAGGGTTGGTTGTGCATCCCGCAGAACGCCTCATTGCCACTGGCGTTACGTTTGAATAAGTGATCCCGGGGTTTCCTTAGGGAAACCCCGCTTTCACGTTTCCTGGGGGTATCTACACTATGAGTCGCTACATTATCCGCCGATTATTATTGATGGTACCCGTACTCATTGGAGTTTCACTGGTCGTGTTTTTTATGATCCGCCTGATCCCTGGGGATCCTGCCATGGCATTGGCCGGAGAGCATGCCACTCCAGAAACGGTGGCCATGATCCGAGCTCGCTTTGGCCTCGATCGGCCGCTGCCCGTGCAGTATTGGGCCTTCGTGTCCAATGCAGCCCAAGGCGACTTAGGCCGCAGTACAAGAACTCGCAGGCCGGTGATGCAGGAACTGCGGACGCAGTATCCCAACACGCTGCAGTTAGCCACCTCCGCTTTGGTCGTCAGTGTGGCTATTGGTGTTTCAGCGGGTATCCTAGCGGCCGTGAAGCAGCACACTTGGTGGGATACGGGCACCATGGTATTCGCCCTCTTTGGCGTGTCCATGCCTGTATTTTGGATGGGTTTGATGTTAATGTATGTCTTTTCTGTGCGTTTGGGCTGGCTGCCTACGGCGGGCATGGGTACCGCTGCCCACTTGGTACTGCCCTCCATTACGCTGGGATTGTCTTCCGCTGGAATATTGGCCCGCATGACTCGCTCGGCCATGCTGGAAGTGCTGCGGCAGGACTATATCCGCACAGCCCGTTCCAAAGGCATGTCGGAGTGGGTGATTGTTCTCAAGCATGCCCTGCAAAACGCCATGATCCCCATCGTGACGGTGTTGGGACTGCAGTTTGGCACCCTATTGGGTGGTGCCGTCTTGACCGAAACTGTGTTTGCCTGGCCAGGGGTTGGCCGGCTCATGGTGGATGCCATCATGTCGCGGGACTATCCCATCGTTCAGGGGGCTGTCCTGGCGGTGGCCTTAAGCTTTATTTTCATTAATCTGCTGGTAGATGTGGCCTATGTCTATCTGGATCCAGCGATCAAATACGATTAGGGAGGTGGTTCTGTGGCCGCTGCAGTGGTTCGCAAATGGAAGCGTCTGCGTACGTTGGATTCGGCAAAGCTGGACAGTTTCAAGGATGTTATTATGCGTCTGTCCCGGAACAGAACTGCTGTCCTAGGTGCTGTGATTGTGCTGTTCTTTGTGGGCATGGCGGTCTTGGCGCCGATGCTGCCTTTGGGCAATCCCACCCGTGGGGATTTTCGCTTGGTGCTGCAGACCCCGTCCACCAGCCATTGGCTGGGAACGGACGAAATGGGCCGGGATCTTCTGTCCCGTATTGTCTGGGGATCCCGCATATCTTTAACCATCGGTGTGATCTCCGTGGCCATTGGGGCCTCATTGGGGGTTCCGCTAGGCGCCATATCCGGGTATTACGGTGGACGCGTGGATTTGATTATTCAGCGGTTCATCGATGTCATGCTGGCCTTTCCCGGCATTCTCCTGGCCATTGTTCTGGTCAGCGTCTTGGGCGTTGGCTTAACCAATGTGATGATTGCCGTGGGGATCGTTTCCATCCCCATCTACACCCGTCTGGTACGGGGGACAGTCCTTGCGCTGAAGGGCCGTGAGTTTGTGGCGGCAGCTAAGGCCGTGGGTTTGGGCGATACTGCCATTATTTTTCGGCACATTTTACCCAACTGTCTGGGGCCCGTCTTGGTGCAATCCACCCTGCAGGTGGCCTCTTCCATTCTCTGGGCGGCCGGCCTAGGCTTTTTGGGTTTGGGTGCACAGCCGCCTACGCCGGAGTGGGGGACCATTCTCAGTCGGGGTCGTGATTACCTCATGGTAGCTCCGCATATTTCGACCTTTCCCGGCATTGCCATTATGCTGGTGGTGTTGGGCTTCAATTTGCTGGGGGATGGCCTCCGCGACGTTTTGGATCCGCGATTGAAGAACTAACACCTTGGCCAGCTGTTGTGGAAAACAGCTGGCCTTTGCCTTGCCCTGACAGCGGTTGCTCTGTATAATGGGATTTGAGAAATGCCTGGATCAGCGGGGAGACCCAACGTCTTTTGGCAGGCGGATCCAGTCTTTCGATGTGAACAGGGCCATTGGGTAAGGGAGGTGCTTGCATGTTTCAGACGAAAGCATTTCAGTCCACGGTCTGGCTGGCTCTGATTGTCTTTATTCTCTTTATGGGCCGCGAGATTGTCTTTGTGTTCCGTCCCGCAGTAGTTTTGATTACCACGGTGGCCTTTCCAGTGATCGTGGCTGGGCTGCTGTTTTACTTAACAAAACCGCTAGTTGATCTGCTGCAAAAGGGCCGTGTCCCTCGCAAACTGGCCATTCTTATGGTGTTTTTGCTGGGCTTGGGGCTGTTATTCACGCTGCTTATCTGGATCATTCCCATTCTGCAGTTTCAGCTGCAAAGCCTGATCACCAATTTACCACGGTTTTTGGCGGATCTGGACCGACAGCTCACCGAACTCCAAGAATCTCCGTTGTTCTCTCAGGTAGAGCATTTTGAGTTTTTCCAGCGCTGGAGCCGCATGGACTTCATGCAGATGTTGGAAAGCTGGGTGGATGGGTTCCTCGAAAACATCCTGGTCTACATTGGTTCCGTAGTCAACTTCGGAGTTCTGCTAATCACGATTCCGTTTTTCTGGTTCTATATGCTCAAGGACAGCTCGCGTTTTTCGGAGAATGCGGCCCAAGCCCTGCCGGAAGCGTATCGCGAGCCAGTGCGGGCCATGTTCGCCGAGATCAGCCAGACCCTCAGTTCGTATATCAAGGGCGTGCTGACTGTCAGTGCCTTTGTGGGCACGTTCATCTATATTGGTTATCGCGTCATCGGTTTGGATTACGCGCTGTTGTTGGCCGCTGTGGCCATGGTGACCAACGTTATTCCATACTTTGGACCCATCATTGGTTCGGTTCCCGGCATCATTGTCGGTTTGTTCATATCACCGGTTACGGCCTTGGAAGTGTTGGTCATGATTGTCATTGTGCAGCAGATCGAAAGTCAGTTCATTGCTCCGCAGGTCTACGGACGCCGGCTGCGCATCCATCCTGCGACCATTATTATCATCCTATTGACCGCTGGCGCCTTGGCGGGGCTCCTCGGCATTGTGCTGGGTGTGCCGGCTTATGCCACAGGCAAGGTTGTCGTCAAACATGGAGCAGCGCTGATCCGAGCTCGCCGCATGGAGATCTCCAGCGGCTCATAGGCGAATCGTCTGCGAATTAGACCAAACCACCGAATTCTTCCGGGAATTCGGTGGTTTTTTACGAAATATTTCGTTACTATTTTGTAAATCTGCGGAAGTTGACGGTTTTGTTCACTGTTGGGGCAGGGAACACGGGGTGGACGTCGAATACTACAAAATCAGTCCTGTGATTCCGAATTACCACTGTAATTTGGGTCGCATTGGAATTTTTCGGAAACCGACAACGGGCAGAAGGGAGGATTCGCAGTTTTAGGTTCACAATTTTGAAAGGAGATGCTTATGAAGCGACTTTCGTTTTTGGCAGTAATTTTGGTGGTCAGTTTGGCTCTAGCAACCTCTGCAGGTGCACAGAACTATGGTGGTCAGATCATTATTGGATCGATTGCCGATGCATCGTTCCTCAACCCCATTGTTGAGGCCGACTCCGCGTCCTACGACATCAATTACTGGGTATTTGACAGCCTGATTCGTCTGGACGAAACCCTAACTCCGCAGCCGGTTTTGGCTGAAAGTTGGGATATCTCGGATGATGGAAAAAGAATCCATTTTGTATTGAAGGAAGGCGTCAAGTGGCACGACGGCGCAGACTTCACCGCTGCCGACGTTGAATTTACGATCTTCTCCATCATGGATTACAAGACCAATAGCGTGAAGCGCCCTTACTTTGACAGCTTACTGGGTGCCGCTGATTATTTGGCAGCCATTGCATCGTTGAACAGTCAGCGTAATGATGGCAGTATCACCGATGACGAGTTTTCAGAGCAGGCTGAGGCTGCACTGGGCGAGTTCAGAGCAGCCGGCGGTATTGAGGTTGTTGATGATCACAATGTTGTGTTCAACCTAGCGACACCGTTTGCACCCTTTATGACAACGGCCATGGATTTGGGAATTGCCCCAAAACATCTTCTGGAAGGTGAAGATGTCAACACGACAAGTTTCAACGCCAACCCTGTTGGTACCGGTCCTTTCAAGTTCGTGGAATGGCGCCGTGATGAACGAGTCGTGCTGGAAGCGTTTGAAGACTACCATGAAGGCCGTCCATATCTGGATCGTGTCATCTACCGTGTCATTCCGGACCAGACAGTTCTGGTCACAGAATTGCGTACAGGTGGGGTAGACTATATGCCGCAGCCACCGCCGGAAATCATCCCAGCGTTGGAAGCCGACCCCAATCTGAACGTATTCCGGATCGATACCGTAGCTTACACGTATATGGGCTTTCAGCTAACCAATCCACTGTTCCAAGATGTGAGAGTACGTCAAGCTATCTCCTACGCCATTGACATGGAAGCCATTGTGGAGTTTATCCTCATGGGCTATGGTCAAGAAGCAACTGGCCCATTCCCGGCAGGTATGTGGGCTTACAACCCTGACGTTCGCCGCTTCCCCTACAATCCAGAGCGAGCTCTGGAACTCATGGAAGAGGCTGGTTGGGTCATGAACGCCAACGGTAGGCTGGAGAAAGACGGCGAAGTCTTCCAGTTCACTCTGGAGACCAACCAGGGTAACGAACTCCGTGAACAGATGGTCGTCATCATTCAGGAACAACTCGGCGACATCGGTGTCGATGTTCGAGTTTCCCTTTCGGAATGGCCGACATTCGTAGATCGTCTGCTTTCTGCCAACTATGAAGCTGTTGTAGTGGGTTGGACAGGAACTGCCGATCCCGATGGTTACGGCTACACTGTGTGGCATTCATCGCAGTTCCCGGGCCGTAACACGTCGCAGTATGCCAACGACCGTGTGGACTACCTCTTTGAGCAGGCTCGAATTGAGATGGATATCGACCTGCGGACCGAGTACTATCACGAGATCCAAGAAATTCTCGCTGAAGAGCAGCCATATGTGTTCGGTTACTTCGCCGACCAGATCCACGCCGTGCACCGCCGTTTCAACGGGTGGGTACCTACGCCACAGCGTGAAGGCATCCTCTTGTCGCTGAAGAATGTTTGGATGGAGCAATAGAGACATTCGTGCATTGACTCCTTAGACCAGCATCCGGCGGCTGCGGCTGCCGGGTGCTGTAATTTGTGAAAACAGAGGTGACAAGGATGTCTCGTTACATTATGCGTCGTGTTCTAATTATCATACCAACACTGATCGGTGTTTCCATAATTCTTTTCGCCGTCATGATGATCGCGCCCGGAGGTCCTGAGGCTGTCTTAATGGGCGACGATATCTCTGCAGAAGCAGCGGCCCGGATTCGGGCCAACCTAGGACTGGATCAACCCATCCCAGTACAGTATGTACGCTGGTTCACGAACATGCTGCGCGGTGACTTGGGCAACTCATTTCGTACGGGAGAGCCTGTGATAAGTTTGATTGCCGATCGGCTTCCCAACAGCCTGGTTCTGACCGTAGCAGCGTTTGCTTTCGCTCTGATCGTAGCCATTCCGTTCGGGGTGATTGCCGCTGTCAAACATAACTCGTTGATTGACAAGGCGGCATCTGTCATTGCATTTTTGGGAGTTTCCTTTCCAAGTTTTTGGTTGGGGATCGTCTTTATCCTCATTTTTGCCTATCGCCTTGGTTGGTTTCCCGTATCGGGTATGGCACCGTTCGGCATGGAGCGAGACATTTTGGTCCGCCTCCACCATTTGGTCCTGCCTGCGGTTACGTTGGGATCTGTTCAGATGGCAACGTACATGCGCTTCACCCGTTCTGGTATGTTGGAAGTGCTGCGCCAAGACTACATCCGTACAGCTAATGCCAAAGGCCTGCATCCACGCAAAGTTGTCATCAAGCATGCGCTTCGCAATGGCCTGATCTCCGTGGTCACCGTTGTTGGTCTGTCCCTGCCTGCTCTGGTGGGCGGTGCTGTGTTGACAGAGACCATCTTCGCCTGGCCAGGTGTGGGGCGTCTGGCGGTAAACGCCGTCTTCCAGAGGGACTACCCCATCATTATGGGTGTGAATATGGCGGTGGCCACGGTTACCGTCTTGGTGAATCTTCTGGTGGACGTTATGTATACGTTGGTGGACCCCCGAATTGCATTTGATTGATGCTGGATGGAAAGGATGTTATGTATGGCAGCTGTCATGGCAAATCGCAAAAAACCTTTAGCGTCGGAGCGCCCCTCCGGGCAACTGCATGATGTGTGGCGGAAGTTTCGCCGCAACAAGCTGGCATTAATCGGTGGCGCCGTAGTGCTGGTAATTATCTTGTCTGCGGTGTTTGCACCATGGTTGGCCACCCATTCGTATTCCCGGCAAAATCTGCGGGCCCGCTTAAGCGAACCCAGTGCTGAGCACTGGCTAGGTACCGACGGCTATGGGCGCGATGTATTCAGCCGGGTCCTTTGGGGGGCTCGGGTTTCGCTCCAGATTGGTTTTGGAGCTGCGGGACTAGCTTTGGCTATCGGGGTAGTTTTGGGAGCTGTGGCCGGTTATTATGGAGGCTGGATTGATAACGCCATTATGCGCTTCACCGATGTCATGATGTGCATCCCGGCACTGTTCTTGGCCTTGACAGTCATTGCGCTCTTTGGCGCCAGCATGACCAATACCATGATCGTCATCGGAGCCATCTACTGGACCCGAACCTGCCGCATTGTGCGCGGCGAATTTCTTAGTCTGCGCAAACGGGAGTTTACGGAAGCTGCCCGGGCCTTGGGGCTGAAGGATTCCCGCATCATTTTCCGTCACTTGCTTCCCAATGCGCTAGCGCCCATTATTGTGCAGGGAACACTCTTTATTGCCCAAGTAATTTTGATCGAATCTGGACTTAGTTTCCTGGGCCTCGGAGCGCAGCCGCCTACGCCCAGCTGGGGCAATATGCTGACAGAGGGTTACAAGTTCTTAAGTATCGCTTGGTGGATCGCGACATTTCCGGGAGTGGCCATCTTCGTCACAGTGCTGGCCTTTAATCTCCTCGGTGATGGGCTGCGGGATGCCTTCGATCCCAAGCAGATAGGTTAAATCACAGCGTTTTGCAACCAGCATCTGCGAAGCAGGGAGATGCTGGTTTTTTGTGGAATATTGTAAGGATTGAACCGTCATGCCATTGACATTCTTTCCAGCGTGGCTGACGTACCGTCGTTTTATTAAGGGAGTGTTCGTTGTGACATATGTTCGTCGGGAATACCCAGAATGGTCCTGGTCCTTTTCCCGCAGTCAGGTGTTCGAGTCCTGTAAACGCCGCTATTACTACCAATATTATGGGTCCCACAACGGTTGGGAAGATAGTGCTTCCCAGGAGCAAAAAACAGCCTATCGGCTGAAGAAGTTGGCTAATCTATTCACGGTTCTCGGCGAAGCGGTACACACCGTGGCCGAACAGGCAGCGGCCAAAGCTGCCGCTGGCCAGCAGCTGCCGCAGCCTGAATCCGTGGAGGAGTCGATTCGAGCTGCCCTGCGCACTGCGTACAAAGACAGCCGCGACCGGCGGCCTGACTTTCTGCGGCGTCCGAATCGTGTTTTGATGCTGCACGAGTTCTACTATGGAGGCGGTCCCGATGCCCGCTTGGTGGAAACCATCAAGGAGCGGGCCAAACGCTGTGCCGAGCATCTTTTAGGCTGTCAGACCATGGTGGAACTGCAGGGTTCGTCGCCCGAGCTTCTGCAGTGTGAAAACTTCGATACATTTCCCATGAACGGCACGCCTGTGTTCGC
The DNA here is from genome assembly GCA_003559095.1 of Clostridiales bacterium. Lineage (GTDB taxonomy): Bacteria > Bacillota > Limnochordia > Darwinibacteriales > B1SED10-159 > SLOZ01. Next base: position 28,701 of record PWMW01000040.1, on the reverse strand, counting down.
CGTTCCTGACTTGATGTATCGCGTGGAATCGGGCCGGATGGTCCTAGTCGATTGGAAGACCGGAGCCCAAGAAGAGGAGCATCGCCAGCAGCTGGCCTTCTATGCCATGTATCTTGTGGAAAAGCACCGTACGTCTCCAGAACGAATCCTCGGCCGCCTGGAATACCTCAATGGAGGCAGTCATGAGGATGTACGTTTTGATCGGGCTGCTTTGGATCGCGCCGAAGAACGGGCGCTGGCGAGTATGGGGGAGATGCGTCAGTATTTGGCCGACGTCAAGCTGAACCAACCTCTGGCTAAGAAGCGCTATCCTCTGACGGACAACCGGCACCAATGTCCCAGCTGCAGCTTTTTTGAGTTATGCCAAGACGAATTGGAAAGAGGGGCAGATGTAGATGGCTGAGTCATCCTTGAATGAGCTTCGCCAGTTCCGGGAACGTATGAACGAAAAAATTCTTGCTGAAGGGGATCGCGCCACGAAACGGTTCTTTTCCTTAGACAGCTTCACCTACCAAGGGGGAGCCTTAAGCGTTAGGGACAAGGAACTTTTGGGTTTGACCGCATCGGCCGTTCTGCGCTGCAATGACTGCATTGCCTACCATATGATCCGCTGTGCTGAGGAAGGCGTCAGCGACGCCGAGATGAAGGAAGCTCTGTCGGTGGCGCTCATCGTTGGTGGATCTATCGTCATTCCCCACGTGCGTTATGCGTATAATCTCTTGGATGAGATTCGGGAGGATGCCGGTGACAATGATGATGCTGAGTAAGGAACAGCCGCGCCCAATGGAGTTCTGGGCACGGCTGCTTTGGGTCTTTACGGGTTTTGGCGCCGGGGCGCCATCAATGGCCATTCACCATGGCCGATACATGCGAGCGAATATCTGACCAATTGTATACCACCGGGACAAAGGGTTCCTTTTCCCGATTATGGCTGGCGTGGAACATGAGGACAGGAATGCCGCGGCGGTGAATATCTCGGCAATTCTCGTAGTTGTCGTCTACGAAGAGCTCCACCTGCAGCGAACGACAGACGTCACCCTTGCCTAAGGCTTTGTGCCGACTTCCATTCATGGTCAAGGAATCGTAAGCAATCTGGTTGCGCTGCAGCCAAGCTTCGGTCACGCTGCGGAAGCCTTCATTGCGCGCTGTTATTAGATGCACGGCATGGCCTTGGTCTTTCAGTTCCTGAAGCAGCGCCGCACAACCTGGCCGCACCGGAACCTCCGCCAGAATGGCATGACCCTTGGCCCGGAAAAAACGCTCTACTTCCGCCGGAGCCAAGGCCAGCGCTTCATGAAGATGGAACGATGCTTTGACAGGCTCCTTTGCGAAAAAACGCGCCGCCTCAACCACCCAGATGTTGCTGCGGCCATCATCATCGGCGGTTAAGACGCCGTCGATATCGAATCCAAATACTCTTGCCAAACAAAACCCTCCTACCGTCTACCAAACAATCAAATCCAAGATCGGCCCCATCAAGCAAACCCAGGCACCTGGCTCAAGGATCGTTCCCATTCCAAGAGGAAGCGTTTGATATTCAAGCCGCCGCTGAAGCCGCCTAGGCCTGATACGCCTACCACGCGATGACACGGTACCACCAGGGGAATGGGGTTGGCCCCTAAGGCCTGTCCCACGGCTTGGTATGCTGACGTTCCGATCTCTTGGGCTAGTTCTTTGTATGTAACCACCTGACCAAAGGGAACGGTCAGCAGTGCCGACCAAACCCGCGTTTGGAAGGCCGTGCCGCGAAACAACAGCGCCCCCGGCCAGTCCATGGGGTGCCGAAAGCGAAAATATCCATCCAAACACGCTTGATAACGCCGCTCCAAATCCACTTCTTGGGCCGGAAGTTGGCTGACCTTCTTGTATACCCAAGCCGACAGGTCTGAACCGGGCAAGTCGAGAGCGCAGAGGTCATCGTTGAAGAACCAGAGATTCAAAGTGCCCATAGGCGATGGGTATTGACATCGTGTCAGCATAACGTCACCGTCCCTAAGATATTTCGTTCGAGCCTCAGCTGAAAAATCCTGCAAAAGAAACGCGCTCGGCAGGGATTATATTTTGGGTAGCGAATTAATCCTGAGTTCACTACTACGAAGGAGCGCGAAAATGGAGTGACAATGTTGCAATCATCTGTCTTGTTATTGGATCCGGCCAGTTCTACATTACGCAAAAGTGTGTGGCTCTTGGCATGGCCCGCCATTGTAGAAATGCTGCTGCACATGATGGTGGGGATCGTGGACACCGCCATGGTGGGCCGTTTGGGCCCAGAAGCGCTGGCAGCCGTTGGCCTGGCCAATCAGTTGTTTCATTTGGGAACTACCATCTTTGCCGCCATCGCCACCGGCAGTACCGCGTTGGTGGCCCGGCATATTGGGGCCCGAGAGCCGCAGAGTGCCGCCAATGCCGCCGCCCAATCCCTGATCATGGGTTTGGCGGCAGCTGGCACTGTGAGCTTGGCGCTGGTAATCTACGCCATGCCGCTGTTGTCCTTTTTGTTCCGGGGAACCGAAGCCGCCGTTCTCAGCTTGAGTACAGTCTATATTCGGACGGTGGCTGCGGTGCTTGTTATGCACTTTTTCTTCATCTTAGTCAATGCCGTGCTGCGCGGAGCGGGGGATACTCAAACACCCATGCGCATTACTGCCATCGTAAACGTAGTCAATGTCCTCGGCAACTATCTGCTGATCTTCGGTGTGGGACCGTTCCCGGCTCTTGGCGTCCAGGGGGCTGCCTTGGCCACAGCTTTGGCCCACAGTCTCGGCGGTGTCCTGGCCCTATCTGTGCTGTTCCGCCGTTCCACGGTACCCATTGCCCTTCGTGATCTGCTCAAGGTCGACTTGGTCATGATTCGCCGCATCCTGCACATTGGCGTGCCGGCAGCTTTTGAACAGAGCACCATGCGCATTGGCCAGCTGTTCTACACCATGATTGTGGCTTCTTTGGGAACGGCTGCTTACGCAGCGCACCAGGTGGCCCTCAATGCGGAAAGTCTTTCGTTCATGCCGGGCTTTGGCTTTTCCCTGGCTGCCACTACCTTGGTGGGACAGAATCTCGGGGCCCAAGACCCTGAGCGGGCGGAGAAATCCGGTCTCCTCTCTAACCAGATGGCGATGACCGTTATGTCAGTCATGGGGATCTTGTTCTTTGTCTTTCCAGTACCCTTGGTCTCCATCTTCACGAATGATGCCGAAGTGATCCGCTTAGCAGCCCTGTGTCTGCGCATCATTGCCATATCCCAGCCGGCTTTGGCCGCCATCATGGTGCTGGCCGGAGGCCTGCGCGGGGCGGGGGATACCAAAGCAATTATGAAGATAACCCTGCTGGGCTTTTGCTTTGTCCGCTTAGGTTTGGCGTATCTTTTTGCCATTACCTTTGGTTGGGGATTGGCCGGTGCCTGGATCGCCATGGCCATTGATCTTTTCTTCCGGGGCTATCTCATGCGGGCGCGCTTCTTGGGCGGGCAGTGGAAGACGCTGAAGATTTAGCTGGATGGCGGCTGCGTATCTGCAATGACAAACACCCTGGGATCGGCGGTATTAAGCCGTTCGCAGGGTGCTTTTGCCTGCCATCAATGGACCGAGCCGGAGCGCCGCAGACCCTTAGGGTAGTGGTTTTTCCATTTGCCGCCGCTTTCTTTGGCCCAACCGACTCCGTGGCCGCCAGCCGACACCAGACCCCAACCCCGTGCGGATGTTCCCGGTAGAACGTGGCCAGTCAGGTAACCCTCTAGAGCTGGGTCGTCCGGGTCTAGTTCCAGACCGTGCACACAATGCTGCGCCTGGAGGAGCAGTGCCAGTCCATGGGACGGTTCGAAGCGGCCTTTCTTAAACTGGCCTAACTCTACACCAGAACGGAGAACTCGCAATCCCACCAACGTCGGCAGCATCTTGGGTATCAGATACAAGCGCTCTCGGCGCAGCTGGAGGGCAAAAATGTCCTGGTCCAAAAGGGGAACCTGGAGCAGATAGTCCCGGCGGAATTGGCTCCAGAGGCGGGTTTCCTCGTGCCCAAGGTTTCCGCTGGCGGCCTGCAGGGTCCGCTTCGGGAGGACAGCGTCGCTGTCGTTTTTCTGGAAAACAGCGTAAAAGTGTCCTTCACCCCGTTGTTTGTGGGGCCAGAGGCGCTCTTGGCGCTGCAGCGACATACGGGGAAACTCTTGGAGAACATGCTCCACTTGGCGCTCGTTTTCCTCTTCATTAAATGTGCAGGTGGAGTATACCAAAAGGCCGCCCGGAGCCAACAAGTCATGGGCTGCAGCCAACAGACGGCGCTGCAGGGCTGCCAATTCTGTAACCTTGGCCAACGACCATGTGGCTACAGCCTCTGCGTCTTTGCGGAACATCCCTTCGCCAGAACACGGTGCGTCCAGCAAAATGCGCTGGAATATGGGACCCCAACGCTGAGCTAAGCGCGAAGGATCCTCTTGGGTGATGACTGTTCCGGGGCTGCCCCAGCGCTCGAGGTTTTCGCCCAACGCTTTCAAGCGCTTGGGATGGATCTCGTTAGCCACCAAGACTCCGGTATGGTCCAGGTCCGCCGCAAGCTGCGTACTTTTGCCGCCGGGTGCCGCGCACATATCGAGGACCCAATGCTCCCGCTGGACATCGAGGGCCGGCACGACGCTCATGGCACTGGGTTCTTGGACGTAAAAGAGGCCCGCTGCGTGCAGTGCGTGCCGCCCTGGATGATCGACGAGTTCATCGAAGTAGAAGCCCGCAGCACACCATGGTACGGGCTCTAGGTCGAAAGGGACCAGCTGCAAAAATTGCGCCCGGGTTGTCTTAAGGGGATTGAACCGCAGCCCAGCGGTACGCCGGCCCCCCAATGCTTCGAGAAAAGCTTTGTAGAGGCCTGGATTCTCCAGCTGGCGCCGCATGTTCTGGAGGAACGGTTCCGGCCAAGGAGCATAGCTCACTGCAGAGTGCCTCCGATCAGTGTATAGACCAATTGGGCGCTGCGTTCCAATTCAGCCACGGGCAGCGATTCCTTCGTGCTGTGAACGTCTGTGTATCCCATACCGAAGACCAAAGAAGGAATACCCTTGCCGTTAAAGACATTGGCATCGCTGCCGCCCCCAGTGCCTTTGAGAGTCACGTCCAACCTGGCAGCCTTCGCCGCCTGCACTGCCCGCTGCACCACAGGGTGGTCTTCTTCAAAGCGGTATCCCGGATAGCTCAGGTTCACTGTCTCTTGGCACAATGCTCCACCGGCTTGGGCGGCACTGCGCAGGCACGCAACCATGTGATCCGTCTGCTTCTCCAGTTTTTCCGGATCCAGGGAGCGAGCTTCGCCTTTGAGAGTGGCGCGGTCGGGCACAATGTTCGTTGCCGATCCTGCCTGAAAAACACCAATGTTCGCCGTGGTCTCTGCGTCAATGCGACCCAGTTTCATAGCAGCGACCCCCTGGGCAGCGATCTGCAGAGCGTTGATACCGGCCTCGGGGTTCACACCGGCATGGGCGGCTCGCCCTTCCACAACGAACTCCATACTGTTCTGACTGGGAGCCTGCACAATGATGGTTCCTACGGGGCCATTGCTGTCAAAGAAAAATCCCATATCGGCATGCAACTGGGACGCATCACAGGCCTTGGCACCGAACAAACCGCCTTCTTCAGCTATGGTGAAGACGACTTCGAGGGAAGGCAGCTGGACACCATCTTCCTGGGCCCGGCGAACTCCCTCCAGAATCGCAACCAACCCAGAGACGTCGTCAGCGGCCAGAATGGTGGTCCCATCGCTGCGGATGACCCCGTCTACCACTGTTGGCTGGATGTTCTGGCCGGGTGTGACGCGGTCCATGTGAGCGCAAAGCAGAAGGGTGGGCCCTGGTGCCGGCCCGGCCAGCCGTGCGATGACATTGCCGGCATTGCCGCCAATGGTCTGCCCAGCATTGTCTTCCTCCACAGAAAAACCCAGAGCCTGCAACTTGGGAATGAGCGCGTCGGCCATGGGCCGTTCGGCGCGGCTGCTGCAGTTAATCTGGACCAGTTCCAGGAACTCAGCCAGCAATCGCTGTGTACGTTCGGTCATGATCTAACCTCCGATATTTGGTTTTGCATTGACTTTCTGCGTCTGGCCAATGCAATCCTGCTGAAGGATTCAACCTTTGCAATGCCGAAACGTATGGAAGGGTGATGGCGTTGAAGATGGAATCCGAGCAATATGTGAATGCCATTGTTGATGTGGGTCAGGTACTGTTGGCCAGCGGTGCTGAAATTTACCGCGTCGAGGATACCGTCGAACGGCTGGCTCTGGCCGCTGGATTTGCCAGGGCGGAAGTGTTCGCCACGCCCACAGGTCTCTTTGCCACGTTGGTATCCCGAGACGGCCCCGTTTATTCTCGAGTCCGGCGGATCCGCCGTGTTGAAGCGAACTTAGCTCGGATCGCCGCTTTGAACCAGCTGTCGCGAGAATTTGCTGCGCAGCCGCGCCTGCAAACTCTGACCACTGCGTTGACAGCATGCGAAGAGATGCAGAGCTACAGTCCACTCTGGATCACCGCTGCCGGCGCCCTGGGCAGCGCCGCCTTTGCCGTAATCTTCGGGGGTACGTGGCCTGAAACGGTCTTGGCTGGCCTGAACGGCGCCCTGGCCATGCTGGTCATGCTCTGGGCACGGCGGCGACGGGTGCCGCCGTTTTTGGCCTCGACATCGGCAGCCTTTGCCGCTGCCGCCTTGGGTGTTGTGGGGACCAGGTTCTTGACAGCCTCGATGGACATTGTGATCCTGGCTGGAGTTATGGTATTGGTTCCCGGGATCACCATAACCACATCCCTGCGAGACCTACTCAGCGGTGAGTTGGTCTCTGGAGTAGCGCGAGCCGCAGAAGCCGGGGTAACCGCCCTAGCTGTTGCTGTGGGTGTGGCAGCTGTGTTGGGCATCATGGGGGTGATTCCATGGTAGAACAGTGGCTTGCGGCCTTGGCCGCTTCCTCAGGTTTTGCCATCCTCTACGGGGTGCCGCGTTGGTACGTTCCAGCTGCTGGCGCCGTGGGCATGCTGTCCTGGGCCGTGGTGCTGTTTCTAGAGCCGTTAACGGGCGATATTGTTTCACTGTTGATCGGTGCTGCTGCTGCTGCTGGCAGCAGTGAGTGGTTGGCGCGCCGACTCCGTCAGCCCACAACGCTCTTTGTGATCCCCGGCGTGATCCCACTGGTTCCCGGAGGGCTCGCCTACATGACCGTACTGCATTTCCTTCAGGGAAGTACGGATACAGGTTTAGTCTATCTGATTGACACGTTTTTCGCATCGGGCGCCATCGCGGTGGGCATTATCATGGTCAGCTCATTGTTCCGCATGCGACCGGTGAATCGCTAGCAACTCGTTTATCTGCCACGGGAGGTCGCACTATGGACACAAACATCATTCAGGTGCATACGGACAATGGCACCGTCAGCGTAGCCAAGGGAACCATGGCCAAAGATCTGCTGCCTGCCAACAATGGCTGCTCCGCAGAGGCCGAGCCCTTCATTACGGCGGTTAGGGTGAACAATACCGTACGGGATCTGTCGTATCGGCTGCAGACATCGTGTCGGCTGCAGTGGGTGCCGGTAAATACGGAGGAAGGAATGCGTGTTTACCGCAACAGTCTGGTCTTTTTGATGCTGCGGGCATTTCACGAAATTCTACCCGGCTGCCGAGTGTTCGTCAAACATTCGCTCAGCAACGGCCTCTACGGTGAAATTTCCTTTGAACGGCCGGTTTCGGAAAAAGACATTGAGGCCGTAGAACGGCGCATGCATGAGATCGTGGAGCAGAACGAGTCCTTTGTGCTGGAAAAGGTGCCCATCGCCAAAGCTAAGGAGATTTTCCGGGCGCAGGGCATGAACAGCAAGGTGCGCCTTTTGGATACAAGCCGTCGTCAGCAGGTCACCATTCACCATTTGGGATGGTATCGGGATTATCTGGCCAGTGCTATGGTGCCCGATGCCGGACTTTTGAAGTACTTCAAACTTCGTTTTTATCTACCTGGTTTTATTCTGGAATATCCAAAACGGCAGGATCCGTGCGTGATTCCTCCCTATGTGGAACAGGGCCAGTTGGCCAATGCTTATTTCGAAGCGGAACGATGGCAGAAGAACATTGCCATTGAAGACGCAGCGGCCTTGAACTTAACAGTAACCAGTCCCAAAGTGGGCAGTCTGGTCCGAGTCAGTGAGGCCTACCACGAAAAGCAGATTGCCCAGATCGCTGATGCGATAGCGGCGAACCGCGATCGTCTCCGTGTCATCCTGATTGCCGGCCCATCGTCGTCGGGAAAAACCACATTCGCCCAGCGTTTGTCGGTGCAGCTGCGGGTGAACGGGCTGCAGCCCGTGGCCATTGGCTTGGATGACTATTTTGTGCCTCGGTCCTTAACCCCCAAGGACGACGAGGGTAACTACGACTTTGAGGCGCTGGAAGCCATTGATACGGAGCTGTTCAATGAACATCTCAGCCTGTTGATCCAAGGACAGAAAGTGGAACTTCCAACCTACGATTTCAAGACAGGGGAGCGCCAATGGACCGGCCATACGCTGCAGGTTACGCGGGAACAGCCGCTGATCATCGAAGGTATTCACGGGTTGAACGATGCTCTGACGTCGAGTATCCCCAAAGGACGCAAGTTCAAGGTCTATGTCAGCGCTTTGACCAACCTCAACCTAGATGATCACACGCGCATTCCCACCACCGACGTGCGGCTGCTGCGGCGGATGGTCCGGGATCACCAATTTCGCTCGTACAGTGCCCTGGATACCATCGGACGCTGGCCGTCGGTGCGTCGCGGTGAAGAACGGCACATCTTCCCGTTCCAAGAAGGTGCCGATGTCATGTTCAACTCAACGCTGGTCTACGAACTGGCCGTGCTGAAACCCTATGCTGAGCCGCTGCTGTCGGGGATCAGCCAGGAATCTGCGGTGTATTCCGAGGCACGGCGACTGCTGCGCTTCCTCAGCCATTTTCACGCCATTGCCACGGAGAAAGATATCCCGTGTAACTCCATTTTGCGGGAGTTTATCGGCGGGTCCTGTTTCGAGCGTCACGAGTGATCATCGTGTTTCTGCCAGTGAAATTCGCTGTGAACCTGCCGCGTGCAGACCGCTTGGACGGCCATGATGTGCTTGTCTTTGCCGGACCATGCTGTTATACTTTACAGAGTCATGAACACATCGGCTCGCATACACGCTGAAGGAGGGAATTTGTACGTGTTTGAATACACCATGCGTCGGCTTTTTTACTTAGTGCTCATCTTGTTCGGTGTATCAATTCTAGTTTTCCTTATGGTACATATCGCTCCCGGAGACCCGATTTTGGTGCTGCTGGGTGAGGACCACGATCCCGCCGACTACCAGAGGCTTATGGAACTGTATGGATTCGATCGTCCCCTGCCGCAGCAGTACTTTTCTTGGTTGGGCAGGGCTCTTCAAGGGGATTTGGGCGTTTCCATCCGCCAGGGCATCAACATCAGCTCGCTGATTTGGGAACGCATGGGCGCTACTGTGGAGTTGGCTGTCGTATCCGTAATTATTGCCGTATCGACGGCCATACCGTTGGGAGTTCTAGCCGCCCTCAAGCGCGGCACCGTGATTGATATGCTCAGCATGGTTGTATCCCTTTTGGCAGTGAGCATGCCGCCCTTCTGGCTGGCCTTGGTCTTGTTGACATTTGTGGCACTGAATACACCGCTGCCGCTCTTCGGGCGGGGTATCGGAGTTCTTCCTGGTCTTTGGCAATCTATCACCACAGGTAGTTTGGCTCCTTTCTGGGACGGCATTCGCTATGTGCTGTTGCCGGCCTTAAGTCTAGGCCTATCCATGGCCGCAGTCTTAACACGACTGACCCGTTCGAGCATGCTGGATATCTTGAACCGCGACTACGTGCGGACCGCTCGGGCCAAAGGCCTCTCTGGCCGCATTGTGGTCTACAAACACGCACTGCGCAATGCGCTGCTGCCGGTGGTGACCATTGTGGGCGTGCAGTTCGGCGCTCTCTTGGGCGGAGCTGTTGTCACCGAGACGGTCTTTGCTTGGCCCGGTGTGGGGCGTTTAATCGTCAATGCCATCAGCCAGCGGGATTTTCCTATTGTCCAAGGCGGTGTCTTGATGCTGGCCCTGATCTTTTCCCTGGTAAACTTGGCTGTAGATTTGAGCTATGGATTCCTGAATCCGCGCATTCGCTATGAATAGGGGGGTGTGATACATTGGTCAAAAAGATACTACGCAACCGCAGTGCCTTTTTGGGGATCATCATCATTGGTACGCTGATCTTGTCGGCGGTGTTCGCACCGCATATCACACCGCAGGATCCGTATCGCCAAAACCTGTTCGCCCGTTACCAACTGCCCGCAGGACTCGGCGCTGACCACATCATGGGAACCGATGATCTGGGTCGCGACGTGTTTTCCCGTATCATCATGGGCACGCGTCTATCGTTGATGGTCGGCCTGATTGCCACGGGATTGTCGCTACTGATCGGTGTGATCCTTGGTTCGGCCGCTGGATATGCAGGTGGCGCCGTGGATAATATCATTATGCGCCTCATGGATTTGATTCTTGCCTTTCCCGGCGTCTTGTTGGCCATTGCCATCGTGGCTACGCTGGGACCGGGGATCGTCAATACCATGATTGCCATTGCCATCGTGCGTATTCCCGCCATGGCTAGGGTAACCCGCAGTCAGGTCTTGGCACTCAAAGAGGAAGAGTTCGTGGAAGCAGCCCAAGCCATTGGCTGTGGTCACATGCGAATTTTGTTCCGGCATATTCTTATCAATGGATTTGCCCCCATTGTGGTTTTGGCCACGTTGGGCATGGGTACGGCCATTGTTACGGAAGCTTCGTTGAGCTTTTTGGGTCTGGGCGCCCAGCCGCCGGCCATCAGCTGGGGACGCATGCTCAGTGTGGGACGCCAGGCCATCCGTTCGGCACCCCATGTAACGCTGTATCCTGGGTTGGCCATCGTCGCCACTGTTTTGGGCTTTAACCTGTTGGGTGATGGTCTGCGGGATATTCTGGATCCCCGATTGAAGAATCGCTAGGGCAGGGAAAAGAGCCTCTTGCAGGGCTCTTTTCGCTTTTCGCTGTCTGAGAGAAAAGGAGTGAGTGCTGTGTGGCAGGTGACCTCAGAAATTCATCCCTTAACCAGCGTTATGCTGCATCGTCCCGGGCATGAGCTGGAAAATTTAGTTCCCCGCTACTTGGAGGATCTGCTCTTTGACGAGATTCCTTGGTTGCAGAGGGCTCAGGAAGAACATGATGGCTTCGCCCGGGTGCTGCGGCAGCGGGGCGCCCAAGTACACTACTTGTTTGATCTTCTGGAAGACATTTTTCGCGTTCCCCACGTAAAGGAGCAGATTATCAAGGCGCACTTGGCTTATACCCGATTGTTTCACCCTGATGTGCGCAGTGCCGTCTACGAATACCTGCTGCAGTTGCCCCACAAGAGCACGCTGACCATGCTCACCGCTGGTCTGGCCAAAAAGGATGTAGCCCAGTTCAAGCAGCACCGCACACTCAGTGATCTGACTGCCGACAGTTATCCGTTTTACCTGGATCCCATGCCTAGTATGTACTTCACCCGGGATCATGGTGCGGTCATTGGGGGAAAGGTTCTGCTTGGTTCCATGTTCAGTGCTGCCCGCAAACGGGAAACCATCTTTTTGGATATGCTCCAAAAACACCATCCTTTGTTCCAACAGCAGGCCATGGGACGCTGGCTCGATGATGAACTGCCTGCCGGACTGGAAGGCGGCGATGTTCTGGTACTCAATGAGCGCTCCATCTGTCTTGGCCTTAGTGAGCGCACCACCGAGGAAGCTATTGAAGTCGCTGCTCAACAACTTTTGGTGGAAAAGCAAGCTCTGGACACGATCCTGGTGATCCAAATTCCTGCCAGACGTTCTTTTATGCATCTAGATACGGTGTTCACCATGGTGGACGGGGACAAGTTCCTCTTGTTCCCGGGCATCAGCCATCAGATCCAAGTGTATCGTCTGACCCGCGGCGCCGGCGGTCGCGTGAAGGCCGAGATGGTCGATTCCCTGCGCCGAGGATTGGCCGAGGCTTTGGGGCTATCCGACGTGGAGATTATCCATTCCGGGGGCGGAGATCCCATTACCGCTGCTCGGGAACAGTGGGGTGACAGCACCAACTGCCTGGCCGTGGCGCCCGGGGTGGTTGTTGTCTACAATCGCAACCAAGCTACCAATCGCGTTCTGCAGCGGCATGGTGTGGAAGTCATCGAAATTGAAGGATCCGAGTTGGTGCGGGGGCGGGGCGGCCCGCGCTGTATGAGCCTGCCGCTGAGTCGACATTATGAGTAGGGGAGACCGCCTGTGAAGACGCTGCTGGCTGCCATCAATGCCAAGTTCATCCATGCCAATCTGGCCGTTCGCTATCTGCGGGAATACGTCAAACCGACATTTCCCCAGACGGAGATGGTGGAGTTTAACATTAACCAGCCACTGCAGCTGATTCTGGCGCAGATCGTGGCCGAACGCCCCGATGTACTGGGAATTTCCTGCTATATCTGGAACTGGGACATGGTGCAGAAACTGGTGACAGATATCAAAAAGGTGATGCCGCGACTGCTCATCGTTCTGGGCGGTCCCGAGGTGTCCTATGATTGCCGCGAGCATCTGCATCATCTCCCCGCTGTAGATTTCATTATCCGGGGTGAGGGGGAAGAACCCCTGCGGCAGCTGCTGCTGCACTTGGCCGCTGCTGACGATCTTGAACGTTGGGGCCCGTCTGTCCCGGGCTTGGTGTATCGCAGCCACCCCAGCACCGAGCAGGTACTACCCCACCAGATGGATCTCGCGCTGCTGCGCTCGCCCTACGGTGGCAAGCTGGGCCAGCTGGACAACAAAGTTCTCTACTACGAGAGCAGCCGGGGCTGCCCTTACCGCTGCAGTTTTTGTCTTTCGTCGCTGTCTGGTCCGGTTCGTTATCTGCCGCTGGAGCGGGTGCAGCGTGAACTGGAACATTTATTGACTCTGCGTCCGAAACAGATTCGCTTCGTCGACCGAACTTTTAACGCAGATCCCCGGCGGGCAGAAACACTGATCCGCTGGCTGGCCAGCCAGAACACGGACACTCGCTTTCAGCTGGAGATCACGGGAGATATCCTGACAGATTCACTACTAGATGCCTTGAACCAGGCCCCGGCGGAGCGCTTCCAACTGGAGATCGGTGTCCAATCTGCGTCCGAGGATGCTCTGGCTGCTGTCCAGCGCAACAGCAAGCTTAAGCGACTGGAGCATGCCGTCCGCAGTCTCCGGTCGGGCCCCACGCCCACTCGGATCATGCTGGATCTGATCGCTGGCTTGCCGGGGGAAACGTTGGCAATGTTTGGACGTTCGCTGGACTTTGTGTTCAACCTGAAGCCGACTAAGATCCATTTGGGTTTTTTGAAGTTCCTCCGGGGTTCTCAGCTGCGGCAACAGGCCGCTACCATGGGCTATTGCTTTCAGGAACACCCTCCTTACGAAATCTTGGCTGCACCTTGGCTTGATTTCGCCGAACTGCAGCATCTGCATGTTGTGGAGGATTTGGTAGAACGTTACTTCAACTCCGGTCGTTTCTCGTACACTCTCCCGTGGCTGGTCTCCCACTACCAGGGCAGTGCCTACAGTTTCTTCAGTAGTTTTGCCCAATGGTGGCAGCAGCACGACCTGCAGCTGCGGGAACACGGTTCCGTTGAGCTATACCCACTGCTTTTGGAGTTTGCCAGTACGGTACCGCAGGAGCTGCTGCGCAGTTATCTTGCGCTGGATTTTCGGATCCACCACCGTACGCAGCCGCTGCCTGGGGCTCTGGGTGTCAAAGACGCGGGCAAAGCTGTCCAGCAATGGCTGGAGACCTCCAATTTCGCTGCGCAGGTTCCCCAATTCGCTGGTCTCAGTCCGCGGCAGATTCGCAAACGTCTCCATAGTCTGCAGGTGCCAGCCACCGTGGTGGCACGGCCTGCGGTCCAAGGTCCAGGGCCAGGCTGCGGCCGGGAGCAGATCTTGTTTTTCCATTATCCTGATCTGCAGATGCCTGCCGAGGTCTTGGTGTATGAGCAAAGCAGGAATTCCGTGATAAACTAACGAATTTTCCCTATGGGTACCTTATTTTTCAAGAACACATGTTCTGCAGTTGGTTGAGCCTGTTTGATGATGGAAAGGGGTTCGTTGTGTTGCTGCCATGTCGGTTTCCTATGAAGGTCCTGCGGAGTAGGATCATTGTATACGGTTTGGCATTGCTCCTGCTTGCGGGGACATATGCTGGGGCTCAGACATCCGCGCAGGGACCCATGGGACTGTTCAACGTTCTCCTGCCTCGAGGATGGATCCTGCAGGTGGCCCGCAGTGATTGGCAGCTGCACGTATATCACGCAGCTGAAGCCCCGGCCGCCCTTTATTTGGAAGTGCAAGAGGCAGCGTATGACGATCTTTATGAAGCCGCTGACCGGATCACTGCCATGTACCAGTCTCCCTGGGGCCTCAAAGAGTTTGCAGTGGTGACAGAGCCGCTGCCATTGAACCTCGATGGAGTTGAGGCTGTGCGTCTGGCCTACAGTTACCGCCTGGACTCGAGCCAGCGGGTCATGGAGACAAGGGTTTTGGCCCTTTATCAAGGCATGCTGGTCAGTGCAGCTCTGGCCCAATCCGAAACGGAGCCAACGCCAGAAGCGTTGGACAAAGTCTTGGATTCGTGGAGGTGGTCGTATGCGGAATAGCAGTGGTGGCAGAGCCAACCACAGCGCTGCAGCGCTCCTGATTATGGCTTTGGTGGCTTTCCTCCTCATGGTCACCAGTGTCGCAGCGGAGGAAGAAGAGGTCAAACTCAATACTTTTGAGAAAAGCATAGGTGAGCAGGCTGCCGAGCAGATCCTGCAGCAGTACGGCGGAGAATATTATCCACCGTTCCCGCAATATGTGGTGATCGACGAAATCTTCCAGCGATTGGACGGCGCTGCCCAGCGCCGTGATGTGGAGTACACTTTAACAATTCTGAACACACCCCAGATCAACGCCTTTGCCCTGCCGGGTGGCTACATCTTCTTGACACGGGGTCTGCTGCAGCATATGAACGGCGATCC
This sequence comes from Clostridiales bacterium, assembly GCA_003559095.1. GTDB lineage: Bacteria > Bacillota > Limnochordia > Darwinibacteriales > B1SED10-159 > SLOZ01. Next base: position 13,640 of record PWMW01000040.1, on the reverse strand, counting down.
GCAGGCCGTGGCTGCAGTGCTGGGACACGAGATTGCCCATGTCGAGTTGCGCCACGGCGTCCAGGCTTTGGCCCGTCAGTTGGGCTTGACCTTGTTAGTAGAATTGGGTCTTATCTTCTTTGATCTATATAATCACGATGCGGTGCGGACGGCAGGAGCCGTGCTGGTGGAGATGACAAGGTCGGGTTGGAGTCGCGAAGCGGAATTTGAAGCCGATGCCATGGGTATGGATCTGGCCGTCAAGGCTGGCTTCGACCCCATGGGTTCTGTGTACGCCATGGACTTTCTTCGCCAGCTAGAGCGAGGGCAGCTGCCCATGGCATGGTTTCGGTCACATCCGGATGAGGTGGAGCGCCAAACGCGCCTCCAAGAGCAGGCTACCTCTTATTGGGAGCCCATTCCCAGCCAAACTCTGGCTGAGCAGACGACACCCTATACAGCCTTAGTGCAGGATCCCCTGGGGCGCTACACGCTGTCGTTCGAGGAGCACCATGGCGCCCATAACCTCCGCATCTGGGATGGGCAGAATGCGGAATACCGCTCCTGGCCCGAGCATTTCTCGGAGGTCTCTGCGGCTCATTGGAGCCCCGACGGCCAATACTTGGCTGTGGCAGGCAAAGATACCCGGAGTCATGCTGGCATTTGGCTGTTGGATCGGTATGGCCGCGGACAGACCCCTTGGCGTCAGATCCCGGCGGGCGAGTTTCTCAGCTTGGCTTGGGAATCCAGTGGGCAGCGGCTGGTCTACGCTCGGGCCGCTGAGGATGGGTCCGTGGACATTAAGCTTGCTTACATTGGCGGGCAGACGGATGTGCTGGTGGGTTCCGCCGGCCGCGGAGTGGAAAAACTTCTGTGGAATGAGAAGGGCGTACTCTGGTTCCATCAGCCCGGAGAGCAGTGGGAAGGCGTCTCCGTACCCGGTGTTACGCCGGTGCGGCCAGCCTTTCCGGTACCAAGGGTGATTGCTCCAGACTTTCGCCCTCGTCCTGAAGTCACCGTGGAGGGTGAGGGTGACGATACCATCTTCCGAATTCGCCGGCCGTCTATTGTCCTGCCGTAGCGGACGCGCATATTTTGTTGGTTTTTACCAACCGAGGCAGGCAATCGCCGTTGAATCTCGAATGCATTCAAACAGAAACCTGCATAGAAATGATTTTGGCTGCGATAAATCTAAACTTTTTCATAGGAGTGACTGCCCTTGCAGATATTGATTGTCTGGGATGATCTGACACCAGAATGGCTGGACCGCATTGCTGCTGAGACCGGCGCCCAGCTGTTGGTGAGCCGTAATAAACAAGAAGCCGCCGCCATGATTGAGCACGCTGACGTCGGTCTGGGATTTGTACCACCGTCTCTGCTGCAGGAGGCCACTGCCATGCAGTGGCTGCAGACTGCCTACGCTGGCGTGGAAGGTGTTCTGGCAGTTCCATGGGGAAATCCAGATATGGTACTGACCAACGGCTCGGGGATCTTTGGCCCGAATATCGCTGAGCAGATCGTCGGTATGATGATCACCTTCACCCGCGGCCTCCACAAGGCCCGGGATGCTCAAAAGCAGCACCAATGGGAGTGGCCGTATACCTTTGGCGAGTTATATGGCAGCCATGTGGGGCTTTTGGGATACGGAGATATTGGCCGTGAGACAGCCAAGCGATTGAAAGCCTTTGGCTGCCAATTGACCGCCATTCGCCGCAGTCCGGGAAAACCCGATGATTGGGTCGATGCTGTCTATCCGTATACGGACCTCGACGACATCCTGCCCAACCTGGACTTTCTCGTTTGCTCACTGCCTCACACACAGTTCACTGAAGGATTGCTGCCGCTGCGGAGGCTGCAGATGCTTCCGAACCACGCTGTGATCGTGAACGTGGGTCGCGGGTCCCTGCTACCGGAAGCTGACTTGATAAAGGCGCTGGAAACCCAGGAAATAGGCGGCGCTGCTTTGGATGTAACGGCGGTGGAACCGCTGCCCCCGTCCAGCCGTCTTTGGGATCTGGACAACGTGATCTTGACACCGCATAACAGCGGTAATACACCCTACCACGTGGAACGAGGCCTCGACATTTTCTTCGCCAATTGGCGTCGATTCCGCCGTGGCGAGCCACTGCTTAACGTAGTGGTGCCTGAAGTGGGCTACTAAAAAACCACCCTCCAGGTAATTTGGAGGGTGGTGAAAGGCTGCAGGTTGCTGACAGACAGCATTGGTCTCCGTCCGTCACGGGCCGAGAAAGCCCGTCCCTAGGAGGCCTTGTCCGAAGACGCTTTGTCCGCAGACGCCTTCTTCTCGGACTGGGACCGGCTGTCATTGATGTAAAAACCGGAGCCTTTGAAGATGATCCCGACATTATTGCTAATTAGTCGCTGTACAGAGCTGCCGCACGTTGGGCAGTCGGTCAGGGCATCGTCTTTGATGCTCTGGGTAACTTCAAAATGACCGCATGATTTGCATTGATAATCATATGTGGGCATAATTTATCCTCCCTTTTTTCGTCTAGACTCAATTTTACACCTGTATGGAACCGGATGCAAGTCCTTTTCGGAGACGTACATGCTGCGCAGAGCCGCAGCGAATCTTGTGGGGACACAGTCAAAAGAGGACGTGATCTTGTGAAGCGACCGATCTATCTGGCATTATTGTTCATCCTTATCTTGGCACATCCTTCCTTGGCAGAGAAGACCACCGAAGGACCCTTAGGCCTGGATGAACTTATCGAGCATGCCCAAGAACGGGCTGTGACTTTGAAGGACTTCAGCGCTGATGTGGAGATCGTGCAGAAGCAGCAGCGACGCACCGTAACAACGGTGGCATTCATCCAAGCCAGCCAAAAATGGGGTCTGATGCGGCTTGAACTAAGAGAACCCAGCGTGCTGCGGGGACAGATCATTGTAGCTGATCAGGAAACCCTGGAGATCAAAATGTACCTGCCCATCGCCGATCAGATCATGATCCGCGATGTGGAAAGCATGGGGCAGGAGGCGGGGATACCCCTGGATATGGATAACCTCGGTGCGATCTTCGATTTCTATGATTATGATGTAGAGATCAAGGAAGTGCTGAACTCAGAAGAAGGCTATACATATGTGCTGGAAGTAACTGGGATTGAAGAACAGACCCAGCGCATTTGGCTCCGGGACAGTGATTGGGTACCTTACCAGATTGAAGTATATGAAGATGACGTTCTGCTGGGAACGTTGACCCTACGAAATGTAACCTTTGACCAGTGTTTTTCCCGTGAAGAGTTGGCAGCGCTGCCTGATGTTCGGGTGTTTCGCCCCTAGGCCCACAGAAGCATGAAGGCTTACGTGCGGATCGCGTTGTGCAGCCCACACGGCTGCTGGGAAAGACGGAAAAAGGAGCTGAGTTGCTTGAACTGGAAATTGGGAATTATAATCCTCGTTACCTTGCTTCTCTGGACATCACCGGCGCAGGCCGAGATGTCTTTGATTTTCGGTTATGAGGGTGAAGTGCAATTGGGCGTGGCATATACAGATCGGCAGCGGCGCCCGGTGTCCTTTATCGGTTACGAAGAGGAAGTTTTGGATATTCTAGTCATTCAGGGATGGGAATCCAAACAGTTAGAAGGATATATCCGTTGGCTGGAACGGACCTCCGTTGGGTCGGTCTCCTATGCCTACGGAGGTTTCGCCGGCAATACGTTGGACTTCGCCACAACCACTCGCCGTTTCGCATCTCCAATCCTGATGGGATTGGAGGGAGAGTATGTCCAACGGTCCGGTTTCTGGGGTTATGGTATCGTGGGTAGAGTCGGCCTTACCGAACAGCATTTTCTGTACCAGGCAGTTCCCTTCCTTGAACTGCATAAGGGTGGGCGATGGCGTTTGTCTGCGGCCTGGGGTTCAGAACCTCTCCAACTTCAGTTCCGCTTTGCGGCAAGACGAGCTCCCTTTCGGTTCGCTGCCTCCTGGCAGGCCGACGAATGGAACGTACGTGCAGTCATGCAAGAAGAAGATTGGCCGCTGTCCCTGGGAGTTGGCTATCGCAACGAGAACGTTCAGCTTTGGCTGCGCTGGCACTTTTGATCGCGCAGCCATTTTGCAGCCTGGCGTTGCCTGTATCTGCTAAGCCTGGACGTAGGGCCGCCGGTTAGGGCAGTGATGGCGGTCTTCGGCAAGACCGGCTCCGGCACGTGTTCCTGTTGGGATAGGCTCGGATTCGTTCTTATGTTCACGTTTGCAGTGTCTTAGTGAATCGCCAGCCACTGGAGGTCATTGCCTCCAGTTTGCGCGTTTAGGTTCGGAAGGAAGGAGCTGGCCCGTGAATATCGTTCTCTACCAACCGCAGATTCCCGCCAATACCGGCAGTGTGGCCCGCCTCTGCGCCGTTACGGGCTGTTCACTGCATCTGATTCGACCCTTGGGATTTTTTCTCGCTGATCGGCATATGAAGCGCGCTGGGTTGGATTATTGGCAGTATGTGGACGTGCGTGTCCACGATAGCTGGCTGGATTTTGCTGCAGCCGTGGATCCAAAGCACCACCTTTACTTCGTCGAAACCGGCGGCCAACGAGGATATCATGAAGTGAGTTACCAAGCCCAGGATTATCTGGTTTTCGGCAGCGAAACCACAGGCATACCCCAGACTATTCTCCATGATTGCCCACAGAACCATTTGACCGTTCCGATGCTGCAGGGACGATCGCTGAACTTGGCCAATACGGCAGCCATCGTTGTTTACGAAGCTTGGCGTCAGCACAACTTCACTTGGTAAGACGACAGGGCGCCGCTGGGGCTGCAAGATGAGTTGCAGGATATCTATTTTCGTCCTCGAATACATAGTATTGGTATGTTTTTGCTCAGCAAAATGAACTTGTGAGGTGACCGGATTGAAGAAACAGACATTTTGGGGTGGAGTGCATCCAGAGTACAACAAGCAGCCTGCCTCAGAAGCAGCCATACAAATCCTGCCCGCTCCCGAGCAGTTGGTTGTCCCCCTGCAGCAGCACGTGGGGGCGCCGGCACAGGCGTTAGTCAAAAAGGGCGATGAAGTTCTGGCCGGTCAACGCATCGGCGAAGCCCAGGGCTTTGTCAGCGCCCACGTGCATGCACCGGTATCGGGGTCAGTGGCCGCTGTTGAGCCGCGCCCGCATCCCAGTGGAAAACAGATTCTTTCAGTGATCATTGACAACGACGGCCAAGACCGGTGGGCGCCGTTGGAGTCCCATCTCGACCCGGTTCAGCTATCCCGTGACCAAATCAAGGAAGCCGTGACAGCAGCGGGGATCGTGGGAATGGGTGGAGCCGGCTTCCCGACCCATGTCAAGCTAGCCCCGCCTAATCAGGCTGCTATCGATTTTTTTATTCTTAACGGCAGCGAATGTGAACCTTATCTCACAGCGGATCATCGCATGATGGTGGAATACGCTGAGGATGTGGCCCTAGGCACGCGGCTGCTGGCGAAGGCTTGCGGTGCAAAGCGTGTGGTTATCGGGATCGAGACCAACAAGATGGACGCCATGCAGGCCCTGCGGAAGCATGCTGGCAATATCGAGATTGTTCCCTTAGCGGTGAAGTATCCCCAGGGCGGCGAGAAGCAGCTGATTAAGGCTATTACCGGGCGCGAAGTTCCGTCCAATGGACTTCCCCATGAGTGCGGAGTAATTGTGCAAAATGTCGGTACGGTTCTGGCTGCAGCCCAAGCTGTGCGGGACGGACGGCCCTCAACCCATCGGGTAGTCACCGTGGCTGGTGCTGGAGTCCAATCACCTGGCAACTTCCTCGTGGCCATCGGTACCAGTTTCCAACAGGTCATCGACGCAGCAGGTGGTACAAAGGGCACCATTGGCAAGGTTCTGTCCGGAGGCCCCATGACGGGTGATGCTCAGATTACCACAGAGGTACCCGTGGTTAAAGCCACGTCTGGCATCTTGGTTCTCAGTGAAGAGCAGTGCGTACTGCCTGATCCCATGCCCTGTATCAAGTGTGCCCGCTGTGCCGACGTGTGCCCAACCTATCTGCTGCCCATGCGCATTGAACGGGCGGCCATCTTGGGACGTTGGGATGAGTCGGAGGAGTACGGCGCTATGGACTGCATCGAATGTGGCTGCTGCTCATACATATGTCCCTCAAAGCGGTATCTGCTGCACTATATCCGGCTTGCTAAGAACCAGATAGCCACGGTGAAACAGACACAATCCAATTGAGATAGGAGGCGACTTCTTTGGATCAACAACAGCTTATCTTAGCGCCATCACCCCATGTGCGAGATCGTGACTCCACACAAAAGATCATGTTCACCGTGGTTGTGGCGATGCTGCCCGTTTGGGCTGTCAGCATGTATTTCTTCGGTTTGGACGCCGTTCGGCTGGTGCTGTGGTCGGCAGCGGCGGCCGTCGCAGCAGAAGCAGCGTTCCAGAGACTGCGGGGGCAGGCCGTCTCTGTGCACGATGGCAGTGCTTTGGTCACAGGAATGCTTTTGGGCTTGAGCGTGCCGCCAACGCTGCCCACGTGGATGATTGTCCTGGGTGCAGTGGTTGCCATTGGCCTTGGCAAACATATCTTCGGTGGCTTAGGTCACAATCCATTCAATCCGGCTCTGGTCGGGCGTGCTTTTTTGACTGCTTCGTTCACGGTGCCCATGACAGCGTGGACACGGCCCTTTGACGGTATTTCTGGAGCCACGCCTTTGGCGTTGGGCAGCGGCGTGGTACCCTATTCGGATCTATTCTTTGGATCCATTGCTGGTTCGTTGGGCGAAACTTCTGTTTTGGCCATTCTGTTGGCTGGGATCTTCATGTTCTATCGTGGCGTCATTGACTATAGAATGCCGCTGAGTTTCTTGGTGACCACCGCGGTGTTGATGGCCGTGTTCGGACAAGATCCGCTGTTCCACCTTATGAGTGGAAGCTTGATGTTTGCTGCGGTGTTTATGGTTACGTGTATGGTGACTACGCCCGTGACGCCGCGGGGCCGCGTGGCATACGGCATTGGTGTGGGGATTATCCTGACGGTGATCCGGCTTTGGGCCAACCTGCCCGAAGGTGTGACCTTCGCAATCCTGCTGATGAATGCTGCTACGCCGCTCCTCAACCGCTGGACGCGACCGCGAATTTATGGGCAGGGGGTGACGTTCGATGCGTGAATCCATGCGGATGGTGATCGTTCTTACGGTGATCGCCATGGTCTCCGCGGGTGTGCTATCTCAGGTATATAACGTGACCAGTGTTATCATTGCTGAGAACCGAGCCCGTGAGATGGAGAGTACCGTCTATGAACTGTTTGCCGATGCGGCTTCTGTGGAGTTCATCGAAGCAGATTTTGTGATGTTCCGGGCCAAGGATGGTGACGGCACCACTGTGGGCTTTGCGTATGCCAGTGAAGCCGGGGGCTATGCAGGTCCCGTGCGGGTGATGGTTGGTGTGGGCAGCGACACCATGGAGATTGTCAATGTGGCTGTCCTGCAGCATACGGAAACCCCCGGCCTGGGTTCGCAGATTGAAGACGAAGGTTTTCGCAGCCAATTCCAGGGCAAATCTGCCGACTCACCCATAACCATTGGGCAGGATATCGATAATATCACTGGGGCTACCGTGTCAGCAGAGGCAGTGGCCCGAGCTGTTCGTCGTAACTTCTCCGATGCCATTGCGGCTTTTGAAGGGGGGCAATAAACATGGCTGATGCCAAACGTGATCTTCTGCGCGGTCTTTGGGAAGATAATCCGGTTTTTCGGCTTTTGATCGGCCTTTGTCCAGCCCTTGGCGTAACAACCACTGCCACCTATGGCGTGGCCATGGGCTTGGCCACATCCTTTGTACTTATTTGTTCCAGCGCTCTGATTAGCGTTTTGAAGCACCTCATACCGGCAAAGGTCCGGATTCCATCGTTCATCATTATTATTGCCACATTCGTTACCATTGTGGATCTATCGATGAATGCTGCTCTACCCGAGCTCCATCGCATGCTGGGCATGTTCATTCCCTTGATTGTAGTCAACTGTTTGGTTTTGGGACGAGCCGAAGCGTATGCTTCGAAGATGCCTGTGGGATTCGCCATCTTGGATGCTGTGGGCATGGGACTGGGCTTCACGTGGGCCCTGGGAATTCTCGGTGGTGTGCGGGAACTTTTGGGTACGGGCCGCCTCTTCGAAATCCAAATCCTCGGTGACTTCTTCACGCCCTGGGGTATTATGACAGCACCGGCTGGTGCCTTCATTTCCCTTGGTTTTCTGGTGGCCATTATGAACTTGATCTCTGCACGTATGAAGAAAACATCGTAGGAGGTGACAGCATGGAATTTTTTATGATTTTTCTCGGTGCCGTTTTGGTGAACAACTTCGTGTTGGTGCAGTTCCTGGGCATTTGCCCTTTCATGGGAGTGTCAAAACAGGTAGAAACGTCCATCGGGATGGGGATGGCTGTTACCTTCGTCATGACGGTGGCAGCCAGTGTCTCCTGGTTGATCCAGCACTTCATCCTCGATCCGTTCAACCTGCCCTACCTCCAGACCGTGGCCTTCATTCTGGTGATCGCATCTATGGTCCAGTTAGTGGAGATGTTCCTCAACAAGATGAGTCCTAGTCTGTACCGCTCACTGGGTATCTTTCTACCCTTGATCACGACGAACTGTGCTATAATGGGGATGGCTCTCTTGTTGGTATCCCGGGAATACAGCTTCCTGCAGTCCATCATCTTCGCGCTGGGGGCTGGGGCTGGCTTCACCTTAGCCCTGCTGCTCTTGGCAGGCATCCGTGAGGAACTAGAGTTTGCCGACATGCCTGAGCCGCTAAAAGGGGCCGGCGTGGCGTTTATCATCGCTGGGCTGCTGTCGGTGGCGTTCAGCGGCTTTGCTGGCCTAGTATAACCGAAATGGAGGGTTCCCTTTGAGTAATACATTGGTTTCACTCATAAGCATGGGAGCTTTGGGTGTGGTGTTTTCCATTGGATTGGCCATCGCGTCCAAGCAATTTCACGTGGAAAGCGATCCACTGATCGATAACATCGAAGCCGTGCTGCCGGGCATCAACTGTGGTGCCTGTGGTTTTGCTGGCTGTCGTGCCTTCGCTGAAGGTGTAGCTGCCAAAAAGGCACCGACCAACGGTTGTCCTGTGGGAGGGGCAGAGGTAGCGGCCAAAGTGGCCGAGGTCCTTGGCCAGCAGGCGACAGAGACCCGGCGCAAAGTGGCCCAAGTGCTCTGCAAAGGTGGCTTCAGCGAAGCTCCCCGCCGGGCGAATTATCAAGGACCGGCGGACTGCCGCATTGTCCACCTTACCCAGAATGGGGATAAGGGCTGTTCCTACGGTTGTTTGGGCTGCGGAACCTGCGTGGAGGCATGCCGTTTTGATGCCATGCGCATGAACGAAAATGGCCTGCCCGAGATCATCGAAGACAACTGCACAGCCTGTAACGCTTGTGTGGAAGCATGTCCTCGCGACATTATTGTATTGGTTGAGGAGCGCCAAGGTGTCCACATTCGCTGCCGTTCCCTGGCCAAAGGCAAGGAAACACGTTCCGTCTGTTCCGTGGGCTGTATTGCCTGTCGGCGCTGCGAAAAGGAATGTCCAGTGGATGCTATCACGGTTAACGATAATCTGGCTCGCATTGACTATGACCTCTGCATCAACTGCCGCAAATGCGTGGCAGTGTGCCCCATGAACACCATCGACGAGCAGGATGGGAAGCCCATCATCAAAAAACGTCGAGCCAGTTAGCAGAGCTGGCGTAGGGCTGTATGTGCGTGCAAACCGCTGGACAAGTCGGCAAAAGACGGTTCGCACTGGACCGCAGACCACGTATTGCTTGCTATAAAACCCGGCTGTTAGCGCCGTATCGATTTCGTTGTGGGAGTGACGTTTGTTGAGATATACACGGATTGGATTAATCCTGGTCGTTTTGGGCGCAGTTGCCATTGTTGGAGCTGGCCAGTATTGGACATCAGGTCAGGCTACAACAGCTCATGAAGAAACCATCAACCGGACACAGTTTCTGATGGATACGGCCGTGGATGTGCGCGCCATCGGTGGCGGCGCCGAAGAGGCAGTAGCCGCAGCCTTTGCCGAGATGAAACGTGTGGAAAGGCTGTTCTCGCGCTATATTGACGACAGCGATATCAGTCGGATCAACGCAGGGGCTGGGCAGTGGGTTCCGGTAGAGAACGAAGTGATTGCGCTTTTGAGGAAGAGCATCGACTACGGCAATTTGACGGATGGCGGCTTTGATGTTACCATTGGACCGTTGATCAGCCTGTGGGGCTTTGGCACTGATGAGCGCAGGATTCCGGCGGATGACGCGCTTCAAGCCGCCATGGCCCGTGTGGATTATCGCTCGGTGTCCGTCGACGAAGAGCAATTGCAGGTGAAGATTCCCCAAGGCTTTGTGCTGGATCTAGGAGGGATCGCCAAGGGCTACGCGGTGGACCGAGGTGCGGCTGTGCTGCGGGATCACGGAATCCGCCATGGCCTGATCAACGCCGGTGGCGACATCAGTGTGATTGGCACCCGCGACGGAGACGATAACCCCTGGCGGGTGGGGATCCAGGACCCGACTCAGCCCAGTCGCGTCATGGCGGTGGTGGAGCTCATTGATTCCACCGTGGTTACATCCGGTGACTACCAGCGCTACTTCGAAAAGGACGGGATCCGCTTTCACCATATTATTGATCCAGCCACGGGATTCCCGGCAGACCAGGTAACCAGCGTCACTGTGGTGGCACCCACGGCAGCTGCTGGAGATGCCCTGTCCACGGCTCTGTTTGTGTTAGGAAGAGACCGGGCAGTGGAGTTGGTGGAACAGCTGGCTGATGTGGAAGCTGTGATTGTAAGTAAAGACGGCGACGTCTGGATCTCGCCGGGATTAGAATCAAGATTTCGGTTTTTGTAGTATAATAGATGTACAGCAGGTTTGTCGCTGACAATGCTGAACTCTGCCCGCTGTGGTGGAGGAGGCCGAGCAACGACGACGCAATCTCACGGCTTGTCAGGGCTGACTGTTCACAGTCGGCCCCTTTTTGCCATGGGCCGTGAGAATGAATTTCAAAGGGAGTGATGGTATGAGTCAACAAACTGCACGTCAAGTATCTCTTGAGCGGGCGGAAGAGCTCAAGAGCCGAATTGCCGAGTACCTGAAGGTGCAGGAAGACATCCAGACGGGTTTCAAGAGTGCCGACACCATAGCTGCACAGAAGAAGATTATCATGGAAGTCTTAGGAGGCACCGAAGCAAACTGGGATGATTGGCACTGGCAGATGGACAATCGGATTACAGACGTGAACGTCTTAGCGAACATCATCAACCTCAGTGATGACGAGTACGATGTGATCAAGGACATTGGCCAGCAGTACCGCTGGGCCATTTCGCCGTATTACGCGTCGCTGATGGATCCCGATGATCGCTCCTGTCCCATTCGTTGGCTGGCTGTGCCATCTGCTTTTGAGTATTCCGAGCGGGGAGAATTGGATCCCATGGCTGAGACCACGACCAGTCCCGCTCCTGCCATTACGCGGCGCTATCCGGATCGTTTGATTATCAAGGTGACCAACCAGTGTGCTATGTACTGTCGTCACTGCCAGCGCCGACGAGCCATTGGGGAATTGGATAAGCATTCCACTCAAGAGCAGTTGACACAGGCTGTGGAGTACGTGCGCGACAATCCAGAAATCCGCGACGTCTTGATTACGGGCGGCGATGCGTTCATGCTGGAAGATGAGACCATCGAATGGCTGCTCAAAGAATTGAACAGCATTGAACATGTGGAAATGGTGCGGCTGGGGACGCGAACACTGGTAACACTGCCACAACGGGTCACGCCTAAGCTTGCTGAGATTCTCAGCAAATACCATCCCGTCTATGTTAACAGTCACTTCAACCATCCCAAGGAAGTGACCAACGAAGCCGCTGTGGCGTGTGATCGCCTGAGCCGGGCCGGCGTGCCCTTGGGAAATCAGGCTGTGCTGCTCAATGGAATTAACTCCTCGGCCCATGTCATGAAAAAGCTCAACCAAGAGCTGCTGCGGATTCGCGTCCGTCCGTACTACATGTTCCATGCCAAGGTTGTCCGCGGTACGCTGCATTTTCATCCCCGAGTGGAGACGGGTTTGGAGATCATGGAACAGCTGCGTGGGTTTACCTCAGGGATGGCCATTCCCACGTATATTATCAACGCCCCCGGTGGTCTTGGTAAAACCCCGATCCTGCCCAACTATCTCGTGGGCTGGGGCTCAGATCACGTGATGATCCGCACGTGGGAGGGCAACGTTGTTAAGTATCCCAACTTCGAAGGGAACGTGGCACAAAATATCGAAGTTTGGGATGACGATGACGAAGATTGAGTGTTCGATTCGTACCGCGGTCTTAAAGGCGCTGTTGGGTCATGATTCCTGAAGAATGGAGAGGATGTCTATGTACGATGTGGTGATTCTGGGTGGGGGGCCTTCTGGTTTGGCTGCCGGTGTCTATGCTGCTCGCTCCAATTTACGCACGGTGATTGTGGAACGAGGGCTTCCCGGGGGTCAGATGCAGAACACCCTGGAAGTGGAAAACTATCCTGGGTTCTTAGAAATCATCGGACCGGAACTGTCGGAGAAGATGCACCAGCACGCCATGCATTTTGGCGTCGAGTGGAAGCAGGGCGAGATTCAAGGAGTAGCCTTGGACGGCCCTGAGAAGCACGTGGAACTGGTGGGAGGAGAAACCGTGGTGGGCAAAGCGGTGATCATCGCCACGGGAGCCCAGCCCCGTTACCTGGGTGTACCCGGTGAAAAGGAGTTTGCCGGCCGCGGCGTGTCGTATTGTGCCACCTGTGATGGTGCCTTCTTCCGCAACAAAAAAGTCGTAGTAGTGGGTGGGGGAGACTCTGCAGCGGAAGAAGGGAACTTCCTTACCAAATTTGCTGCCTCGGTAACCATCATTCACCGGCGCGAACAGCTGCGGGCTCAGCCCATTCTGCAGGACCGAGTATTCAACAACGAAAAGATTGACTTCATCTGGAACACCGAAGTTGGCGAGATCCTTGGTGAGTCTGGGGTCACCGGCGTCAAACTGGTTAACACCGAAACCGGTGCCGAAAGTACCCTAGATACGGATGGCGTCTTTATCTATGTTGGGTTTCTGCCCAATACTCAATACCTGCAGGGCAGCTCCATTCTCAACCAAGAAGGGTATGTAACCACCGACGGCGCCATGGCCACCTCTATCCCTGGTATTTTCGCGGCCGGCGACATTCGTGACACGCCGCTGCGGCAGATTATCACGGCCACCAGCGACGGCGCTGTTGCCGCCATGTCTGCCTATCACTACATCGAAACGTTGGACTAGTTTAACACTGAGCAAAAGCACGGACTCCGCTGCCAACGGACTCCGTGCTTTTGCTGGTTCACTTCATAAACTTGGTCATAATGCCCATAAGTTCATCAATGGCCTGCTCACCCTGCTCATTTTGGACAGCTCGCAGGATACAACTGCGGGAATGCCCTTCAAAAATGCCCAACCCTACTTTGTCTAGCGCGGCCCGGGCTGCAGCCACCTGCACAAGAATGTCCATGCAGTCCTTTTCTTCTTCAATCATCCGCTGAATTCCGCGCACCTGTCCTTCAACCCGTCGCAGACGCTGCACAAGTCGCTTTTTGTCTTCTTCTTTTGACACCTGCTATCAGCCTCCCATTGTTTAGGCAGCTTAACTTCTTGTCCCACT